>NZ_JANLOA010000093.1:0-24720 GCF_025466035.1 Pseudomonas sp. 20P_3.2_Bac5 | reverse complement strand
CGGACCTACACATCGCACACCCCTTGTAGGAGCGAGCTTGCTCGCGATAGGCCGCGTCTGCCCCCCCCTACAAAACCCCCATCAAGGTCCACAACCGCCGCGCCTCGGCATCGGAACTGATCAATTCCCCCAGCAATTCCCGCAAC
This sequence comes from Pseudomonas sp. 20P_3.2_Bac5, assembly GCF_025466035.1. Classification (NCBI taxonomy): domain Bacteria; kingdom Pseudomonadati; phylum Pseudomonadota; class Gammaproteobacteria; order Pseudomonadales; family Pseudomonadaceae; genus Pseudomonas; species Pseudomonas sp. 20P_3.2_Bac5. The sequence continues at coordinate 24,574 of NZ_JANLOA010000093.1, read as the reverse complement.
GGCTTGTTCCCCCACTCCACGCCCCGGCGAATCAGGTACGGCACCGGGCTGTGGGGTTCGGTGCGGGCCAGGTAATCCGCGATCACCAGCAACTGCCGATAGGCTTCATCACGGGTACGGGGTTCGGTGGACGGCAGGCGGGTTTCAGTGACGGGGGCATCCATCGTCGGTGGGCTCTCCGGTTGTGGCTCGGGGGTTTCGACAGGAACAACCTGCGGCGGATGCAGGGCGACGAATTCTTTAAGCAGGGTTTCCAGCGTCTGCAGGACCGTGCGCAATTGCGCGAAAGCCGGCGCGGAATCGCCCAGGTGACGGTCGCACCAGCCATCGAGCAGCAACAGTTGCGCCTGTCCGTTCTGCACCGCCAGCAGCCCTTGCTGCCACCAGCTCAGGGGCGTGAGGCGCACCTGCTCGCTGATTTTCTTCTGCAACGCATGGGCCGCCTCGGCGGCGACCTTAGCCGGTTTGCTGTCGTTGACCTGGACCTGGCGAAGCTTCATCTGTTGCCAGTCTTGCAGGCTGAAGCGTTCGACATCGCCCGGCGTCTGCGGCAGCAGTTGCAGGCGCGACAACAGCACCTCTTTGTAGCGCGTCGCCACCCATTCCAGTGGCGCGGCACGCCAGTCCACGTCGCCGTTCTCGACCAGCGGATGCACCTCGTCGGGGTAGCGCTCGCACAGCCCGCCCAGCAACGCCAGGGCGTTGACCACGCCGGCCATGCCTTCGCGGTGCAACCAGGCTTCGCCGAGCCAGGCGGCGACCATCAGGTCTTTGCTGCGCTCACGCAACACCTGGGTGGCCTGCCGCTCAAGGCCGGCCCAATCGGCGCGTTTGACCTCGTTGGTGGACCAGACGCCGGTGGGCAACGTGGTGTCTTCTTCTCGGCGCATTTCTCGCATCACGGCGAAGACCGCGTCATAGGTCAGGCTGGGGCCACACGGCGACTCGGCGGAAATGGGTTCGAGCAACTGGCCGACCCGCTGGGAAAAGCCGGGTGAGGTCATGGGTAATCTCCTGTATCAGCCACCGAACGCGGCGCGTAGCCGAACGGTGAAAGCGGTGCCTGGACCGGCAACGGGTGAATGGACAACGGCGCCTTGCCGCCCTGGCTCATCAGCGACAGGCGCAGGAACATCAGGGTCTGGTTCTCTTCCTCAGGCTGAGCGTGCACCGGCACTTCCAGGCTCAGCGGGAACTCGGTGTAGTCGACGTTCGGCTGGCGCAGCATGGAGCTGTGGGCGCTGATCAGGCGCAGCAGCGCCCAAGGGCCCTGGTACTGCCATTCGGCTTCCAGGCCGCTGACATGCAGTTGCTGTTGCGAAGGATCGTTGACCGGTCGCTGGGTGCCGTCTCGCGCCCAACGCAGGCGCAGGCTTAACGGCTGGCCAACGCTCCAGTGCAGCACTTGATCCTCGCCAGGGTGGACGATCTCGCGATTACCCGCGCCCAGCGCCCAGGTGATGACCTGATCGGCGCCGCGCTCGCTGTCGCGGTCGGTGCGCCAGCGCACTTCCATGTCGATCCCGGACAGCCCGGCGTTATCCCGCACCAGCATGGCGCCGAGCCACGGCCGCGCCCGCGCCACGCGGTCGAGGAACTCGCTGGCGGCGGCGCGATCGCGGGAAGCCAACAGGCCGAGGCCGTCGCGGGCCTGGGGCAAGCGGTTGTCGATCAGGGTCAGGAAGTACTGCACCCGCGCCGGGTCGGCGTCCGGTGCGCGCTGATCGGTAGCGAACGGGAAACGCCCGGCCAGGTACTGGTTGAAGTAGCCGGCCAGCTCGTTCCAGGCACTGGACACCGCCTGGCGCTGCAAAAACTGGCAGCGCTGCAAAGCGTTCTGCTGCAGGCTGATCCAGCGCTGGGTCAGTTGCCCGGTGGCATGCGGCGCATTGGCCGAGAGCAGGATTTTCAGGCAACTGCTCTGGTCCATGTCGTTGAAGTCGCGAACGATCAATTGGGTGATCAACGCGGGCGAACTGGACGGGTTCTGCGCCTTGTACTTGGTCATCTCCTCGCCCAGCGAATGAAAGCGCGTGACCAGTTCCGACTCGCTCAGGTTGAGGTTGGGCAACTGGGTCATCAGCCATTCCAGCGCCGGCGCGGCCTGCTCGGTAATCACCGTGATGACGCCGAACTGCTGGTCGAGGCTGCTCTTCAGGTCTTGCGCATCGACCGCGCGGAACAGTCGCAGACCGAAGTCCTTCGTGCCGTCCCACTGGTTGATGTCGGCACGGTCACGGAACACCGGTTGCTGAAACACTTCCTCGATGGCTTGCGCCACATCGGCCAGCGCGCTCTGGTTCAGCGCGGTCTGCAAGCCGCCGGCCAGCTCCGGTCGCTGCAACTGCATCAGCGCACGGTGTACCGCCACGGCCTGGTCGGTGCGGACCTGGAACGACGGCAGGCTTTCCAGTTCGCTCAGCGGGGTCTGCCGGTTGAGGCTCAGCCACATGGCATCGGCGGCGGTGTTTTCGGCGGTCTTGAGCAAGGCGTTGCGGTACACCGGCGGGATGCCCGCCATCGACTCATGGGCGTATGTCTTGTAGCTCTCGTAGTAACTCTGGGCCAGGCGCAGGCCTTCGCTGTCGACATGGCTCAACTGATCGCTGTCGCCCGTTCCGTCCTCACGCAGGGCACGGGCAACGAAGTCGCGCTTGAGCAGCAGGTTGATCGCGCTGTGCAGGTGGATGATGCGTTCCTGCAAGGCCAGTTGCCCGGTGGTGGTCTGCACCATCAGGCTTTTGCTCGACGCGCCCTGCGCCACCCACTGCTCCTTGAAATGGAACTGCATCTGCTCGGCGCGACGCTCGATTTCCTCGGCCACCGCTGGGCCCAGCACCTTGCTCTGGCGCACTTGCGCGAGCAGATCGCTGTAGCCGGCGACCAGGTCCTGGCCCTTGCCGCGGCTCCAGTTGGAGTTGGTCAGGTCGATGGAGGCTTGCAGGTCCTCGATCAGCGCGTCCATGTGCTCCAGTTCCTTGAGGGTCTGCGGCGCACCGGCCTCCAGGCGGTCAAGGTAGAGCTTGAGGTAACCGGCCGAGCTGATGAAGCCGTCGGTGCGGAAGTAATGGCCCAGCCAGCTTTCCATCAACTGGTTGAAATTGGCGGTGATGGTGCTGCGGTGCAGCGACAGGTCCAGCGGCTTGAGCGGCGAAATGCCCTGCGCCACCAGCAGACGGTTGTAGAACCCTTCGCGCGGCAGGGTTCCGGCATTCAGGTTGAGGTCCAGGGTCTGATTGCTCAGCGGGATCAACTGGTCGAGCGGGGTTTTCGGGTTGGCCAGGGCCTGGGTGTAGAGGCTGGCGGCCTGCTCCAGGCGGTTGACCTTCTGCACCAGTTCGCGGGCCTTGAGGTAGCTCGGCCATTGCGCCGGATCGCCGTCCTGCGCCGAACTGCGGCGACTGTTGTCGTTGATCGCCAGGACATCGTTCAGGTCAGCCTGCAACAGGTCGTGGATCGGCTGACGCATATGGCTCATGGACGTGTGCTGCAACACCTGGTCCAGACGGTCATCCAGCGAGGAGAACCATGAGGTCGGATACGCCAGCGAGGTGAAATGCCAGCGCGGTGCGCGCTCCAGCACGGTCCAGAAGCTCTGCACGTTGTGCCGGGTCAGCTCCTTGCGGTGGCTGTCGTCGCTGAGGGCGACGTAATCGTTCTGCGCGTTCTGCAACAGCCGCGACAACTCGCCGGCATCGCGTACCGAGTCGTTCCAGACCCAGGCCATCGCCAGCACCCAGACCAGCCCCACTACCGCCGCACCGATCGCGACGACCCGCTGCCAACGCTGGCGCAGTTGCAGCAGCCGCGGGATCGGTTGGGCCAGGCCGCGCTCGGCGTTGATCCGTTGCTGCCAGAGGCCATGGGCGAAGACGTTTTCCTGCAGCGGCTGATCCAGCGCGGTCAACGCCTCGGCATTGCCCTGGAACGCCTGGGCCCCGGTGAAGTACAGCCCGCGCAGAACCGGTGCCTCGCCGTGGGTATTGCCCTGGAACACCGGCCACAACAGCATCTGCAGGTTGCGGCGCAGGCCATCGATGCGCTGCGGCAGCGCGTCGAGGTCATCGTGCAATTCACCGGACAGGGTGCCCATCTGGATGATCGCCTCGGACAGCGCCTGGCTGACCTGCTGCATGGCGTCTTCGGTCCACTGCGACTGCCAGGTCGCATCGGCGGCATACGGCGACGACCAGCCCAGCATCTGCCGACGGGTTTCTTCCGGCAGGGCATTGGCCAGTTCCTGGAAGCCCGGCACGGCCTCCATGCCGGTGATCACCACATACACCGGCAGGCTCATGCCCAGCCGGTGCAGCAGGTCGATGAAGCGGCGCCGAGCGTCCAGGCCCAGGGTCGCGGCGCGGTCGGCATCCAGCAGGTCGGCGGCGGCGACAGTCCAGATCACGCCGTCCAGCGGCCGACGCGAACGCAGCCGCAGCAACAGGCCGAGCAGGGTCCACCAGCCACCGGCCTGCTTCATGCCCTCACCGGGCAGGAACACCGATTGCGGCACCACCAGCACCGCGCCGGACGGATCGGACCACCAGCGCCCGAACCAGGCCGGCTTGTCGATGGCATTGAGGTTCCAGCTCGCGCACAACTGCGCGCCCTGCACCTCGTCACCGAGCATCAGCATCCACGGTGCCTGATAGCGCCCGCCGACGCCCTGATCGTGCTCCATCTGGCGCACGGCAAAATAGAAGCTGCGCACGGCGGCGCCATTGCGGTTGCGCAGCCAGACCACCAGCAGTACCAGAAGCAGCAGGATGACGACGATGCCGATCACCCAACCCAGCGTCGACAGGCTCATGAAGTTGGCTCCTGGACCTGGAAGGGTGTTGCCAGGTGCAGCACCGGCGACAGCTCGTCGCCGATATCACGCCAGAACAGATGGCCGACACCGATCAGCAACAGGGTGATGCCCAGCACCAGCAGGCCAAGACGCAGGCCATCGGGCATCGACTCGCGCACCGGCAACTGCTGCGGCACCACACTGGCCGGCTCGGCCAGCAAGGCACTGACGTTGGCGTAATCCGGATCACGCTGGCGGGTCAGGTTGAACAGCGCATGCCGCCATTTGGCATGCAGCGCTTCGCCGCCGGGGCCGCGCAGGCGGCCGTGGAAACCGAGGATCAGGCACAACAGGTAAACGTTGCCGAGGTCGCGGCTGGTGGGGGCTTGTTCGTCGAGCAGGCGCTTGATTTCCACCGGCACCCGGTCACCCGCCTGGCGGCTGGAATACAGACGCAACTCCAGCGGCCGCTCCTGCCATTCGGGCTGGCCCGGCCAGTCGGCGAACAGCAGGGTTTCGTCCACCAGCGCGACAAAGGCATAGACCATCGCCTTGATCTGCAAAGGCGCCGAGTCGCCGACGCTGGCGAACGCGGTGCGCCACAGGCGGCGGGTCGCGGAGGTGGACAGCTCGACCACCTGTTCGAGCAATTGCCCGGTGTCTTCGGCGCGCTTGTCCAGCTCGTTCCAGGCTGCCAACCACTCCTGCCACGCCTCGCGAAAGGCGTTGGTCAGCGGAGCGTCCTGCACGCCGCGAAAGCGCGATACGGCAATCCCTTCTGGCATAGGTGTCCTTACCGTGTCAGGCGACTTCTTCGTGGTTGTCGTCAATCAACAAAACAATCTGCCAAGGCTTGAAGGTTTCCCCATTCCCCGGCGAAACGATCTGCAACGGCAATTGCGGGTTGAACCAGTGCTCGCCCGTATCGATCTCGAACAGCCGGGTCTCGCTACCCACGCCACTGGCGGCCTGCCGGGCCAGGTCCAGGGCGCTGTGCTTGAGGCCCGGTCGACGCTGGCGAGCGAGGTCAGCGACATTGCCGGCCGAGGCGATGATGGTCCGCCCCAGCCACAGCGAAGCGTCTGGCTCGGGTGCTCCGGGTGGCATGCGCAGGCCGACCAGCAACGGACGGGAGGGATCGAAAGACGGCAACTGGATCTCGTAGACGTTGCCCTTCTGTTCGAACGGCACGCTGCGCAGCCCTTCGCGGACTTTCTTCAGACTGCGTTCCAGCCAGTCGAGGACTTCGTCATAGCCGCGGTACAGGTCAAGAAACTCCAGCGGAGAAAACGCCGGCACGCCGCTGACCGGATCCAGCGCCGCCCAACTTCCGGCCATGCCCAACAGCAGGCCGTGCAGCGCCTGGGGTGTGGCGATGCCGCTGTAGAGCGCGCCCTCGACTTCTGGCAATCGCGCCCACAGCGCCGCCGACTGGCTGCGCAATACCCGGGCGCGGGCGGGGTCGCTTTCGAGCTCGACGCCCTGCAGGCGCACGCCGATCGACCCGCACTTTTCCCGCACCATGGCGCACAACTTCAGCACTCGCTGCCCCAGCACCGATTGCGGCGTAACCCGCGGGCTCGGCGCGACGAAGTCGGGCAAGGCCTTGTACACGCCATTTTCCTTGCGCACGCGGATCAGCGGCAGGCACACGCTGTCGGCCTTGTCGCGGTCGGTGACCAGGCGCGGCGCGGGCTTCCAGACGGTGACGCGTTCATCGTCCAGGCCGCTGTCGAGATTGGGCACCGGCTCGCTCAGTTCCGACTGCCAACGCCCCTCCATCGCGCGCAGGCGCTGGCCTTGCCAGAGCGGGTTGAACGCCAGGTAGACAGTGACGGTGGAGGTCTCGGAATCCTTCACCGGCTTGGCCAGGTCCAGCTCAAGCTGGGTTTCCTGCGCCGCGCCGAGGCTGACCGGCATGCCGTCGGGCATGGTCGCCTCCAGGCTCAGCAGGCGCAGTTTGCCGGCCACCAGCGCGGCGGGGTCGTGTTCGAAATGCGCTACGCCCCAATACCAGGGGTTGGCAGCCAGTGCCAGGTGGGCCGCCATGGCCTCGGCCCGCAGCCCTTGCAACTGAAAATGCTGGGGCAGCAATTGCATGCCTTCGTACCAGCAGACCACATCAGGTCGCACGCTCATAAAGTCCCTTCACATCCTGTATCTGGCGTATGGCCAAGCGCGGCGGCGGCCGCGGTCAGCGTGTGTTCTGGTCGAGCAGGGTCATTTCACGGCTGTCGAATTTCAAGCGGATGCTGCGCTGGTCTTCAAGGCGCAAGCGATGGGCGCCCGGACTTTGATAATTGGCAAATACCAGAAGTCCAACCGACGGCTTTCCATCAAGCGGGAAAGTTGACGATTCAATCAACTGTCCAGGCACTAGCTCCATGCCCCAAACATGCAAGTACTGACGAAAGTCGCGCTGATATTGTTCACGCGTGGCAAACCATTGTTTTGCTGTCAGCCCGGACAACTTTCCAAGCAGGTCAACATCGTTGGCGGCCACGAAATCCACGGCGATCGGCGAATCATCGTTTGCGCGCAAAGCAACATCCAGGGTGACGCCATCGACACTAACCTTGGATCCAAACAATGAACATCCGGCCATTGCCGAGGCTGTCAAAAGTACCGCCAAAATCTTGATGGATATGAACTTTTTAAGACGCATGATGATCCAAGAAAAGTTTTATTTGCATTTCGGCATGCCTGTTATAGCATCCATGCCAATTCGCCACCATGACGAATTGAGGTGATTGCGGAAAACAGGAACCTCGACAAGAGCGTGTCCACGCCGCGGTCTAGCAAGGGATTGCGATCAGTGGGAAACCGTTGCATTGCGCCCGCCTTCTGCATCGGAGTCAGCCACTATGGTAGAAAGTATTCAGCACAAGCTGGACAGGGTCCGTCCGCCTCGCGTGCAGATCACCTATGACGTAGAAACCGGTAACGCCATCGAGAAAAAGGAATTGCCTCTGGTGGTTGGTGTTCTTGCCGATCTGTCGGGTGCCACGCAGAACCCGGCCAAGCTCAACGAGCGCCGCTTCGTCGACATCGACAGCGATAACTTCGACAAAGTCGTCGAATCCATCGCCCCCAGCGTCACCGTCAACGTCAAGAACACCCTCAACAAAGAAGGCAATCCCCTCAGCGCGAAGCTCAGCTTCAGCAAGATCGAGGACTTCGACCCCGTCAACGTGGTGAAGAAAGTCGAGCCGCTCAAGGTGCTGTTCGAAGCCCGTGAGCGCCTGCGCGACTTGCTGACCAAGCTCGACGGCAACGACAAGCTCGACGAACTGCTCAAGGAAGTGCTCAAGAGCACCGAAGCAGACCTGGAAGCGATCAAGGCCGCCCGCTCCGGCACCACCGCCAGCACTGGCGAAGGCAAGAAAGACGAGACGCCGCCCGGGACAAAAGACGATGACGTAGTGCCTGGCGAGAACACCGAGACCAAGACCGAGTAATCGGTCCAGCCCCTCCTGACTCGCACGCCTGATCACACCCCTCTGCTCCCGGAGACACCACCATGCCCGCGTCAAGCACCGAGAATCAAAGCGAAGGCAGCACCCAGACCCTCACCCTGCTGGAAAAGATCATCAAGGAAGGCCAGATCGTTCATGACGACAGTCAGAAGGTCTATGCCCAGGACATGATCGCCGAGTTCGCCAGCCAGGTTCTGGAAAAGGCTCTCGCCGCCAGCCAGGGTCAAGACACTGACACCCGCGCCCTGATCAACAACCGCATCAGCCAGATCGACAAGCTGATCAGCGACCAGCTCAACGAAATCCTCCACGACGAAGCCTTCCAGAAGCTCGAAGCGTCCTGGCGCGGCCTGCACATGCTGGTGAGCAACACCGAAACCGGCACCCGTCTGAAACTGCGCCTGCTCAACGTCTCGCAGAACGAGCTGAGCAAGGACCTGACCCGCGCCGTCGACTTCGACCAGACCGTCCTGTTCAAGAAGATCTACGAAGAGGAATACGGCACCTTCGGTGGCTACCCGTTCAGCGCCCTGGTTGGCGACTACTACTTCGGCCGTCACCCGCAGGACATCGCCCTGCTGACCAAGCTCTCCGAAGTTGCCGCCGCCGCTCACGCGCCGTTCATTGCCGCCGCCAGCCCGCTGCTGTTCGACATGAAGCAGTTCAACGACCTGTCGGTTCCCAAGGACCTGGCCAAAGTCTTCGAAAGCCTGGAGCTGGGCCCATGGCGTGACTTCCGCGCCACCGAGGACTCGCGCTACGTGTCCCTGGTGTTGCCGCGCTTCCTCCTGCGCCTGCCTTACGGCAAGGACACCCTGCCGGTCGACGGCATGGACTTCAACGAAGACGTCGCCGGCGCCGACGGCAAGAAATACCTCTGGGGCAACGCCGCCTGGGCCCTGGCCCAACGCCTCACCGACGCCTATGCCAAATACGGCTGGGGCGCGGCGATCCGTGGCGCGGAAAGTGGCGGTGCGGTAACCAACCTGCCGCAGCACACCTTCAAGACCGCCTCCGGCGACCTGACCTTGAAGTGCCCGACCGAAATCGCCATCACCGACCGCCGCGAGAAAGAGCTGAACGACCTCGGCTTCATCTCCCTGTGCCACAAGAAAAACACCGGCACTGCCGTGTTCTTCGGCGGCCAGACCACCAACAAGCCACGCGCCTACAACACCAACGAAGCGAACGCCAACGCGCGCGTTTCGAGCATGTTGCCGTACGTGCTGGCGTCGTCGCGCTTCGCTCATTACCTCAAGGTAATCATGCGCGACAAGGTCGGCAGCTTCATGACCCGCGACAACGTACAGACCTACCTGAACAACTGGATCGCCGACTACGTGCTGATCAACGACAACGCTCCACAGGAAATCAAGGCCCAGTACCCGTTGCGCGAAGCCCGCGTGGACGTCTCCGAGGTGCCGGGCAAGCCGGGCGCCTACCGCGCCACGGTGTTCCTGCGTCCGCACTTCCAGCTGGAAGAACTGACCGCTTCGATCCGCCTGGTCGCGACCCTGCCGCCTTCGGCAGCCGCCTGACCGTGACTCCCGCGGGTTCGCCCGCGGGAGCCGCTCCCCCTCTTTCATTCCAAATTTCTAGCAGCAGGAGCTTTACGCGATGGATGCGATCATTCTGGACCTGGGCGACGACATCAAAGGTGACAGCCAGCTCGAAGGCTTCACGGACAAGATCGAAATCATGTCCTACAGCCACAACGTCGCCATGCAGGTCACCAACGACGTCAGCAACACCGAGCGGACCTCGGGCAAGCCGCATGTCGGCGAGTTCACCCTGACCAAGTTCGTCGACACGTCCACCCCCAACCTGAACCTGTACTGCACCTCCGGCAAGGCGATTGCCCAGGCCAAGATCACCATCGGCCGTAACGCCGCCGAAGGCAGCGGGCAGATTCTTCCGTTCATCGTCTACACCCTCGACAACGTGGTGTTCTCCAACGTCAGCGTCAGCGGCGGTACCGGTGGCAAGCCGGTGGAAACCATTTCCCTGAACTTCACCAAGATCAAATGGGAACTGACCACGCAGAAATACGACGGCGTCAAAGAAGGCACGGCCGCCACCACCTGGGACATGAAACTCAACAAGGCAGGCAGCTAAGTCGCGGTAGTCGATCATGTCCTCCACGGGCAACCGCCCGCTGCTGTTCGAACGCCTGGCCGGGGCCGGCGACGCCGCGCCGCAACTGGACCGTCACGCCCTGGCCACGTCGGTCCGCGAAGAACTGCTGCGCCTGCTCAACAGCCGGCGCGCCGGCCCGTCGCGGACCTCGCCGCCAACGGTGCTGGACTACGGCCTCGGCGACTGGAGCGGTCTGCAGGCGAGCAACCCCGACGACCGTCGGCGCATCGCCCGGGAAATCCGTGCCGCGATCACGCACTTCGAACCGCGCCTGCAACTGGGCGAGGTGGACGTGCGGCTGGTGGCCGGGCAACCCCGCAGCCTGAGCATCCTGCTCAGCGGACTGCTGCGCCAGGGCGGCCAGCAATGGCCGGTGGCGTTCGTGGTGGACAAGACCGACACGGGTCTGGAGGTCAGCCATGAGCGACTCGATTGACCCGCTGCTACTGGATTATTACCAACGTGAACTGACCTGGCTGCGCAACGCTGGCAGCGCCTTCGCCAACCGCTACCCCAAGGTGGCGCGGCGTCTGGAGCTGTCGCCGGGAGAAAGTCAGGACCCGCATGTCGAACGCCTGCTGGAAGGCTTCGCCCTGCTCTCGGCGCGCCTGCAACGGCGCCTCGACGACGACTACGCCGAATTCAGCGACGCCCTGCTCGAACAACTCTACCCGCTGGCCCTGCGGCCCCTGCCCTCCTGCACCATCGTCCGGATCGAACCCGCCGAGGGCAAAGGCAACCTGGACAGCGGCTACACCCTGGCGCGGGACACCTCGCTGTTCGTCACCACCACCCGCGGCGAAAGCATCTATTTCCGCACCGGCGCCGAGGTGACGTTGTGGCCGTTGAAAATCACCGATGCGGTGCTGCTCGACGGCGACGAAGCCCGCAAGCTGACCGGCCAGTACAACGCCGGTTCCGCCCTGCGCCTGCGCATCGACTATCAAGGCAAGGCGGCCTTCAACGCACTGGATGTGCGCCAGTTGCGCCTGCACCTGGACGCCTCGCCGATGGTCAACGCCACCTTGTATGACCTGCTCGGTGCCCACACCATCGGCGTGTTCAACAGCGCCCCCGGCGAACGCCCGCAACGCCTGAAGCGCCCGGACAAGCAGGCCCGCCTGCCCGAGGTGGTCGGTTTCGCCGACGATCAGGCCCTGCTGCCCGAGGAAGACGGCGTGCACCCGGGCCTGCGCTTGCTCACCGAGTACTTCGCGTTCCCGGAGAAATTCCACTTCTTCGATGTGCCGCTCGACCCGTCCCGCATCGACGGCAACAGCCTTGACCTGTACCTGGTGTTCGACCGCCCGACGCCGCCGCACCTGCACCTGCAGGCCAGCGATATCGCCCTGGGCTGCGTGCCGGCGATCAACCTGTTCCGCCGCACCTCCGAGCCGCTGCGCCCGGATGGCAAGAACAGCGAGTACCGTCTGGTCGCCGATGCCCACCGCGAAAACAGCGTGGAAATCCACAGCATCCGCGGCATGCGCACCCTGTCCGCCGATGGCGTGGTGCGGCCGGTGGCGCCGTACTACGGCAGCCAGCACAGCAGCAACGCGCAGATGTACTGGCATGCGCGGCGCATCAATGGCCTGACGCCGAACCGGATCGGCAGCGACATACTGGTCAGCCTGGTCGATCCCGGCTTCAATCCGCGTAGCCAAAGCTGGGACTTCAGCCTCAGCGCCGACCTGCTGTGCACCAACCGGCACCTGGCGCAGAGCCTGGCTGCCGGCACCGTGCTGGCGTTCGAGCGCCCCGGCGCGCCGGCCACTGCCCGCCTGGTCAACCCGCCCAGCTCGCAAGGCGTGCCTAACCTTGACGGCCAGTCGCGCTGGCGGCTGGTGTCGCAACTGACCCTCAATCACCTGTCGCTGGTCGAAGGCGAGCAGGCGCTGGATGCCCTGCGCGAGATGCTGACCCTGCACAACCTGCGCAACGAGGCCAGCGCCGGCCGGCAGATCGACGGGCTGAAAAGCCTGGCCTGCGAACGTATCGTCGGGCATGTCGGCAAGGACGCCTGGCGCGGCTGGCGCAAGGGCCTGGAAGTGCGGATTCAATTGGACCCGGCGCACTTCGCCGGGCACAGCACCGTGCTGTTTTCCGCGGTACTGGCGCAGTTCTTCTCGCTGTACGCCACGGCCAACCGCTTTATCACCACCGTGTTGGTCGATGCCGACGATGCTACCAAGGAGATCAAGACATGGAGCCCGCAAGCCGGCATGCCGCTGTGCCTCTGAGCGAGACGTTGCGCGCACGACCCGAAGGCTTCGAGCTGCTCCAGGCCTTGCTGATCCTCGAGCACGAGAACCAGAAAGCGACCTCGCTGGGCCGTGGCAGCGTCCCGCAAAACGAAGCGGTGCGCCTGCGCGGCCCGCTGACCCCGGCGTTTCCCGCCAGCCAGATCGAAAAGATCAGCCACGACGCCCACGACCCGCGGCCGATCCTCAGCACGCCGATCTTCGGCCTTGGCGGCCCCGACGGTCCGCTGCCCTACGCCTTCCAGGAGTGGCTGCAACAACGGGCGCTGGAGCGCGACCACGCGCCGGCGGAATTTCTCGACCTGTTCCAGCACCGCCTGCTCAGCCTGCTCTACCGCACCCTGCGCAAGCACCGGGTCGCCCTCGGCTTCGCCGAAGCCCGCGATACCCCGGTGCAACAGCAACTGCGCGCCCTGGCCGGGCTGCTGCCGGCCGGCCTGCAGGATCGCCAGAAACTGCCCGACGCCGCGCTGCTGGCGCGCACCGCGCTGATCACCGGCGGGCGGCGCTCGCTGGCCGGTTTCGCCTCGATCGTCCGCCATCATTTCAACCTGCCGCTGCGTGTCGAAGGCCATGACGGCGCCTGGTGCGACATCCCGCCGGCGAGTCGCAGCGTGCTCAAACGTGGCGGGCGCAACCTGCAACTGGGGCGCACGGCGATCGCCGGCAAACGCATGTGGGACGAGCACGCCGGCATCCGCCTGCACATCGGCCCGCTCAGCGCCGAACAGGCCAAACCGCTGCTGCCCGGTGGCGACACCCACCACCAACTGGCCGATCTCGCCGCCCTGTATTTCGGCCCCGATCTAGACTGCGCATTGACGCTGTTGATCGACGGCGCCCGGCCGATGTTCCTCATGAACGACAACCGTCCGCGGCTGAACTGGAACAACGGGTTGCAGCGCAAGAGCGACCCGACCCGCCGTCAGGTATTCAATACCCGGCTACAACAGCCGGCAGAGGTGTGAACATGGAGCTCGGCAGCCTGATCGGTTGGTTGAACAGCGACACCCACAATGCACTGGAGCGCGCCGCGCAGCGTTGCCTGCAACGCGGTCATCACTTCATCGAGATCGAGCATTTCCTGCTGGAACTGCTGGAGATTCCTGGCGGCGACCTGGCCTGCCTGCTGCCGCCGCTGAAGGTCGAGCGCGACGCCCTGGGCGAACAGATCAACCGCGCCCTGGAGCTGTTCAAGTCCGGCAATACCCGCACGCCGTCGCTCTCGGCGCAGACCGTCAACCTGCTCAAGGACGCCGTGCTGCAAGCCGGCGTGCGCGAAGAACAGAGCATCCGCTCGGGTCTGTTGCTGCTGGTGCTGCTGGAGCGCGAGGAATACCGCAGCCTGCTGCTCAACAGCGCCGCGCCGCTGCTGGCCATCCCGCTGGATACCCTGCGCGGCAAGTTCCAGGAATGGACCGCCGCCTCCCGCGAACAGCCCGCCGCCAATGCCCCGACCAAACGCGGCAAGGCCGCGGCGAAAAACACCGAAGACCCGGTGCTGGAGCAGTACACCCAGGACCTCACCGCCGACGCCCGGGCCGGGCGCATCGACCCGATCATCGGCCGCGAAGGCGAGATCCGCCAATGCATCGACATCCTCCTGCGGCGGCGGCAGAACAACCCGATCCTGGTCGGCGCACCCGGCGTCGGCAAGACCGCGCTGGTGGAAGGCCTGGCCCTGCGCATCGCCGCCGGCGACGTGCCCCCGGCCCTGCAAGACGTCTGCCTGCGGGTTCTCGACCTCGGCCTGTTGCAGGCCGGCGCCGGGGTCAAGGGCGAGTTCGAACAGCGCCTCAAAGGCGTGATCGAGGCGGTACGCAACGCGCCCATGCCGACCATCATGTTCATCGACGAAGCCCACACCCTGATCGGTGCCGGCGGCGCCGAAGGCGGCAGCGACGCGGCCAACCTGCTCAAGCCGGCCCTGGCCCGGGGCGAGCTGCGCACCCTGGCCGCCACCACCTGGCAGGAATACAAGAAGTACTTCGAGAAAGACCCGGCCCTGGCCCGCCGCTTCCAACTGGTCCAGGTCGAAGAACCCAGCGAAGCCACCTGCGTGCAGATGCTGCGCGGCATCGCCAGCAAACTGGAACAGCACCATGGCGTGCTGGTGCTCGACGCCGCGATCCAGGACGCGGTCAAACTCTCCCATCGCTACATCTCCGGGCGACAACTGCCGGACAAGGCCATCAGCATTCTCGACACCGCCTGCGCCCGGGTCGCCCTCGGCCAGCACGACGTGCCGCCGCCGCTGGAAAACCTGCGCCATCGCCAGCACAGCCTCAACGAAGAAGTCGAACGCCTGCGCCGCGAACAAGCCACCGGCCAGGACCACCGCGACCGCATCACCCGCCTGGAATCCGAACTGACGGTCAACCAGCAGGCCATGCGCGAGCTGGAGACCCGCTGGAGCGAAGAGCGCGAGGCCGTCCGCGAACTGCTCGACACCCGCCGCGAACTGCTCGCCCTGAGCGAGCGCGCCGACGCCGACACGGCCAAGCGCGACCCCGAGACCGACAGCCGCATCGACCACCTCGCCGCCGAGTTGCTGCGCCTGGAAGCCGGGCTGGACGCCATTCGCCAGGACGACCCGCTGGTGCCGGAGCAGGTCGATTCGAAGATCGTCGCCGCGGTGATCGCCGGCTGGACCGGCATCCCGGTGGGCAAGATGCTCGCCGACGAAGCCCATGCCGTGCGCACCCTCGGCCAGCGCATGGGCCAGCGAGTGATGGGCCAGAAAACCGCCCTCGACACCATCGCCCAGCGCCTGCAAGCCTACCGCGCCGGCCTCACCGACCCGCAGAAACCGGTGGGCGTGTTCCTCCTGCCCGGCCCGACCGGCGTTGGTAAGACCGAGACCGCCTACGCCCTCGCCGACGCGCTGTACGGCGGCGAGCGCAACCTGATCAGCATCAACCTCTCCGAATACCAGGAAGCCCACACCGTCAGCCAGCTCAAGGGCGCGCCGCCCGGCTACGTCGGCTACGGCAGCGGCGGCGTGCTCACCGAAGCGGTGCGGCGCAAGCCCTATTCGGTGGTGCTGCTGGACGAGATCGAAAAGGCCCACCCGGACGTGCTCGAAGCCTTCTACAACGTCTTCGACAAAGGCGTGATGGAAGACGGCAGCGGCCTGATCGTCGACTTCAAGAACACCGTGATGCTCGCCACCAGCAACGTCGGCGCCGAACTGATCCTCGACACGGCCAAGGCCGAGCTGGACGGCGAGGTCTTCAACGAGCGCCTGCACAAGGTCTTGCTCAAGGCGTTCCGCCCGGCATTCCTCGCGCGCATGACCGTGGTGCCCTATCACCCGCTGGATGAGCTGACCCTGGAAGGCATCGTCCTGGCCAAGCTGGAGAAACTCCGCGAGCGCTACAAGGCCGCCACCGGCAAGCAGTTCGACTTCGACCGCGGCATCGTCAAGGCGGTGCTCGCCCAGTGCAGCGGCGCCGGCGCGCGGGACATCGAAAACGTGCTGATGAAGCAGGTCACGGGAAAACTCGCGGAATGGGCGCTGGAGTGAGCAAGACTTCTGCCCTCGCCAGCCTGTAAAGTCCGCCAAGGCCATTGATTGTTCGAGACCCCAGATGCCCCGCGCCACCGACAGCAACACCAGCCTTTCCCTCACCGCCAGCGCCCTCAGCGACCTCTATCCGGAGTCGCTCAGTGGCGGTGAGATGCTCAACGGCCTGGGGCTGCAGGTGCTGCGTGGGTACGCCGACAGCACCCTGACCCTGACCGACGCGGTCGCCAGCCACCTCACCGCCACCCTGCACAACGACAGCAAACTGCGCCCGCTGGACGGCCTGATCGCCGAGGTCCACCAGTTGCCCGCCGACGCCAGTGCCGAGCGCTACCAGGTGGTGCTGCGGCCGTGGCTGTGGTGGCTGAACCTGGCGAGCAACAACCGGGTGTTCCAGAACCTGTCCACCTCCGACATCGTCACCAGCCTGTTCGACGCCCATGGTTTCAGCGACTACAAGCTGTCCCTTACGGGCAGCTACACGCCGCGGGAATACTGCGTGCAATACGGCGAAAGCGACTTCGCCTTCGTCTGCCGCCTGCTCGAAGAAGAAGGGATTTTCTGGTTCTTCACCCATGAAGACGGCGTTCACACCCTGGTGCTGGCCGACAACAACGAAGCCTTCCCGGCCCTGCCCAACGGCGCGGCGGTGAGCTACCTCGGCCAGGGCATGGGCGGCCGCGAACTGCATGGCATCCGCTCCGGGCAACTGGTGCTGCAGGCGGTGGCCGGGGTCTATTCGGCCAGCGACTACGCCTTCACCACCCCGACCACCTCGCTGTACAGCAAGGCCGAGGCCAAGACCGGGCCGCGCACGGCGTATGAGCATCCCGGCGGCTACATCGAGAAATCCCGTGGCGATGCGCTGACCAAGCAGCGCGTCGACGGCCTGCGCACCCAGGAAAAGCGCTTTGTCGGCGATAGCGATTGCCGCTGGCTGGTGCCCGGTCATTACTTCACCCTCAGCGGCCATGACGACGCCAGCCTGAACATCGATTGGGTGGTCACCTCGGTGACCCACGACGTCAGCCACGACAGCTACCGCAACCGTTTCGAGGCGATCCCCAAAGCCACCACCTACCGCCCGCAGCGGGTCACGCCCAAGCCGCGCATGCACACCCAGACCGCCACCGTTGTCGGCAAATCCGGCGAGGAAATCTGGACCGACGAATATGGCCGGATCAAGATTCAGTTCCCCTGGGACCGCGACGGCAAGAACAACGAAACCAGCTCCTGCTGGGTCCGCGTGGTACTGCCCTGGACCGGCAAGAGCTTCGGCATGCAGTTCGTGCCGCGGGTCGGCCAGGAAGTGATCGTCACCTTCATCGACGGCGACCCCGACCGGCCACTGGTCAGCGGCTGCGTCTACAACGGCGACAACTCGGTGCCCTGGACCCTGCCCGACAACCAGACCCAGTCGGGGATCAAGACCAACTCCTCCAAGGGCGGCGGCGGCTTCAATGCCCTGCGCTTCGAAGACAAGAAGGACGCCGAGGAAGTCTTCCTGCAGGCGCAGAAAGACTTCAACACCAACGTCCTCAACGACGCCACCGTGACCATCGGCCACGACGAAACCCAGACCGTACAGAACGCCCGCACCCGCACGGTCAAGGAAGGCGACGAAACCATCACCCTGGAAAAGGGCAAGCGCACGGTCGAGATCCAGACCGGCAGTGACAACCTCGACGTCAAGGACACCCGCACCGTCACCGTCGGCGGCGACCAGACCCACAAGACCGGCGGTAACTTCACCGAGAAGATTACCGGCGACTACGCCCTGACCATCGACGGCGACCTGACCATCAAGGTGACCGGCAAGATCACCCTGCAGAGCGGCGCCAGCTTCACCGTCAAGAGCGGCGCGGACCTTGCCGTGCAGGCCAGCACCTCCATCGCGCAGAAGGCCGGCACCTCGTTCGCCAACCAGGCCGGCACCTCGCTGGAGAACAAGGCCGGCACCACCATGACCAACGATGCCGGCATCAGCCTGACCAACAAGGGCGGCGCCGAACAGACCGTGGATGGCGGCGGCATGCTGACCATCAAGGGCGGCCTGGTGAAGGTCAATTGAAGGGCCCGAACGTGACCAAGGGCGACGCCTTCCGCCTGCAGCGCGGCGACGCGCAGTTGACCGGGCGCCTGCACGAACAGGCGCTCAACGGTCCGTTGCGCATCGAAGAACATGGCCGGCCACAGGCCAACCTCAGTTACGCCGGCGGCCTGTTGCACGGCCTGAGCCAGACGTTTCACCCCAATGGCCGGCTGTCTGCGCAACTGCCCTACCAGAACGATCGCCTCGAAGGCGTTGCCAGCTTCTACTCCACCGAAGGGCAACTGCTGCGCTCGGCCACCTACCGCAAGGGCCTGTTGCAGGGTGAAGCGGTCACCTACTTCCCGGATGGCGCGGTGGCCGAGCGCGAGCTGTACAACAATGGCGTCCGCGAGGGCCTGCTGCAGCGCTTTCACCCCAACGGCAAGCTGGCGTTGAAGGCGCAATACCTCAACGGCCAGTTGCTCGATCCGGGGCAGCGCTATGCCGAAGACGGCCGACCGCTGAATGCGGCGGGCAAGCCGGTGTCGCGGTTGAAGTGGTGGTGGACGAATGGAGCGGAAGAGTGAGGTTTGCGGCGCCGCAACCCCCCAAGACAATCTCAGGGAATCAACATCTGCACCTGACCCGGCATGCCAATCTTGATCACCCCCGCCCAGTTGCACATCAACATGCTGTTGGCATCCAGCGCCGGCATGCTGCCCAGCAACACCGTCGGGGCACCGGGCACCCACGGCGCGGCGGTGGCGGGAATGCACGGCATCGGCGTCAACACGCCTAGGGCCGCGGCGGTGGCGGCGATGACCATCGGGTTGGCCGTGCTCATGCACATACCGAAGGTGGCAATGTTCACCAGCGGGATATGGTCCATGATCGTCGCCGCCGGCATTCCGCCAGCCATCACCCGATTGACCGGCAGCACATTCAGCACGCATGGCGCGGCACCGAAGCTGCATTGCAGCGTGGCGCCAGAGCAGACCTGGGGGCACGACATCCCTTTCTCCCGATAGGTTGAGTGGGGTCGACTTTAGCTCATTTGTAGGAAATTTCCCTAGCTCTTGATGCGCGATAAACACAGGCCGCGCCGCGCCACCCGCGCCCCCGTTGGCTGCTGCATCACATATTTCTAATTCGAATAAATTTATCTTTATTAAGAATTGGACTGAATATGCATCCCACTCTAAAAATCCCCCGCATCCCGAACAGTGTTCACCCGACAACTGTTCATCCACCAACACTGAATCAACAGTTGCGGCGCCCCGGCAACACAACAGCCACCGGAAAAATCGCTCAACACCTTGATTCACAACGAATTCAAGAAACTGGAACGGCTCTTGCTCCACCCAGGCATCTCACTCCGCCAAGGAACCTGAATCATGAGCACCGCTTTCAACATCGTCGCTGTTTCCGGTGGGGCCTGGCGCCCTTCCCGCACCCTGGTCCTGACCGAGGCGCTGATCGCCGCGCTGGGCCAGCACCTGGATTTCACTGTGCAGGTCATCGAGCTGGGTGATATCGCCCGTCCGGTCGGTGGTGCCCTGTCCCGCGCCGAGTTGCCGGCTGATGTGGAAGCGCAGTTGCTGGCCATCGAACAGGCCGACCTGTTGATCGTCGCCGCCCCGGTCTATCGCGGTTCGTATCCGGGCCAGTTCAAGCACCTGTTCGACCTGATCGGCCAGGATGCGTTGATCGACACCCCCGTGCTGCTGGCCGCCACCGGCGGCAGCGAACGCCACGCGCTGGTCATCGATCATCAACTGCGTCCGCTGTTCAGCTTCTTCCAGGCCCTGACCCTGCCCATCGGCGTGTACGCCGCCCAGGCCGATTTCACCGACTACCAGATCACCAGCCCGGCGCTGCAGGCGCGTATCGCCCTGGCCGCTGAGCGTGCCGCCGCGACACTGGCCGGCGTGGTCACCGACAGCGCCCTGCGCAAGATCGCCTGAGGCAGATGTCGACCATGAACCTGCCTTCGCGCAACACCCTGCAAACCCCTGTGCAAATCGCCCGCGAGCTGGCCGCGCAATTCGCCGAGACCGCCGTCGAGCGCGATGCCCGTGGCGGCACGCCCAAGGCTGAACGTGACGCGCTGCGCGCCAGCGGCCTGCTCGGCCTGGTGATCCCGACCCAATATGGCGGCCTCGGCGCCACCTGGAGCGAAACCTTCGACGTGGTGCGCCAGTTCGCTCGGGTCGACAGCTCCATCGCCCATGTCTTCGGCTTCCAGCACCTGATGCTCGCCACCGTGCGCCTGTTCTCCCGTCCCGAGCAGTGGGAGCCGTGGTTCGAACTGACCGCGCGCAAGGACTGGTTCTGGGGCAACGCGCTCAACCCGCTGGACACCCGCACCGTGGTCAAGCGCTTCGACGGCTGGTGCGAGTTCTCCGGCAAGAAGAGCTTCTGCTCCGGCGCCAGCGACTCGGAAATGCTGATCGCCTCGGCGGTTGATGAAAGCGCCGGCGGCAAGCTGCTGATCGCCGCCATCCCCAGCGGCCGCACCGGCATCACCCTGCATGGCGACTGGGACAATATCGGCCAGCGCCAGACCGACAGCGGCAGCGCCACCTTCGAGCGCGTACGTGTCGAACACAGCGAACTGCTGCTCGACCCGGGCCCGCTGAGCACGCCGTTCGCCTGCCTGCGGCCGCTGATCGCGCAACTGCATTTCGCCAACATGTTCCTCGGTATCACCGAAGGCGCCTTCGAAGAGGCCCGCCAGTACACCCTCAACGAAAGCCGTCCGTGGTTCCGCTCCACGGCCCGGCACAGCGGCGAAGACCCGCATGTATTGCGCCATTACGGCGAGTTCTGGGTCGGCCTGGAAAGCGTGCGCCTGCTGATCGAACGCGCCGCCGACCTGCTCGACCGCGCCTGGGCCAAGGAACACGCCCTCGGCGCCGAGGAGCGCGCGCAACTGGCGCTGGCCATCGGCACCGCCAAGGTCGCCGCCACCCGCCATGGCCTGGATATCTGCAACCGCCTGTTCGAAGTCACCGGCGCCCGCGCCACCCATGCCTCGCTGCGCTTCGACCGGCACTGGCGCAACCTGCGCACCCAGACCCTGCACGACCCGCTGGATTACCGCATCCACGAACTGGGCGAGTGGGCGCTGAACGGTACGCGCCCTACCCCGACCTTCTACTCATAAGGCCCGTCCATGCAACTGCTGACCCTGCCCCCGTCCCCGGCCCTGGCCACCTCGATCCGCGCCACCGCGCAGGTCTTCGAAGACCCGCACTCGCAGGCGCTGCTCGCCCACCTGCAACAAGTCGCGCCCAGCGAAGCCAGCGTGCTGATCATCGGTGAGACCGGGACCGGCAAGGAATTGGTGGCACGGCACATCCACAACCTCAGCGGGCGGCGCAACGGTCCGTTCATGGCGGTCAACTGCGGCGCGTTTTCCGAGTCGCTGGTGGAAGCCGAGCTGTTCGGGCACGAAAAAGGCGCCTTCACCGGCGCCCTGGCGGCCAAGGCCGGCTGGTTCGAGGAAGCCAACGGCGGCACCTTGTTCCTCGACGAGATCGGCGACCTGCCGATGCCGATCCAGGTCAAGCTGCTGCGGGTCCTGCAGGAACGTGAAGTGGTGCGCCTGGGCTCGCGCAAAAGCATCCCGATCAATGTGCGGGTGCTGGCGGCGACCAACGTGCACCTGGAAAAAGCCATCAACGCCGGGCATTTCCGCGAAGACCTGTACTACCGGCTCAACGTGGTCAGCCTGCAACTGCACCCGCTGCGCGACCGCCCCGGCGACATCCTGCCGCTGGCCCGCCACTTCATCGCCGAATACAGCCGGCGTCTCGGCTATGCCGACGTCAGCCTCAGCGAGGAAGCCCGCCAGCGCCTGGCCAGCTACGACTGGCCGGGGAATATCCGCGAGCTGGAAAACGTCATCCACCACACCCTGCTGATCTGCCGCGACAAGGTGATCCGCGCCGAAGACCTGCACCTGTCCAACCTGCGCATCGAGCGCGAGGCCAGCAACCGCCCACGCGAGGAAAGCGCCGATGAACTGCTGCAACGGGCGCTGCTGCGACTGTTCGAGGAACAGGGTGAAGGGCTGCACGAAAAGGTCGAGGACGCCCTGCTGCGCGCGGCCTACCGCTTCTGTCACTACAACCAGGTCCACACCGCGCAACTGCTGGGCCTGTCGCGCAACATCACCCGCACCCACCTGATCCGCATCGGCGAACTGGTGGTGAACAAACGTCGTGCCGCCCCCGGCGGCTTCGATGGCCGGGTGATCAACCTGTCGATCTGAATTCCTAGAAACACCGCTGCCACGCGTGCCCCTATCAACGATGGCAATGAGGACAATTTGATGAGTCTCGATATTTTCTGGTTCCTGCCGACTTCCGGCGACACCCGCTACCTCGGTCACTCGGCCAGTGGCCGGCCGGCGACCAATGCCTACATGCGGCAGATCGCCGTGGCCGCCGACCAGCTCGGCTACGACGGCCTGCTGATTCCCACCGGCGCCAGTTGCCTGGACCCGTGGGTCACCGCCGCCAGCCTGGTGCCGGTGACCCAGCGGATCAAACTGCTGGTGGCCCTGCGCACTTCGCTGGGCAACCCCACCGCCTCGGCGCGCCAGGCCGCGAGCCTGGACCAGGCCAGCAACGGCCGCCTGCTGCTCAACGTGGTGCCCGGTGGTGATGCCACCGAACTGGCCGCTGATGGCGTGTTCCTCAAGCACGACGAACGCTACGAAGCCTCGGACGAATTCCTGACCATCTGGCGCCGTTTGCTGGAAGGCGAGAACGTCGATTTCGAAGGCAAGCACCTCAAGGTGGAAGGCGCACAGAACTTCTTCCCGCCCGTGCAGAAACCCTACCCGCCGCTGTATTTCGGCGGTTCCTCGCCGGCGGCGCATGAACTGGCGGCCAAGCATGTCGATGCCTACCTGACCTGGGGCGAGCCGCCGGCAGCGGTGGCCGAGAAGATCGCCGATGTCCGCGCCCGCGCCGCCAAACATGGCCGCACCGTGCGCTTCGGTGTGCGCCTGCACGTCATCGTGCGGGAAACCAACGAAGCCGCCTGGGCCGCCGCCGACGAACTGATCAGCCACCTGGACGAAGACACCATCGCCGCGGCGCAGGCCAACTACGCCAAGATGGACTCCGAAGGCCAGCGGCGCATGGCCGCGCTGCACGGCGGCGACCGCAACAAACTGGAAGTGGCGCCGAACCTCTGGGCCGGTGTCGGCCTGGTCCGTGGCGGTGCCGGCACCGCGCTGGTCGGCGACCCGGAAACCGTTGCCGCACGCCTGCTCGAATACGCCGAACTGGGCGTGGACAGCTTCGTGCTCTCCGGCTACCCGCACCTGGAAGAAGCCTACCGCTTCGCCGAACTGGTCTTCCCGCTGCTGCCGGGCAAGGGCAAGGTCACCGTGGACGGCGCCTTCACCGGCGGCGCGTTCGATGTCCGCGCCGGCAAAGGCAAGGAGCAGGCGGCATGAAAATCATCGACCTGCGCTGCCGACCGGCGTTTCTGCACCCGTTCTTCGGCGGCGTGCCCGGCTCGCCGGAACACGACACCGCGCGTTGGCTGAACCGCCGCGTCGGCACCCGTGGCGCGGACAACCACTTCGAACGCTCACTGACCCAGGAAGGCTTCCTCGGCGAGGTGCGCGAGGCCGGGCTGTACAAGGCTGCGGTGGTGGGTCGGCACACGCCGTCCCAGCACCTGTCCAACGACCTGATCCACAGCGTGGTGAACGGCCACGCCGAACTGATCGGCGTGGGCGCGGTGGAGCCGGTGCTGCAAGGTATCGAAGGCGCAATTGCCGAGATCGACCGTGCCATCGACGTCCTCGGCCTGCTGGCCATCGACCTCGAGCCGGGCTTCGCCGAACCGGCGCGGCAGGCCGATGACCCGTTGTACTGGCCGATCTACGAACACCTGCAAACGCGCGGCGTGCCGCTGTTCATCATGAGCGGCCCGACGACCCCGGACCCGGCCTACAACGACCCGGGCCGCCTGGCCGCGGTGGCCCGGGCGTTTCCTGAACTGAAGATCGTCGCCAGCCATGGCTACTGGCCGAACGTACAACAGGCGATTGGCGTGGCGTTCCGCTACGAGAACATCCACCTGCTGCCGGACATGTACCTGTTCCAGGCGGGTAGCGAGGCGTATGTGCAAGCGGCCAATGGCTTTTTGGCGGACCAGTTACTGTTCGGCTCCTCGTACACCTTCCGCCCGATCGGGCAGAGCATCGAGGATGCGCAGCGGCTCGGGTTCAAGGATGACGTGGTGGAGAAGTTCTTCTACCGCAATGCGGCCAGGGTTTTGAATCTGGTGTGACAGGCCTTCGCGAGCAAGCTCGCTCCTACAGGAATT
>NZ_JANLOA010000069.1:0-28684 GCF_025466035.1 Pseudomonas sp. 20P_3.2_Bac5 | reverse complement strand
CCCCCCCCCCCCCCCCCCCCCCCCCCGGCGCCCCCCCCCGACAGGCTCAGACCTTGAACTTGGAAATCATCACGTTCAGTTCCACCGCCAGGCGCGACAGGTCCTGGCTGGCAGCGTTGGTCTGGTTGGCGCCGGTCGAGGTCTGGATCGACAGGTCGCGAATGTTGACCAGGTTGCGGTCCACTTCCCGCGCCACCGACGCCTGTTCCTCGGACGCGCTGGCGATCACCAGGTTGCGTTCGTTGATCGCGGCGATGGCCTCGGCAATCACCTTCAACGCTTCATCGGCGGCCTGGGCCACGACGAGGGTGCGACTGGCCTGACTCTGGCTGCTGTGCATGGTGCTGACCGCGCGGTGAGTGCCGGCCTGGACGCCACCGATCATCTGCTCGATTTCTTCGGTGGACTGCTGGGTGCGGTGCGCGAGGGCGCGCACCTCGTCGGCGACCACGGCGAAGCCCCTGCCCGCCTCGCCGGCCCGCGCCGCCTCGATGGCGGCGTTGAGCGCCAGCAGGTTGGTCTGGTCGGCAATCGAACCGATCACATCCAGCACGCGGCTGATGTCGTTGACGTGATTGGCCAGGGTTTCGACTTCCTGGGCGGTGTCGCCGACGTCGCTGACCAGGCTCTGGATCGAGGCCAGCGCCTGATCGACCTGGGCGCGGCCATGCTGGGTGGTGTCGTCGGCGCGGCGCGAGGCATCGGAGGTGGTCACCGCGTTGCTGGCGACTTCCTCGACGGCGGCGGTCATTTCGTTGACCGCGGTGGCCGCCTGTTCGATCTCGGCGCTCTGTTGCAGCAGGCCGCGGCTGGTGTCGTCGGTGACCGCGTGCAGCTCTTCCGAGGCCGAGGCCAGGCGGTCGGAGGATTCGGCGATCTGGCGGATGGTGGTGCGCAGGCGTTCCTGCATGGTGCGCATCGACTCCAGCAACAGCGCCGGCTCGTCGCGACCGGTGACGATGATTTCCTGGGTCAGGTCGCCATGGGACACGCGGTCGGCCACCACCACGGCTTCGTGCAAAGGGGTGACGATGCTGCGGGTGAGGATCGCGGCGATGGCGATCATGGCGGCGAGGATGACCAGCAGGGTGATGGCGATGATCAGCACGGCGCGGTCATAGGCTTCACCGCTGACCTGGCCCGACTCCACCAGGCCGTCGTAGTTGTAGCGGATCAGGTTGCCGAGGTCGTTCATCATGCCGTCGGCGTAGGCCACCAGCGGGCCGTTGAGCAGGTCGATGGCGTCTTCCGGACGCTCGGCGCGCACCGCCTCCAGAAGCTGGCGCTGCAGGGTGTGGTACTTGTCGTAAGACTCCTGGAACGCCTTGAACAGCTCGCGGTTCTTCGGGCTGTCGATGCTCTCTTCATAGAATTTGAGGTTGGTCTTGATCTCCTGCTGGCGCTCGGCGATCAACTCCATGGTGTGCTGGCGCTCCTGCGGGTCGCGCAGCAGGATCGAGCGCAACGTCAGCGCCCGGGTGCGGCCGAGGGCCAGGCCGACTTCGGCCAGGGCATGACTGCTGGGTTGCCAGTAACCGGTGATCTTGTCGGTTGCCGAGTCCATTTTCTCGGCTTCGAAAATCGCGACGGCGCCCAACAGCAATACCAGTACCGCCAGGATCGCGAAGGCAAAACCGGCTCTGGCGCCGATGGATAGATTTCTGACCCGCATTGACCTTTCCTCAAATATCCGCGCTGGCCTGGGTGGATACGAAAGCCAGACGGATTAAGCCTTGGAGCCCACGGGCACGGCGATACAGCGCCGGCTTGCGAGGGCGTGGTGCACACAAAGGCTTTGCCGCAATGCGCGGTCATTTTTAGTTAGGTCGGGAAGCCCGATGAATCAGGCGCCGAGGCTGGGCCCTGGCGCCTTTAAATACCGAAGGATTCTACGGGAATGGCGAAATGATGGCAAACGCAGCAAGCGCTTGAACGGGGCGGGTTTTATGAGACTTTGGGCCTGCTTTGCTCGCGATGCCCCTCCCCCTAAACAAACGCATCCGCGTAAAAATCAGCCTCCGCCAGATTCCGCTCCGCCACATAATCCCGCCGCGCCGAATCCACCACGATCGGCGCGCCACAGGCATACACCTCGAAACCCTTGAGGCTCTGGAAGTCATTGACCACCTGACGGTGAACGAAGCCGGTCGCGCCCTGCCAGTCGCACGCCTCGGTCGGCTCGGACAGCACCGGGGTGTAGCGCAGCCACGGCAATTCGGCTTCCCAGGCCAGCAATTGTTCATGCCGATAGAGGTCTTCGCGGCGCCGTCCGCCCCAGTACAGGTACACCGGCCGACGGTTGTCGCCGCGTTCGCGCAACTGTTCCAGCAGCGCCTGGATCGGCGCAAAACCAGTGCCGCTGGCGAGGAAGATCATCGGCGCGTCGCCGTCGCGCAGGAAGAACGAACCGAACGGCCCTTCCATGCGCAGGATCGCCTTGGGCTGCAGCGCGGTGAACACATGGCCGCTGAACACACCGCCCGGCATATGGCGGATATGCAGTTCCAGTTGCTGGTCACGCGCTACGGCGGTGGCCATGGAGTAACTGCGGCGGCTGCCGTCCTTGAGCAGCACCTGGACGTACTGGCCGGGGAAGTAGTTGAACGCACTGCCCGGCGCCAGCATCAGGCGCAGCACGGCGACGTCGTGGCTGACCTTGTCGACGCTGGCGACACGCACGCCCATCTGCTGGATGCTGATGCCGCGCAGTTCGGTGACTTCCGGGGCGTCGATCACCAGGTCGGATTTGGCCCGGGCGCAGCAGAACAGCGCCAGGCCCTGTTCGCGCTCGGCCGCGCTGAGCACGTCGAGCGGGCTGTCGCCGTGGTCGACTGCGCCGCTGAGCAAGCGGCCCTTGCAACTGCCGCAGGTGCCGGTGCGGCAACTGTGCTTGAGCATCAGGCCGTCGGCGAGGGCGGCATCGAGGATGGTCTGGTCGGGGGTGGCCGGGCAGCTCAGGCCGACCGGTTGGATGTGCAGAGTGAAAGTCATGGTCTGGGCCTTGGGTTGGGGTTGGGGTTGTGTTCGGGGCCTGCTGTGCAGGCCATCGCGAGCAAGCTCGCTCCTACAAGGGATGTGTATGCGGAACCTCCCCCCTGTAGGAGCGAGCTTGCTCGCGATTTCGGCTAATTCCGCCGAGCCAGCAGATCCAACGCCACATCCACAATCATGTCCTCCTGCCCCCCGACCATCCGCCGCTTGCCCAGCTCCACCAGAATGTCCACGGTCTTCAACCCATACCGCGCTGCCGCGATTTCCGCATGACGCAGGAAGCTCGAATAAACCCCCGCATAGCCCAGCGCCAGCGACTCGCGGTCCACCCGCACCGGTCGGTCCTGCAACGGCCGGACGATATCGTCGGCGGCATCCATCAGCGTGTAGAGGTCGGTGCCGTGGTTCCAGCCGAGGCGTTCGGCAGCGGCGATAAACACTTCCAGCGGCGCATTACCGGCGCCCGCGCCCATGCCGGCGAGGCTGGCGTCGATGCGATCACAGCCCTCTTCCACCGCCGCAATCGAGTTGGCGACGCCGAGGCTGAGGTTGTGGTGCGCGTGCATGCCGGTCTGGGTTTCCGGGTTCAGCACCGCCTTGAAAGCGCGCATGCGGTCGCGGATGTCCTGCATGTTCATCGCGCCGCCGGAGTCGGCCATGTAGATGCACTGCGCGCCGTAGCTCTCCATCAGCTTGCCCTGCGCCGCCAACTGCTCGGCGGGAACCATGTGGCTCATCATCAGGAAGCCGACGGTGTCCATGCCCAGTTCGCGGGCGTATTCGATGTGCTGCTTCGACACGTCGGCTTCGGTGCAGTGAGTCGCGACGCGGACCACACGGGCGCCGGCGTCATAAGCAGCTTTCAAGTCATGGACCGTGCCGATCCCCGGCAGCAGCAGCGTGGCGATCTTGGCGTGGCTGACCACATCCGCCACCGCCTCGATGTACTCAAGATCAGTGTGCCGGCCAAAGCCATAGTTGAAGCTGGAACCCTGCAAGCCATCGCCATGAGCGACTTCGATGGAATCGACCTTGGCCTTGTCCAGTGCACGGGCGATATCGCGGGCGTTGTCGAGGGTGTACTGATGGCGCACCGCGTGGCTGCCGTCGCGCAGGGTGACGTCGGAGATGTAGATTTTTTTCATGGTCGTTCCTCAGCCGTTGATCATCGACAGGGCCATACGCTCGGCGGTGGCCATGGCGGCGGACGTCATGATGTCGAGGTTGCCGGCGTAGGCCGGGAGGTAATGGGCGGCGCCTTCGACTTCGAGGAACACAGAGGTCTTCAGGCCAGAGAACGCGCCGAGACCGGGGATTTTCAGGTCGCGAACGTCCTCGAACTGGACCTTCTGCTTGAGCCGGTAGCCCGGCACATAGGCCTGAACTGCCTGGGCCATTTCGATGATCGAAGCCTCGACCTGCGCCTGATCTGCGGCCTCGGAAAGGACGAACACCGTGTCGCGCATGATCAGCGGCGGCTCGGCCGGGTTCATCACGATGATCGCCTTGCCCTTGGCCGCGCCGCCGATCACCTCGATGGCGCGGGAGGTGGTTTCGGTGAATTCGTCGATATTGGCGCGGGTGCCAGGGCCAGCGGATTTGCTGGCAATCGAGGCGACGATTTCGGCGTAGTGAACCTTGGCCACGCGAGATACGGCCGCGACCATCGGGATGGTCGCCTGGCCGCCGCAGGTGACCATGTTGACGTTGAGCTGAGCGAGGTTCTGCTCCAGGTTCACCACCGGCACGCAGTACGGGCCGATGGCCGCCGGGGTCAGGTCGATCAGGCGAATGCCGGGTTTGATCGAGCGCAGGAAGGCGTCGTTCTTGACGTGGGCGCCGGCGCTGGTGGCATCGAAGACGAAGTCGATATCGGCAAACGCCGGCATCCGGGTCAGGCCGTCAACACCTTCGTGGGTGATGGCGACGCCCATCCGCGCCGCCCGTGCCAGGCCGTCAGAGGCCGGGTCGATGCCGACCATCGCGGCCATCTCCAGGTGCTGGCCGTGGCGCAGGATTTTGATCATCAGGTCGGTGCCGATGTTGCCGGAACCGATGATGGCGACTTTCAGTTTGCGTTGACTCATACCGCTTCTCCGTAGACTTCGGCGAGCAGGATCACGTCCTGGCCGAGGGTGTCGGCGTACAGGCGCTGGACCGCGTCGGCGCGCAGCGTCAGGGCGGCGCGCTGGTTGATGTAGCCCTTGTCGGTGATTTCGCCGTCATTCAGGCTCGGTGGGGTGTCGAGGATCATCAGCCGCACCGCGTGCTGCGACGACGCCGGGAAGTCCCTGGCCAGAGCCTTCAAGCCGGCGCACAGGGCCAGACGCACTTCCGGCTGCAGCGCCAGTTGCGCGCCGCTCATGGACTCGCCGGCCTTGCCGAGCAACTCGCGCAGGGCCGGGGTCGGGTAGACCAGCGCACCGATCACGTCGCGGTCGTGGCCGCAGATCACACAATCGCTGGCATAGGGCGCCAGGGCGCTGACCAGCCGCGGGCGCAGGGTGCCGACCGACACCCAGGTGCCGCTGCTGAGCTTGAAGTCTTCGGTCACACGGCCATCGAACAGAATCCCCAGTTCGGGCCGCTCCGGGTCCACCAGCCGGCCGGCATCGCCGATGCGGTAGAAGCCCAGTTCATCGAACGCGGCCTCGGTGCTCTGCGCGTCGTTGAGGTAACGCGGGAACACCGACGGGCCGCGCACGCGCATTTCCAGCTTGTCGCCACTGGGCACGAAACGGATCTGCGTGCCCGGCACCGGCAGGCCGATATTGCCGGCCTTGTCCAACTGAAAATGCACGCTGGTGACCACCGGCGAGGTTTCCGTCGAACCCCATTCGGTGGCGAAGAACAGCGGTGCCTCGCGGACTTCGGCGGCGCGCGCCACCAGGCGCTGCCAGGAACTTTGCGGCAACGCGGCGGCGGCGTAGAACAGCAGTTCCAGCCGGCCGAACAAGGCGCGGGCCAGCGCTTCGTCGCGTTCCAGGTACGGCAGCAGCGACTCGTAGCCGCGCGGCACGTTGAAGAACAGCGTCGGCTTGACCGACTTGATGTTCTCCACCGTGCGGTCGATCTGCCCCGGCAGTGGCCGGCCGTCGTCGATGTACAGGGTGCCGCCGTTGCGCAGCACCAGGTTGAAGTTGTGGTTGGCACCGAACACGTGGCTCCACGGCAGCCAGTCCAGCACCACCACGTCGATCCGCTCAATGAAGGGCCAGCACTGGGCGATGGCCTGCTGGTTGGCGCAGAGCATGCCGTGGGTATTGATCACCGCCTTCGGCGAACCGGTGGAGCCGGAGGTCAGCAGGTAGCGCGCCGGGGTGTCGCCGTCGACGCGGGCGAAGGCGTCCATGACCGCCGGGCTTTCGGTTTTGTACAGCAACGGCAGGGCCAGCCCGTCGGGGATTTCCTGGGCGTTGCGCGCCGCCACCACCGGGCAGCGCGGCGCGACCAGCTCGATGGCGCGGCAGAAGGCATCGCCGTCGTTGACGAAGATCAGCGCCGGGTCCAGCACGTCGATAATCGCCTTGAGCTTGGCGCAGCCGCTGCCGGTGTTGCGGGCATAGGCCACCGACACGGTGGACACCGGAATGCCCACGTGCATGGCCGCCAGGGTCAGCAGCGCCTGGTCGATATCGTTTTCCGACAGCATCAGCACCGGGCGTCCCGGCGCGGTGTCCAGCTCCAGCAGGCCTTGGGCCAGGGCGCCGACACGCTGGCGCACTTCACGGTAGCTCAGGGTGAACCAGCCACCGTTGCGGCGTTCCGCCAGGTAAGCGCGGTCAGGAGTCTGGTGCGCCCAATGCTCCAGCCATTCGCCGATGCAGCGCGCATAAGGTTGCAGGGGCTCGGCTGAGCCGAGAATGAAACTGCCGTCCGCGCCGGGCTCATAGAGCACGCGCGCCGGCGCCAACCGCGTCGGGTCGTTGAAGATGTCGTACATGGCACGCCCTCATGAGTTCGGCGGGTCAGGTGCCCACCGCTCACTGATTTATTGTTGTGACGTTCGCCAGCCTGACGGCCGGCCTCAAGGTGTTGGCTAGTTCGTCTCAGGCGAAGCGGCAGCTCACTTCGCCCAGCCGGGTCAGGCGCAGGCGCAGGCTGTCGCCGGCAGCGATCTGGACCATCGGCCCGAGTGCGCCGGACAGCAGCACATCGCCGGCCTGCAACGGACGCCCGGCCTCGGCCATGGTCCGTGCCAGCCATAGGCAGGCGTCCAGCGGGTTGCCCATGCAGGCCGCACCGACGCCGATGGCCGCCTGGGCACCGTTCTTCTCCAGCAACATGCCTTCCAGCGCCAGGTCGAGGCCGGCCAGGCTCACCGGCGTTTTGCCCAGGACATAAAGGCCGGAAGAGGCGTTGTCGGCGACGGTGTCGACCAGGGTGATTTTCCAGTCTTCGATCGCCGAATCGACGATCTCCAGCGCCGGCAATACATGGTCCACGGCGCGCAGCAGCTCGGCCAGGGTGGTGTCGGCGTGCGGCAGGTCACGGCCGAGGACAAAGGCAATCTCGCCTTCGGCCTTGGGCTGAATCAGCCGCGCGCTGTCGATGGTCTCGCCGTCGCGAACTTCCATGTCGGCGAAGAGCATGCCGAAGTCCGGTTGATCGACACCCAGTTGCTGCTGCACCGCCAGCGAGGTAAGACCGATCTTGCGCCCGCTCAGACGCCGGCCGGCGGCCAGGGCGGCCTGGGTGTTGAGTTCCTGGATGGCGTAGGCGTCGGCCAGGCTGTTGATGTCGAATCGCTCGGAAATGCGCCCGCACGGGGTGCGGGTCTGCCGGGCGCGGGCCAGCGCTTCGGCGGCCGGTTGCAGGGAAGGATGAGTCATCGTGTTTCTCCTGAAGGCAAGTTCGGCTTACAACGTGCGGGCACGGCTTTCGCGGTAGCCCTGGTGCAGTTCATCGACCAGCTCGGCGACGCTGTAGTGGCGGCTGATTTGCCCGACCCCCTGCCCCGCCGACCACACGTGTTTCCAGGCCTTGTTGGCGCTGGCGATGTTGCCGGAGAAGTCGATGCTGGCGCGGGTTTCGGTGGCCGGATCGATGCCGGCCTGCTCCAGCGACGGGCGCATCCAGGTGGCCAACACGCCGCTGACCGCCTTGGTGGTGACCACGTCGTCCAGCGAGCACGCCACCAGCATGTCGCGGTAGGCGTCTTCCACCAGGCTTTCCGCGGCGGCCACCAGGCGCGTGCCGACCAGCGAGAAGTCGCAGCCGAGCACTTGCGCGGCGTGAATATCGCGACCGTTGGAGATGGCCCCGGCCAGACCCAGCGGCCCGTCCCAGAACTGCCGCACCTCGCCTGCGAAGGCGAACGGGTTGTAGTTGCCGGTGTGGCCGCCGGCGCCGTTGCAGACCAGCACCAGGCCATCGGCGCCGGCGTCCGCCGCCTTGCGCGCCAGGGCCGGGCTGATCACATCGGCGATCACCACGCCGCCGTAGGCGTGCACGGCATCGAGCACGCGCTTGGGACTGCCGAGTGCGGTGGAGACGATTGGCGGCTGGTAGCGTTTGACCAGTTCCAGTTCGGCGTCGAAACGGTCGTAGGTGCTGTGCACGATCATGTTCAGCATCCACGGCGCGCGGGCCTCACCGCGCTGACTGGCGGCCTCGCGCTCGGCGACGATCTCGCCGAGCCACTGGTCCAGTTGCTCGACGGTGCGGGCATTGGGTGCCGGGAAGCTGCCGATGATCCCGGCCTGGCAGCAAGCCGAGACCAGTTTCGGCCCGGAAACCAGGAACATCGGCGCGGCCAGCACCGGCAGGTTGAGGCCGGCGACCAGGTCCAGCAGGTGTTGTTGCGGTGCACTAAGGCTTCTGTTGCTCATCACGCATCTCTCTTGTTTATTTTGTAGAGCACGCTGGCTGGGTTCAGGTCTTGCGATGCTTGGCCGCCCCGCTGCTACGGATTTCCCAGCCGCCATCGCTGTGGATGATGTTAGCGGTGGTCAGCCCGGCGTTCTCCCGCGAGGCCAACAGCACGTAATGGCCGGCGTGGTCCTCGGGTTCGGCGATACGCTGCAGCGGCACCGCCTGGGCGGCGCCGGCTTCGAAGCCGGGAATCTGGTTCAGCGGCACGCTGCGGCTGTTCAGGCCTTCCAGGCTCTTCATCGGCGTGTTGGTGGCGCCGGGGGCGACACCGTTGACGCGGATGTCCGGCGCCAGCTCGTAGGCCAACTGGCGGATCATCCCCACCAGCGCATGCTTGGCGGTGACGTAGAGAATGCCACCTCCGCCGGCATAAAAGGCGCTGTTGGACAGGGTGAAAATCATGCTGCCGCGGGTTTCGCGCAGCGCCTCGGTCGCCGCCTGGGCGCCGAGCAGGTAACCCTGGACATTGATCGAGAACAGCTTCTGGAACGCGCCTTCGAAATCTTCCGGGGCGATCCGGTCGAGCCGGGTGAAATAGTCGAACACCGCGGCGTTGCCGACAAAGGTGTCGAGCTTGCCGAAGGCTTCCAGCGTTGCCGCCACGGCGCGCTGGTTGTCCTGCCAGCGCGAGACGTCGCCCTGCACGGTGATGACCGCATCACCCAGCTCGGCGCTGAGCGCCGCCAGTTGCGCGGCGTCACGGCCCATGACCGCGACCTTCGCCCCTTCGGCGACATAGCGCCGCACGATGGCGCTACCGATGCCGCCAGTGCCGCCGGTGACCAGTGCGACCTGGTTGTTTAGCCAACCCATAAATCAATCCTCGGAAATTCAGCAACACGGGGTGTCACAGGAAGGTATTGATGTTCTTGCACAGCAACATCGCATTGGGGATCAGGATCTTGCGCTTGAGCAGCTTCAACCCGTCCGCCTCGACCCGCAGCACGTCCTCGCGGCGGCCGGTGATCTGCGACTGTTCATCAAGCCCGCGGCTGCGCACGTTGATAAAGCAGGAATAGGCGCGGTACTCGCCCGGCGCCTCGCCGGCATACACCTCGATATTGCTGACCAGATGCACATTGCGCGTCGGCGGGTTCTCGGCCCAGGCCGACGGCTGCTTGAACCGCGACACCCGGCGTTGCAGTTCGCGGATGCCGTCGTCGAAGAAGGCCATGTGCTCCAGAGTGTAGGGCCCGGATTTGTCTTCGCGGCGGCGGTTCTCGATGCCGGGCATCCAGTAGTGGATCGCCTCGCTCAGGGTCTGCAGCCATTCGTCCCAGCACTCGTTGTCCAGCAGGCGCGCTTCGCGCAGCAGGAATTGCTCGACGCGGCGCACGTCTTCGAAGGTCAACTGTTGTTCCAGTGTCATGCGGGCTTCTCCTCAGCGCATCTTGCCGTTGCGGTCCGGGACATCTGCCCAGGTCGGCGCTTGCAGCAGGTCTTTCCAGCGCTGGTAGAACGCCCGCGCATTGCATTCGTTGAGCTGGCCCTTGAACACGTTGCCCGGCAGCTCGCTGTTGTCGATCCGGCTGTCCATGCCCAGGCCGACGTACAGGTCCTGGTAACGGGTCACCACGCCGCGGGCGGTCTTGGTGCAGTACTCCCAGTTCTCACCGTCGTCCATTTCGAACACGCCAGTGGGCGAGAAGGTCATCATCGCGCCGCGGCGCCATTTGTCCTTGATGTCCTGCGGGGCGTTCTTGTTGACGATCACCCAGGTGAACAACTCGATCTTGTGCGGCCCGCGCGGCTGCCAGATGCGTACGGTGTTCTGCCCCGGCAGGAAGGAGAAGTTGGGGAACACGGTGAACGAGGAAATCGCCCCGATCAGCTTCGAGCGGAACTCGCCCAGGCGCTCGGCGACCTTGGGCCGCAACACGTGCAGGTACTTGTTGATATCGCGCTCGCCGAGGGTCGCGGCGTTGCCCACCACATCGGTGGCGAACTCGTAGCCGTGGCCGTTCCAGTTCACCGAGTACGACTCCGGCAATTCGCCGACATTGGTCACCGGCCCGCCGAGCATGGCCTTGGCCGCCGAGTCGTGGGTCCAGCCGCCATGAAGGATGTCACCGACGAAATTTTCCGCGGCGATCTTCCAGTTGCAGTCGATAGTGGAACGGATGCAGCCGCCGAGGAATTCGCTACCGCCCTCGTCCATGTCGAGCATCACGTCGAGGTACCAGGTCATCGGCCCGAGGTACTCCTCAAGGGTCGGTGCGTCGGCGGCGAAGGTGGCGAACACCAGGCCTTTGTAGGTGCCGACCCGGGCTTCGCGCAGGCCGTGTTTCGACTTGTCGAAGTTGCTCTCTTCGTAGCACTTGGATTCGTGCATGCCCATCAGCCGGCCACCGTCGGCGCCGAACGACCAGCCGTGGTAGTTGCAGATAAAGCCGCGGGCGTTGCCGGCCTCGGCGAAGCAGACCTTGTTGCCGCGGTGCGGGCAGGAATTGAGGAAGACTTTCAGCGAGCCGTCCTTCTGCCGCACCACCAGCACTTCGTCCTCGCCCATCGAGGTGGTCAGGTAGTCGCCGAATTTCGGCAGTTGCGATTCGTGGGCAACGAACAGCCAGCAGCGGGCGAAGATCTTTTCCATCTCCTGCTCGTAGATGGCCTGGTCCCAGAACACCTTGCCCGACAGCCGGCCTTCTTCCATGTCGCAGATGCGATCGAGGTTATCCAGGGTCGGGGTGGATTCGATGGTTCTGAGCGGTATGTATTTATTGTTATCCATGGTTCGGACTCACACAGGAATGCGGTGGGACAGCGACGACGTCAGACCGGGCTCTCGGCCGCAGCCAGTGCCTCGTCGGCTTCCAGCGCGACGTCGGCGTACACCTCACGGTCGGTGACGATAATCTTGTAGGTGCGCAGGTGCCGTTCGCAGGGGAAGGTCACCGCCTTGCCGCTGGGGATGTGGAACTGGCCCCAGTGCACCGGGCAGGTGATCAGGTCGTCTTCCATATCGCCCTCGGCCAGCGAGGCGGTGGCGTGGGTGCACATGTCGGTGGTGGCGTAGAAGGTGCCGCCCAGGTTGTAGACGCAGATCGCGTCGCCTTCGGCCTGCTCGACCTTCTTCAGTTCGCCCGGCGCCAGCTCGTCGCGCTGGCACAGCAATACACGGCTCATGCCCGGCCCTCCTTCAGTTGTACAAAGCCCAGGCCGGTGACCCAGGCCGGCACCGCTTCATAAGCGACCACCTCACCGACCGGCTGCTCCAGCGCGGCCATGGCACAGGCGAAATTGCGGATTTCCATGGCGCCGTTGCCGGCGCGGCGGAGGATTTCTTCGTCGCTGTAGGCACACAGGCCATCCAGGTCGCCCTTGACCCCCAGGGCGAGAATCTCGCGGTCGAAGTCTTCGGCGACCTTGCCCATCTCGACGGTACCGACCCAGTGGCTGATGCCGCCGCTGCCGATGATCACCACGCGCTCGTCGGCGTCGAAGGCTTCCACCGCCGCGCGCAGTTGCCGGCCGAGGTCGGCCGAGCGTTTCAGCGAGATGTACGGATCGACGCCGCAAGCCAAGTACACCGGGATGCTCGGCAAGGTCTTGCCCAGCAGTTGCTCGGCGGGCTGCACCACCAACTGGTGCGGGATCGAGAACGAATGGTCGACGGTGAAACTGCGCGCCACGCTCCAGTCCACGCCCGTGGCGTCACCGTGGGCGACGATGTGTTCGGCCAGCGCCTGGTGGTTGCTCACCACGCGGCGTTGCAGGCCCGGCAGGCGGTCGATCGGCCCGTCGACATCACCAGTGCCGATCACGTAGCGCGGCAGGCAGTGGGTGCCGAACAGAATGTAATGGTCGCAACCGACGATGATGACCGCGGTCGGCTCCAGCTCGGCGAGGCGCCGGGCGCAATCGGCGTAGGCTTGCCACACCGCCTCGCGCTGGGCTTCGGGCGGCGCATTGGGCGCCACGAACATGACCGGGTCGTGCGGCATCCAGAAGCCGCCTACTATCTTGCCCATCTCATCACCCCTTGAGCGCGGCGGAGAAACCCGCGCTGAGTTCATCGGTGCAGCCGAGGCGCTGCTTGTAGATCGCCATGTCGCGCTCCACGGAAAGTTCCTGCCAGAAGCCCATGGTCAGCATCGGGTTGACCCCGGCGGCCTGCAGCCCGGCAACATCGAAGCCGAGGATCATCGCGGCCTCGTCTTCGGCCAGCTCGAAGCGGGCTAGAAAGCCCGCGGCGTCCTGGCGAAACCGCTCTTTGGCGGCGCGCTCGACGCACAGTTGCCAGAGCACGCGCTCCATTACATTTCGGCTCATGGCGCTTACTCGCTGAGGAAGTCGCGGACCAGCGCGGCGAAGCGCCGAGGCTGTTCGCTCTGCACCCAATGGCCGCAATGGCCGAACAGGTGCAGGTCGGCGTTCGGCACGCTGTTGGCGATCAGCAGGCCGCATTCCGGCGGCACCACGCGGTCTTCGCGGCCATGCACCACCAGGGTCGGCGCGGTGATTTTCGCCAGCGCCGCGGCGGGGAATGCCTTGACCAGGGTCTGGCCTTCGGCGGCCGGTCGCGGGATCAGTTTGCGCAGGGCGTCCTGGGCACCAGGACGCGCGCTGGCCTCGAAACGCGACTGCACCAATTCGTCGGTAATCAGGGATTTGTCGTAGGGGAACAGCTCCATCAGGCGGCGCATGTTCTCCAGCGACGGCTCGTATTCCCAGGCGCCACGCAGGCCGGGGGTCTGCACGAACTCGCCGGCAGGAGTGCCGAGCAGCACCAGTTTGTCGACCCGCTCCGGAGCGAACACCGCCAGGCCGATGGCCACGGCGCCGCCGAAGGAGTTGCCGATAAAGGAGGCTTTCTGGATATCCAGCGCATCCATGATGCCCAGCAGGTGGTTGACCCACAGCTTGATGTCGTACTTGGCGTCGGCCTGGAATTCGGTGAAACCGAAGCCGGCGATGTCCGGCACGATCACCCGCCAGCGGTCGGCAAACACCGGGATGGACTTGGCCCAGTTGGTGCCGCCGGACACGCCTGGACCCGAACCGTGCAGCAGGAACAGAGCATCGCCCTGACCGGCTTCGTAGTAGTGGGTGTTGTGCCCTGCGGCCAGCAGCGTCTTGGCAATTGCGCTCATCGAGGTCTCCGTTTTTACTCTTAACATACAGATGTGTATTCGAATGCTATGGATGGTTTTGACGTGCGTCAACGAAAAAAACGCGGAACGGTGCAAAAATATGCAGGTCAACCTACAGATGTGTATTTAAACAAATGGGCAAATTCGGCAGACTGCCGGTGCCCCGTAGCGCGCTCTGGCTGCGCCGGCGGCAATAGCCTCGGCATTGCGCCGGGCGCTAGAATGCCCTCCTTAGCGCCCCGGGCCGGGCCACGATCCTGCCGCCCTGGCGCCTTCCAGCTCGATGAACAAGGCCCTTACACAATGTCATCACGCACCAACCTCACCCGCGAAGACTGGATCCACGCCGCCCAACATGTGCTGGTCAGCAGCGGCGTCGATGCGGTCCGGGTCGATACCCTGGCCAAGGAACTGAAAATCACCCGCGGCAGCTTCTACTACCACTTCAAAAGCCGCGGCGAACTGCTCGAAGGCATCCTCGGCAACTGGCGTGCGCGCGCCACCGAAGACGTGATTCTCAACCTGCGCAACGCCCACGCCTCGCCGCTGCAGCAGTTGCAGCGCCTGCTGGAATTGCCGTCCCACGGCCAGACCGCCAAGGAAGCCGCCGCCATCGAACTGGGCATCCGCGCCTGGGCCCGCCGCGACAAACAGGCGCGCCAGGCCATCGACGAAGTGGACAGCCATCGCCTGAACTACATCGAAGGCTTGCTGATCCAGGCCGGCGCGCCCGCCGATGAAGCGCAGGACCGCGCCTACCTGATCTATGCGTACCAGATCAGCCTGTCGCTGCTGCACAGCGACGATACGTCCGAGCAGCGATTGGACCGTAGTCAGCGCATGGCGGGGTTGTTGTTGCCGCAGGGCGCTGCCGTTCCGGCCTGAGACAAAAATGCGAGGCACCCAGTGGGAGTTGGCTTGCCAACTCCCACAAAACGAATGACCCGCAACGCCATCGCAGTACGCCTGAAAACCGCAAAAAGATACATAACTGTATCTTTCGATTTCAAAACCCCCTCTTTCTCCCTCCCCCTATTGACAAACCTCCGTCATGACCCGCTAGTCTATACATACACATTCGCATGTGTATTCCGATAAGGTCGCCCACAGCCCACACCGGGGCTGGACCCTAAGACAATAAAAATACAGTTGGGTATCTCACTATGTTCTCGCATGCGCGCACCGGCCGCCCCGCCGATCTACCGCCTCCCCCCGACCTGACCGACAGCCCGTCCGCGCGGCCCGGCCTTCCCTACCCCATCGCTCGCTGAGGGTTGTTCATGGATCTCTCGATACTGGCGTTTCTCGGTCAGGACGGCCTCACTACGGGCGCGATTTATGCGCTGGTGGCCCTGGCGCTGGTCCTGGTGTTCTCGGTCACCCGCACCATCCTGGTGTTCCAGGGCGATTTCGTGACCTACAGCGCCCTGACCCTGGCGACCCTGCAACTGGGCCTGCTGCCCGGCACGTTGTGGCTGCTGATCGGCCTGTCGTTGCTGGCCTGCACGCTGGATGCGGCGATCGCCATGCGTCACGGCCATTACCGGCGCCTGCCGGGCCTGGCGCTGCGTTACCTGAGCGTGCCGGCGCTGCTCTGGCTGGTGCTGGGCAATCTCGATCTCGCCGCCCTGCCCGGCGTGTTGCAGATCGTCGTCACCCTGGCCCTGGTCACGCCGTTGGGCCCACTGCTGTATCGCCTGGTCTACCAGCGCGTGGCGGAAACCTCGGTGCTGTTGCTGCTGATCATCTCGGTGGCGGTGCACATCGCGCTGGTCGGCATCAGCCTGTGGATGTTCGGCGCCGAGGGCGTGCGCACCCAGGCACTGACCGACGCCAGCTTCATGCTTGGCGACCTGCCGGTAAGCCTGCAAAGCCTGCTGGTGATCGCTTGCGCACTGGCGCTGATCGGCCTGCTCTACGCCTTCTTCGGCCACAGCCTGTACGGCAAGGCCCTGCGCGCCACCGCGCTGAACCGTAACGGCGCGCAACTGGTGGGCATCCCGACGCAACTGGCGGGCCAGAGCGCCTTCGGCCTGGCGGCGTTTATCGGCGCGGTGTCCGGCGTGCTGATCGGGCCGCTGACCACGCTGTATTACGACTCCGGTTTCCTTATCAGTCTCAAGGGCTTCGTCGCCGCGATCTTCGGCGGCCTCGCCAGTTACCCCATCGCCGCCTGCAGCGCGTTCTTCGTCGGCGTGCTGGAAAGCTTCGCCAACTTCGGCGCCTCGGCCTTCAAGGAAGTCATCGTGTTCACCCTGGTGATCCCGGTGCTGCTGTGGCTGTCGCTGAAACACCCTCATCTCGAGGAGCAACACTGATGACCCGTCGCCTGCTTCCCCTGATCCTGCTGCTGGCGGCCATGTGCCTGGCGCCAAGCGTGCTGCCGCCGTTCCACGTCACCCTGCTCAACTACATCGGCCTGTACAGCCTGGTCGCCATGGGCCTGGTGCTGCTCACCGGCATCGGCGGCATGACCTCCTTCGGCCAGGCCGCGTTCGTCGGCATCGGCGCCTACGCCACCGCGGTACTGTGCACCGAGTACGGCCTGTCGCCCTGGCTCGGCCTGCTGGCCGGGCTGTCGATCACCCTCGCGGTGGCCACCAGTCTCGGCCTGCTGACCCTGCGCCTGGCCGGCCACTACCTGCCGATCGGTACCCTGGCCTGGGGCCTGGCGCTGTTCTACCTGTTCGGCAACCTGCCGGGCCTCGGTGGTTTCGGCGGCATCCAGGACCTGCCAGCCATCGAGCTGTTCGGCTGGCGCATCAGCAGCGCCGCCGACTTCAGCCCGCTGCTCGGCCTGATCCTCGCCGCCAGCCTGTGGCTGCTGCACAACCTGCTCGACAGCCGCCAGGGCCGGGCCATCCGCACCCTCAAGGACGCCGCCGGCATGGCCGAGGCGATGGGCATCCCCACCGCCCGCAGCCGCTTGCAGGTATTTCTGATCGCCGCGCTGCTGGCCTCGCTGTCCGGCTGGCTGTACGCCCACCTGCAACGGGTGGTCAACCCGACACCGTTTTCGGTGGTGATGGGCATCGAATACCTGTTCATGATTGTCCTCGGCGGCGTCGCCAGCCTCTGGGGTGCGCTGCTCGGCGCGGCCCTGCTGACCCTGATCAAGCAGGTGCTGCAGGATGTCCTGCCGCACCTGTTCGGCCAGGCCGGCAACTTCGAAATGATCTTCTTCGGCGTGCTGATCATCCTCGTCCTGCAATACGCCCGCGGCGGCTTGCTGCCGCTGTTGCAGGCAGCGCTGCCGAAGCGCCGCCGCAGTACCCCGCTGCCCGCTGAGGCTGCCGCCCTGCCCCGGCGCAGCATGCCCGCCCACGGCCAGCCGCTGCTGGTGGCCGAAGGACTGATCAAGCGTTTCGGCGGCCTGGTCGCCAACAAGGACATGGGCCTGGCGATCAACAGCGGCGAAGTCACCGCGCTGATCGGCCCCAACGGCGCCGGCAAATCCACCCTGTTCAACCTGCTCTCCGGGGTGCTGTCGCCCAACGCCGGGCAGATCAGCTTCCTCGGCCAGCGCATCGACGGCCTGGCGCCACGCGCCATCGCCCGCCTTGGGGTCAGCCGGACCTTCCAGCACGTGCGCCTGCTGCCGGAGATGAGCGTGCTGGAAAACGTCGCCCTCGGCGCCCATATGCGCGGCGAAGCCGGCCTGCTGCGCTCGATGCTGCACCTGGAGCGCGCCGAAGAAGCCAGCCTGCTGGCCGAGGCCGCGCGGCAGATCGAGCGGGTCGGCCTTGGCGAACACCTGCACACCCCGGCGGGCAGCCTGGCGCTGGGTCAGCAACGCATCGTCGAAATCGCCCGGGCGCTGTGCAGCGACCCGATCCTGCTGCTGCTCGACGAACCCGCCGCCGGCCTGCGCTACGGCGAGAAACAGGCCCTCGCGCAACTGCTCGAACAACTGCGCGGCGAAGGCCTCGGCGTGCTGCTGGTGGAGCACGACATGGACTTCGTCATGGGCCTGGCCGACCACATCGTGGTGATGGAATTCGGCCAGCGCCTGGCCTGCGGCACCCCGCTGGAAATTCAGGAAAACCCGGCGGTCCTGGCCGCCTACCTCGGAGGTGTGGAATGAGCCGCCTGCTGGATGTACGCAACCTGTCGATCAACCACGGCAAGGTGGAAGCGGTGCGCAACCTCGACCTGCACCTGGACGAGGGCCAGATCGTCAGCCTGATCGGCCCCAACGGCGCCGGCAAAACCACCTTGATGGCGGCGCTGATCGGACTGCTGCCGTCCACCGGCGAGGTGAGTTATGCCGGCCAGCCGTTGCAGGCCCACCACGGCGTGGCCCAGCGCATCGACAAGGGCATGGCGCTGGTGCCGGAAAGCCGCGAGCTGTTCGGCCTGATGAGCGTCGAGGACAACCTGCGCCTCGGCGCCTTCAGCCGCCACCGCCAGGGTCATCGCGATCATCAGCAGACCCTCGACGAAGTCTTCGCGCTGTTCCCGCGGATGCGTGAACGCCGCGAACAGGCGGCCTGCACCCTGTCCGGCGGCGAGCGGCAGATGCTCGCCATCGGCCGCGCGCTGATGGCCAAGCCACGCCTGCTGATGCTCGACGAGCCGAGCCTGGGCCTGGCACCACGGGTGATCGGCGAGATCTTCGACATCTTCAAGACCCTGCGCGAACGCGGCGTTTCCATCCTGCTGGTGGA
The DNA here is from genome assembly GCF_025466035.1 of Pseudomonas sp. 20P_3.2_Bac5. Classification (NCBI taxonomy): domain Bacteria; kingdom Pseudomonadati; phylum Pseudomonadota; class Gammaproteobacteria; order Pseudomonadales; family Pseudomonadaceae; genus Pseudomonas; species Pseudomonas sp. 20P_3.2_Bac5. Next base: position 10,059 of record NZ_JANLOA010000069.1, on the reverse strand, counting down.
ACAGAACGCCCGCGCCGCACTGAAGATTTCCGACTACGGCTACGTCCTCGAAGTCGGCGACATCGTCCTGCACGGCGACGCCACCGACCTCGCGCAGAACCCCCGGGTGGTCGAGAGCTACCTGGGCCGCAAATCCTCATCCGCCACCACGGAGGCTGCCCGCGCCACCGGCTGACACACGGTTTTTCCGCACCACCCAACGCCATAACAACAATAGTCAGGAGCTTGCATGAAACCCTTCCTCCCCTTGCTGCTGGTCGCCGCGATGTCGGCCGCCGCCCAGGCCGACGTCACCGTCGGCGTGATCCTCTCCACCACCGGCCCCGGCGCTTCGCTGGGCATTCCGGAACGCAACACCATCGCCCTGCTGCCCAAGGAAATCGCCGGCCAGGCGGTGAAATACGTGGTGCTCGACGACGGCAGCGACAGCACCGCCGCAGCGAAGAACGCGCGCAAGCTGGTCAGCGAAAACCAGGTGGATCTGCTGATCGGCTCCACCACCGTGCCCACCTCGGCGGCCGTGGCGCAGATCGCCAAGGAAAGCCACACCGCGCAGATCGCCCTCGCTCCTTACACGCCGCCGAGCGGCGAGCAACAGTGGATCTTCACCATCGCCCAGACCAACACGCTGATGGCCGAAGCCCTGATCGAACACATGAAAGAAGCCGGGGTGAAAACCCTCGCCTACATCGGCTACAACGACGTCTGGGGCGAGGACTGGCACAAGGTGCTCAGCGAACTGGCGCCGGTTTCCGGCATCACCCTGGTGCGCGACGAGCGCTTCAACCGCACCGATTCCTCGGTCAGCGGCCAGGCCCTGAAAGTCATGAGCGCCAAGCCCGACGCCGTGTTGATCGGCGCCACCGGCACCCCGGCCGCGCTGCCCCACACCGAACTGCGCCGGCTCGGCTACAAAGGCACGATCTACCACACCCACGGCGCGGCCAACTCGGCGTTCCTGCGCATCGGCGACAAGGCCCTGAACGGCGCGATCCTGCCGGTCGGCCCGGTGGTGGTGTGGGACAAATTGCCGGAAACCCACCCGTCCAAAGCCGTCGCCAGCAACTACGCCCAGCGCTATGAAGCGCAATACGGCGCGGGCAGCCTGTCGCCATTCGGCGCCTACCTGTACGACGCCATGCGTCTGGTCGAAGCTGCGGTGCCTGCCGCACTGAAAACCGCCCAGCCGGGTAGCGCCGAATTCCGCCAGAGCCTGCGCGACCAGCTGGAAGGCACCAAGGACGTGGTCGGCACCCATGGCGTCTACAACCTCAGCGCCACCGACCACTTCGGTCACGACCAGCGCGCCCGCGCCCTGGTGACCGTGAAGGACCAACAGTGGGTCCTGCTGCACGCCCCTGAATGAACCCCGAAAACAACAATAAGAAAGGCCACACCATGAACCGACTCAACACCGCTGTCGCCCTCGGCTCGCTTTGCGCCCTCAGCCCGGTCCTCCAGGCCCAGGGCTTCTTCGAAGACAGCAAGGCGACCGTCACCGCCCGCAACTACTACTTCGACCGCGACTACAAAGGCACCTCGGCGCAATCGGCGACCCGCGAATGGGCCCAGGGCTTCATCCTGCGCTTCAACTCCGGCTACACCGAAGGCCCGGTGGGCTTTGGCCTCGATGCCCAGGGCCTGCTCGGCCTCAAACTCGACTCCAGCCCCGACCGCACCGGCACCGGCCTGCTGCCATTCGACAGCACCGACCGCCATCCCCGCGACGACTACTCGGAGCTGGGCCTGACCGGCAAGATCAAGGTGTCCAAGACTGAACTGCAGGGCGGCACGCTGATGCCGATCCTGCCGATCCTGTTCGCCAGCCCCACGCGCCTGCTGCCGCAGACCTTCCGTGGCGTGAACATCAAGTCGCAGGACATCGACAGCCTGACCCTCAGCGCGGGTCGCCTCGACCGCATGAACCAGCGCGACTCCACCAACGACCAGAAGATCTCCATCGCCGCGCCCAACCGCCGCTTCAACGGCGCCGCGCAGTCGGACGCCTTCAACTACATCGGTGGCGACTACCAGTGGTCCGAGCCGCTGACCCTCAAGTACTACCACGCCGAACTGGAGGACATTTACAAGCAGGACTTCGTCGGCTTCATCGACAACCGCGCGCTGGGCGGCGGTCGCCTGAAGACCGACGTGCGCTACCACATCAGCCGCGAAGACGGCCCGGCCAAGGCCGGCGAAGTCGACAACCGCACCTTCGGCATCATGGCCACCTACAGCCAGGCCGGACACAGCCTTGGCCTGGGCTGGATGCAACTCAACGGCAACACCTCCATGCCCTACATCGCCGGCTCAGAGCCGATGGTGGTCAGCGAAGGTGCGCTGAGCAGCGAGTTCCTCAACCCCAAGCAACGCACCTGGCAAGTGCGTTACGACTACGACTTCGTCGCCATGGGCGTTCCCGGCCTGAAAGGCATGCTGCGCTATCTGGACGGTAGCCATATCGAACTGCCAACGGCGTTGGGCGGGTCGGGATTGAACGAAAGCGAGAAGGATATCGAGCTGTCATATGTGGTGCAGAGCGGGCCGCTGAAGAACGTCGCCGTACGCTTGCGACATGCCTGGTACCGCAACGACTTCGCCCCGGCGGCGTCGTTCCGCGATGACAATGAGCTGCGGGTGAATATCGACTACACGCTGGCGTTGTTCTGATGAAATGAGCCCCCGCCTGATGCGGGGGCTTTTGTTTACGGGTGTGGGCGCGAGCTTGCTCGCGAAAGACCGCAGTCGGGCGCTGGCCTCGATGGCGTCGGCCACTGCGGCGCAGGCAACGAAACCGGCATCGTGACGCAGGCGGGTCGGCGTGGTGCCAGCATGGTTGGCGCTGCCGCTCACCGTCACCCGCTGCCAGGAAATGCCCTGCAGGTTTTCCACCACGCCAATCTGCAGGCCATCGGCTTCGAGGATCGGACCCTGCTCGATATGCAGCTCAAGGTATTCATGGGGCACGATGGCGCCCGGCTCAAGATCGCCGGCATAGCCGATGCGCGCCGTTGAGTCGAAGGTTCATCCAGAGGTCTCCGCGTGTTCGAGCGATGGGTAGATCCTATTTCAACCCGGCCTCGTTATTTCCTGGTTCTCGGCCTGAAAACATTTTTTATTTCACACGCGCTCGCCTTGCCGGGCATTTCGGAGTTGACCGGCTGTGCTAGCCGGGGTGCCCATCCACCCGCGCCCGCATCAACATTGGTCCATAACCCCGAACGAACAAGCCAAACGCCAGCGCCCAGCACAACGCCGCCAACCCCAGCCCGGCCGGCGTATTCAACGGCACCAGGAACACCCGCGAGACTCCGGCGACATTCAGCAGCACAAACGCCACACTCATCCCCACCGGCGGCTGCAATGGCCGGCCGGTATGGCCAAGGCTGACCCGGGCGATCATCGCCAGGATCAGCCCGGCCATGGCACCCACCGTCAGGCAGTGCACTGCCAGGCTCGGATTCAGCGTCACGCCGAGATGCCACAGGGTCATGCCCAGGCACGCCAGCACCAGCCAGGCATACGCCAGGTGCAGCGACCACAGCAGCGGCACCTGCCACAATCCGCGATCATGCCAGCGCAGCAGGCGAATGCCGTGGCCCAGGGTCAATCCGGCGAACAGCAGGCCGAGCCACAACGAGGGCGTCAACGCCGGCCCCGCGGCATACAGCAACGCCACCAGCGCTGAAACGCCGAGCAACAGCCAGTCCAGCCATGGCCAGGGTGCGACTGCGGCGGTGCGACCCAGGCCGCGTTGGGTGAAGAAGGGAATCACCCGCCCGCCGATCAGCCCCATCATCGCCGCCACCAGCCATAACCCGCCGAGCACGCCCTGGCGCTGCAAGCCGTCGTCGCCGTTGAGCAACCCGGCCATCGCGATGGCGTCCACCAGAGTCAGCACCAACAGCAGCGCCACCAGCGGGTAATTGCGCTGCTGCTTGACCCGCCACAGGCTGCGGCCCATGAGCAGCGCCAGCAACAGCGGAAAGCCCAGTTCCAGCAAGGCCAGCAAGGGCAACGGCAGATTGGCCAGCCAGGCGACCCGCCCCGCCAGCCACAACAACGCCAGCACCGCGAGCGGCTGGCCGCTCACACCCGGCTGGCCGGTCCAGGTCTGCACCGCGGTGAGCAGAAAGCCGGCGACGATTGCCAGGCCAAAACCGAACAGCAATTCATGCCGGTGCCAGGCCAGCCAGCCGCCCGCCGGCTGCCAGTCGAGGCTGCCGCCCAGAGCGATCAGCCACAGCGGCACGGCGATCAACGCCAGCAGGCTGCCACCGAGGAAGAACGGGCGGAATGCCAGGCGCAGCAGTGGCGTGACAGCCAGCGCCTTGTTGCGGTCGATCACTTGCATCGCGGCCTCCGGCTTACCACGTCAGAAAGAACATGCCCTTGGCCAGCAACACGATCACCAGCAAATGGGTGAACACGCTGGCATGAATGAACGTCACCGCCCGCGCCGTCATGCGGCCACTGCGGAACAACCACAGCGCCGTGAGGAAATGCCCGAGCACGCTGACGCCGGCCACGATCTTCAGCGCCAGCAAGGTGCCGAACGACGATTCCCACGGCGCCGCCAGCAACGGCAGATAGCGTTCGCGGACCATCCCCACCCCGGCGCCGAACAGCACCAGCAACACCCAGGGCATCACTTGCCGGGCGCGCTGACCGATGGCGTGTTCGAGCATCATCATCAGCCGGTCGGGCAATTGCCGGCGAATGCTGCCGAGAAACAGCACCTCGAAGAACACGGTACCGATAAAGATCAGCGCGGCAAGCAGGTGCAGGGTCAACAGGTAGGGATAGGTCATGAAGGGGCCTCGTCGTGCGCGCCAGACTAGCGCGGCGCGGGCGCTGGCCGGTTGACCCCAGTCAAGGCTGCGGGAAAAGTGGCCCCGCGCCCTGATCGGCAGTCGCCACAGCCCGTCGATCCATGCACTGTCCGTGCGTCACACCGGCGGAACTCGAGCGATGGACGGCCTTCGATATGCCTATCTGCCGTCCACCTTCGGGAGGCCCCATGCACAACCTCGAAACCCCGCGCCTGAAACTGGGCGTGTTCCTGCCCCACGACAGCCTCGGCCAGGCGCTGATCGCCGCCGCGCTGCACCGCCAGCACGAAGTCACCGCCGTGCTCGACGACCTCAACCAACTGACCGCCCGCCCCGGCCTGCGCTGCAAGCTCGGCAGCCTCGACTCGGCACCGACGGTGAACCGCGCCATCGCCGGGCTCGACGTGGTGTTCGCCTGCCTCGGCGGCGAGTTGCAGGACGACCTGCCGGTGCAATGCGGCCACCTGATCGACGGCGCCCTGAGCCTGGGTCGCGCCGGCGTGCCGAAACTGCTGCTGATCGGTCACTGGCAATGGCTGGTGGAGGCCGACAGCGCCGATGATGAAGCCCTCGGCGCCGGCCTGCGCCGCAGCCTGGAGGCCAGCGGCCTGGACTGGACGCTGGTGGAAGCGCCGGCGCTGATCGACGGTTTGCGGGTCGATGACTTCAGCGGCACGGCGGCCACTGGCAACCCCGACGCCCAGCGCGCCTTCGACTGCGCCGAAGCGCTGATGGACGAAGTGCGCCTCGGCCTGCACCGTCATCAATGCCTGCGCCTGCGCGCCGGCAACGGAGGTTAAGCCCATGTCCGGCCCCGACGCCCTCAGCCAGACCTTCGGCACCGTGCTGCTGGCCATGGCCTTCAGCGCTTTCATCCTGTTCGTGCGCGGCTATCGCCCGGCAGGCGTCAGCGGTCGCTGGTACGACCTGGTGCTGGGCTTCATCGCCTTGTGGCTGGCGCTGTGGCCGGAAGTGATCAACTGGGTTCAGGCCATGACCCTGGTCAGCGGGCTCGGCTTGTTGCTGCAAATCATCGCCACCGCCGCCGGCTGCATTCTCGGCGCGTTGCTGGCCAAGGCCCTGCGGCTGGTGCTGCTGGAACGGCGGCGGCCGCGTCCATCCGCCAGCAAGACGAGCAACCGCCGCCCGCAACGCTGACTGGCAACCACGCTTATGATAGTGATTCGTATTTGCGCAAAACCTGTCGGATCATTATCCTCCCGTCACCCGCCGGAGCCCCGGCGGGCTGTGGGGATTGTCGGGCAGCATGAACTGGAATCGAATCGATCTGCGCTGGGCCTATACCGATCTGCTGCTGAGCCTCGGGCGGCGGACCGGTTGCATGCAACTGGCCTATGACGTGCTGCATGACGCGTTCATCCGCTACCTGCTGGCCGACCGCCAGACCCGTATCGACCAACCCAACGCTTACCTGCGCCGCGTCGCGCAGACGGTGTTGATCGACCATTTCCGGGTGAGCGGGCGTTTCTGCTCGCTGGACGAATCCGAGGGCCTGGCTGCGGCCTACGAGTCCGACGGCGAGCACTTTGCCCCGTCCGCCGAACACCTGGCCGACATGCAGCAGCGCCTTGAAGCTCTGCAACGGGTCATCAATTGCCTGCCCGCCCGCTGCCGCGAGGTGTTCTGGCTGGCACGAATCGAAGGCCATCGCCAACCGGACATCGCGCGCATGCTCGGCATCAGCCTCAGCGCCGTCGAACGTCACTTGATCCGCGCCCTGCTCGACCTGCGTGCCGCCCGCGAGAGGCTGATGCCATGAGCAGCGTTCGCGAACAGGCCGCCCGTTGGTTCACCCGGCTGATGCACCTGCCGGACGATCACCCCGAGCGCCAGCGCTTGCGCCAGTGGCTCGACGCCGACCCGCGACATGCCGCCGAGTACCAGGCGTTCTGCGACCTGTGGGGCGACTTTTCTTCCACCGCCAGCACCCAGGCGCTGGCCGGGGAGCTGGAGCGTCAGCACGGTCGGCGCACGGTGCTGCGTCGCGGGGCCTTGGGCCTGCTGGGGTTGCTGGCGGTCGGCCTGACCTGGCGCCTGTTCGGCGGGCGCGGCGAATTCGAGCAGACCTATGTCACGGTAATCGGCGAGCGCCGTCGCGAGCGCCTGCCCGACGGCAGCGAGCTGTACCTGGATGCTGATACCCGCCTGCGCGTGCAGTTCGACCAGGGCCGACGTCAGGTCTGGCTGCTGCAGGGCCAGGCGATTTTCGATGTTGCCCACGAGGCCGCGCGCACCTTCGCAGTGGACGCCGGGCTCGCCCGCGTCAGCGTACTGGGCACGCGCTTCGTGGTGGCGCGGGATGCACGGGAGTTGCGCGTCAGCGTCGAGCGCGGCTCGGTGCGGGTCGACAACGCGCAAGGCGCGCTGGTGCTGAAGGCCGGCCAGGTCGCCAGCACCCTGCTCGACCGCGGGCCGACGCTCCTGCCGATCACCGCCAGCAACGCGTTCGCCTTCGCCCAAGGCCGGCTGGTGCTGGAGCAGGCCAGCGTCGAGGAAATCGCCAGCAGCCTGTCGCGCTATCGCCGCCAACCGGTACGCGTGCGCCCCGGCAAAGGCCGGCCGGCGATCAATGCGGTGGTGCAACTGGACGACATCGAAGGCTTCCTCCAGGCATTGCCGTCCATCGCGCCCATCGAGGTCAGCCACGCCGAGGACGTGACCTGGCTGCGGGCGCTGTGAGTTTTTTTGCAACGGCATATCAGGGATTTCACCCGCCCCTCCGTCAGTGGGTATCCAACACTGACATGAGACCTTCCATGCCCCACGCAACCTTGAGAACCCTGGCGCTGGCCGTCGCCCTGAGCATCGCCGGCCAGGCCTGGGCCACCCCGATGTATATCGACTTGCCGCGCCAGCCGCTGGCCACATCGCTGCGCCAACTGGCGGAAACCGCGCAACTGACCCTGGCGGTGGACAACAGCATCATCCCCGACAGCCTGGCCCCCGCCGTGCGCGGCCGGCTCGAACCGCTCGGCGCCCTGGCGCAACTGCTCCAGGGCAGCGGCCTGAACTTCCGCCAGCAAGGCAACACCCTGGTGATCCGCCGCGCCGACGACAGCGCCCTGGAACTGGACGCCACCAACGTCAACGGCCTCGGCGCGACAGAAGCCAGCGAAGGCTCCCACGCCTACGTCAACGGCCCGGCGCGCACCGCCACGAAAATGGCCCTGACGCCCCGCGAGACACCGCAGTCGGTGTCGGTAATCACCCGCCAGCGCATGGATGACCAGAACATCCAGAGCCTCGACGAAGTGGCCCGCACCACCACCGGCATCACCTACACCAAGCTCGGCACCGAGCGGTCGACCTATTACGCCCGCGGCTTCGAGGTCAACGACCTGCAGTTCGACGGCATCCCGAGCAACATCTCGGAAAACTACTCGATGGACGTCATGTCCACCGCCAACATGGCGCTCTACGACCGGGTCGAAGTGGTGCGCGGCGCCAACGGCCTGATGCAGGGCACCGGCAACCCGTCGGCGGCGATCAACCTGGTGCGCAAGCGCCCCACCGCCGACTTTCGCCTGGGCGCCGAACTGGGCGCAGGGTCCTGGGACAACTACCGCGGCCAGGTGGACGTGTCCGGCCCGCTGGACGACGGTGGCCACCTGCGCGGTCGCGCCGTCGCCTACTACAACATTGCCGACAGCTACCGCGACGGCGCCGGCAAGGACAACCAACTGCTCTACCTGATCGGTGAAATGGACCTGAGCGACAGCACCGTCTGGAGCCTCGGCATGACCCTGCAGCAGGACAACAACAACGGCTACGACTGGGGCGGTTTCAACACCCGCGCCGACGGTTCGTTCTACCCACTCTCGCGCTCGACCTCGCTGGCCGGCAACTGGGCCCACCTGGACCGCAACAACCGGGTGCTGTTCAGCGACCTCAAGCATCACTTCGCCAATGGCTGGGACCTGACCCTGGCCATCAACGCGGTGTGGTCCGACGCACAGTTCCTGTCCTCGTACCCGGCGCGGGTCAGCGGCGACAACTACCGCCTGGTGGTTTCCCAGGCCGACTACGAAGACCGCCAGCTAGGCGTGGACCTCTACGCCACCGGGCCCTTCAACCTGTTCGGTCGCGAGCATCAACTGATGCTCGGCGCCAACACCCGCAAGGATGATTTCGATGTGGGCATCCATACCGCCCGCAACACACCGACCATCAACATCAATGACTTCGACTACGGCGCCATTCCCGCCCCGGTGCTCAACGCCACCCAGTCCGACTACAACTACGTGCGCCAGGAACGCGGCCTGTACGGCGCCACCCGCTTCAGCCTGAGCGACGACCTGAGCCTGATCGTCGGCACGCGCCTGAGCTGGTCGGACTACAAGGTCAACAGCCCGGCCACCAACGACCGCTACCGGGAAAACGGCCGCGCCGTGCCGTACGCGGGCCTGGTCTACGACCTCGACCGCCATCACAGCCTCTACGCCAGCTACACCGAGATCTACAAGACCCAGAGTTACTACGGCACCGGCAACCGTCTGCTGGAACCGGTGGAAGGGGAAAACTACGAAGTGGGCATCAAGGGCGAGTACTTCGACGGCGCGCTCAACACCTCGCTGGCGCTGTTCCAGACCGACCTGATGAACATGCCCGAGTCCATCGCCGGGGCGCGGATCTGCGGCGTGACCGGCACCAGCACCTGCTATGAAGAAGGCGGCAAGGTGCGTAACCGCGGGTTCGAGATCGAAGTGTCCGGCCAGCCGCTGGAAGGCTGGAACCTGAGTGCCGGCTACACCTACAGCGACCCGGAATATGTTGCCGGCAACAATAAAGGCAACGACTACTACACGCGGATCCCGCGTCGCCTGCTCAAGGTGTCCAGCGACTACCGCCTGCCGGGTGTGCTCGACCAGTGGCGCGTGGGTGGCGACGTCTATGCCCAGAGCCGCACCTCCACCAGCGCCGCGGCCTACGACATCGAACAAAGCGGCTACGCCCTGCTCAACCTGCACGCCAACTACCAGATCAACCGCCAGTTGAGTGTGCAGTACAACCTGAACAACGCACTGGACAAGACCTACTACCAGTCGCTGCCGACCTCCAATGACTGGGGCGGATTGTTCTATGGGGACCCTCGTAACTTCGCGGTCACACTTCGCTATCAGTATTGATTTGCAGCAACCGGACCCCTCGCGAGCAAGCTCGCTCCTACAGGACCCACCCCCCCCGGTGGGGCGCGGCTGGGCGCGCG
>NZ_JANLOA010000038.1:0-29203 GCF_025466035.1 Pseudomonas sp. 20P_3.2_Bac5 | reverse complement strand
ACCCAGTGACGCATTGTTGCCGACCAGCAGGGTCCCGCCGCCGAGCGTGGTGCCGCCGCCGTAGGTGTTGGCGTTGGACAGCACCAGGGTGCCGGCGCCATCTTTGTTGAGCACGGAACTGGCGTTGCCCTGCAGCGCCCCACTCAGGGTCAGGTTGCCGGTGCCACCAAAATTCACGGTGCCGGTGAGGTTGATGGTGTTGCTCAGGGTCGCGGTGGCGCCGGAGTCGATCCGGGTGCCGGTTGCGGCGCTGACGGCGCCGGTGCCCAGGGCCTGGCTGCTGCCGATGACGAGCGAGCCGGCGTTGAGGGCGGTGCCACCGCTGTAGGTATTGGTGCCGTCCAGGCGCAGGACACCCGTGCCGGTCTTGGTCAGGGGGGAGGTGCCGTCGCCCGAGATCACCCCGCTGAGGGTGATGTTATTGCTGCCGCTCACCGTCAGACCGTTGATGCCCGAGAGGGCGTTCACCTCCAGGTTGATGTCATTGGCCAGGATCAGCGTGGAGGTCGCGAAGGACGAGAGCGTCGCGCCGTTGGCGTTGACGATGCCGGTACCAAACGCCCCGCTGTTGTTCACCCACAGCGCCCCTCCGCTCAGTCTGGTACTGGTGGTGGCGCCGGTCAGCAACGCGCCGCTCACGGTCCAGCTACCGCTTTGCACCAACAGGTTGCTGAAGTTGAGGAAGTTCGCCGCAAAGATGGTGCCGCTGCCCCCGCTTCCAGAGCCACCGCCGATAGCGTTCTGCAGCGCCAGGGTGTTGGAGCCGCCGGCACCGCCATCGACGATTCCGGGGGCAAGGAACACCAGGTTCGGGTTAGAAGCGACGGTCACGCTACTGGCGCCGGACACACCCGATGCCTGCACTCCCGAGCCGGTGATCGCGTTGAAACGGTTGTTACCGCCCCCGGCCCCCATGGACAGGCTGCCCCCCAATGAGCCGCTGTTAGTGAAGGTGTTGCCCTCGGCCGAGGCCTGGAAAGCAATCCGGCCATAAACCGTGTTGGTGTTGAACATCTCGACCTGGGCACCGCCGTAGACCGCCACGGTCGGCATGTTGGCCACTTCCAGCGCCCCCCCGACGATCACGTTGGTGAAAATGGTGCCGTGGTTGACGATAGTCACCTTGCCGCCAGCACCAGCCTCCACATCCAGGGCCATGCCCTTGAGGTCGACGATGGAGGCGCCAGGGTTGGCGCCGGTGCCGGAAATCGAGCCGGTGGGGTTATTGGAGATGGTGATGTTCTGCGTGCTGCTGTTGCCGACTTTCAGACCGGTGGTCGGCAGGCTCTGTTGCCCGCTGTAGGACGGGTAGATCTGGCCGCTGTTGACGACGATGTTGTTGCTGCCGGTGAGCTGGAGCACCGGGTCGCCGCTACCGTCGGAACTGACAACGGCGCTGCCGATGACGTTGACCGTCAGGTTGCTGGCAGCACTGGCGAAGTTCTGCTGGTCCGTCCCGGCACAGGTCAACGTGAAGCCATCGGTGGGCACGCCCGGCGTGCAGGCGGCGAGCACGTCCGCGCTGCTGAGGCTGGCCAGCAGCCCCAGAGCCGCCAGGCTGATGGATAACGACAAGGGACTACGGCGCACACGAATGGCTGGAGCTGATCGACTGTCCACACAAAACTCCTGATGTGGATCAGGCGATTCATCCTCGAGAACGCAGGCGTCGACGAAATAGGCGCGACTTACTGCGGCTATTCAATCGAATGGCCTGACCTTGGCAATGTAAAAATCCGGATGGGGGTGTTTTACAGCAAAAAGCCATCATTTAGGTAGGAAAAATCTTACCTAAATAACTTTGCGCACTTACCAGCACATTCGCCGCAGATAGCCTTGCATTACCCCGTAATGCCCTTGGTTGCGGGCTCATTCACGCCGCGCTCGAACCCATGTCATAAGGCTGCAACGGCGGCAGGCCATAGGCGGCGCGAGCATCGTCGCAGCTCGGGTTGTGCTCGCCGTTTTCCCACGACGCCTCGAACTCCCGGCAGGTGCTGGAACGCTGCGCGTACATGCCGCAGCTCACCTCCTTGCCAACCTTCCCCGTCAGGGAAATGCAGCGCACCGGCCTGGCGTCGGTGCCGATCATCGCCACCCGACTGGGGCTGATCTGCACCACCACATCATCTGGCACGCAACCACCCGCCGAGGCGCACTCACCCCAGAAAAAAGACACACGAAAATGCGCGCAGCAGGCGCCACAACTCATACAAGGACTGGTCTTGGACATGATAGGAGGGGGGGAAGAATTGTCGTTATTGGGGAGGATCCCGGCGACCATTCTATGCAACGGCAAGCGCTTGAGAAGGGGGGCAAAAAAAGAAAAACCGGCAGCCGACCGGCGGAAATGAAAACGCCCCGCCAACGCCTTGCGGCATCAGCGGGGCGTCGCTCGATCAACTAGACGCGCACGGGTTTGCCGGCCTTCGGCGGCTCGATGCCATCAGCACGGAACATCTGGCGGATACCGCGAACCGCCTGGCGGATGCGGTCCTGGTTTTCGATCAGGGCGAAACGCACATGGTCGTCACCGTAGTCACCAAAACCGATACCCGGCGACACGCAGACCTTGGCCTCGGCCAGCAGCTTCTTGGAGAACTCCAGCGAACCCAGGTGGGCGTATTGCTCCGGGATCTTCGCCCAGACGTACATCGACGCCTTGGGGTTCTCGACCATCCAGCCCATCTCGTGCAAGCCCTTGACCAGTACGTTGCGGCGCTGGCGGTATTGCTCGGCGATGTCGAGCACCGGCTGCTGGTCACCTTCCAGTGCCGCGATGGCCGCGACCTGCAGCGGCGTGAAGGTGCCGTAGTCGTGGTAGCTCTTGATCCGCGCCAGGGCGCTGACCAGTTCCGGGTTACCTACCATGAAGCCGATCCGCCAGCCAGCCATGTTGTAGCTCTTGGACAGGGTGAAGAACTCCACCGCGATGTCCTTGGCGCCCGGCACCTGCATGATCGACGGGGCTTTCCAGCCGTCGTAGACGATGTCGGCGTAGGCCAGGTCGTGGATCACCAGCACGTCGTACTGTTTGGCCAGGGCCACGACGCGCTCGAAGAAGTCCAGCTCGACGCACTGCGCGGTCGGGTTCGACGGGAAGCCGAGGATCATCATCTTCGGCTTTGGGATCGACTCGCGAATGGCCCGTTCCAGCTCATTGAAGAAGTCCACGCCCGGCACCAGCGGCACCGAACGCACCTGGGCGCCGGCGATGACTGCGCCATAGATGTGGATCGGATAGCTGGGGTTGGGCACCAGTACGGTGTCGCCATGATCCAGGGTTGCCAGCATCAGGTGTGCCAGGCCTTCCTTGGAACCGATGGTGACGATGGCTTCGCTTTCCGGGTCGATCTCGACCTCGTAACGGTCCTTGTACCAGCGCGAAATGGCCCGGCGCAGGCGCGGAATGCCGCGAGAGGTGGAGTAGCCGTGGGTGTCTTCGCGCTGGGCGACCTGCACCAGTTTCTCGACGATGTGCGGCGGCGTGGCCCCGTCGGGGTTGCCCATGCTCAGGTCGATGATGTCCTCGCCACGACGGCGCGCAGCCATCTTGAGTTCGGCGGTGATGTTGAAGACGTAAGGGGGGAGACGATCTATGCGCGCAAAGCGGCGCGGCGAACCTTGGTCGGCCATGACTTCCTCGAAGACGTAAGCGCCCGGAACCGTCCGAGCGACGTTGGCCACTGCGGTGGCCGATCTGGAAGATAGTGGCTGACGGGGAAGGCTGTAAAGATTTATTTCTGTGGCCAGGCTCCAAGGCCACAAACAAAAACGCCCCGAACCTTTCGGTCCGGGGCGTTCTCGTCAAACCTCTCGCACTCAGTGCGCGTAGGTCAGCAACAGCTCGGCGGGCACCTTGGTGTCCAGCGACATCATCACGCTCAGGGCGGTGATGGTGAAGATGGAGAACACGAACAACTTGCGTGCCCACAGACGATCATCCTTGGCCTTGTAACCGGTCCAGGCCATGTACAACCAGTACATGCCCATGGCCGCGGCCACCGCCAGATAGCTCATGCCGGCGTAGCCACCAAAGGTCAGCATCAGGGTCGCCGCAAGGAAGGCCACGATGTACCAGAGGATGTGCTTCTTGGCCACCAGGATGCCGCGCTTGACCGGCAGAACCGGAATCGAAGCCGCCAGGTAGTCGTTGAAGCGGAAGATCGCGATCGCGTAGGAGTGCGGCATCTGCCACAGGCTGAACATCACCAGCAGGGTCAATGCAGCCAGGTCGAAGGTACCGCTCACGGCGCAATAGCCGATCACCGGAGGCATGGCACCGGACAGGCTGCCAACCAGGGTGCCGTGCACCGATTTACGCTTCAGGTACAGGCTGTAGAAACCCACGTAGATGATGAAGCCAATCAGGCCGAACAGCGCCGCCAGCGCATTGGCCTGCACATACAGCAGGCCGAGGCCGGCCACCCCGAGCAGGGTGGCGTAGACCAATGCAACTTTCGACGAAATCAGCCCCTGAACCATCGCACGGTTCTTGGTGCGCTCCATCTTGATATCGATGTCGCGGTCGATCCAGTTGTTGAAAACACAACCGGATGCGACGACCAGCGAAGTGCCAATCACCGTGGCGAGGAACAGCATGAAGTCGACATGCCCTTGTGCAGCGAGGAAGAATCCGCCCGCTACCGACAACACGTTACCGAAAATGATTCCCGGTTTGGTGATCTGGATAAAGTGCTTGAGGGACATGCCGCCTTACCTCACTTCGCCATCATGCTTGAGTGGATGCTGAACATGATCCACAGCGACAGGCCGACCAACAGCGCGATGACCAGCGCCGTGAACAGGAACGACGTGACGCTGGAGCGTGCTGCTTGCGAGCCATCCAGGTGCAGGAAGTAGTACAGGTGCACCACGATCTGGATCACTGCGAACGCAACGATGATCAGCAGGGTCATGTCTTTCGGCAGGGTTGGGTACATCACCAGGCCGAATGGAATGACAGTCAGGATCACCGACAGGATGAAGCCGATGGCGTAGGACTTGACGCTGCCGTGGTTGGCTTCGTCGTGGCCGTGGCTGCTGTTGTGTGCGTTAGCCATTTACAGAACTCCCATCAGGTACACGACGGTGAACACGCAGATCCAGACCACGTCCAGGAAGTGCCAGAACAGGCTCAGGCAGCTCATGCGGGTCTTGCTGGTGTTGGTGATGCCGTGCTTGTTGATCTGGTACATCAGGATTGCCATCCAGATCAGACCGGCGGTCACGTGCAGACCGTGGGTACCGACCAGGGCGAAGAAGCCCGACAGGAAGCCGCTGCGCGATGGGCCGAAGCCTTCGCTGATCAGCAGATGGAACTCGTTGATTTCCATGCCGATGAAGCCGGCGCCCAGCAGCCAGGTAACGGCCAGCCAGCCCAGTACGCCGCTCTTGTTGCCTTTGTACATCTGCAGCATCGCGAAGCCGAAGGTGATACTGGAGAACAGCAGCAGCGCCGTCTCACCCAGTACGTAGTTCAGTTCGAAGATGTCATGACCCGACGGGCCGCCGGCAAAGTTGCCGGACAGCACCGCGTAGGTAGCGAAGATCGACGCAAACAGGATGCAGTCGGTCATCAGGTACAGCCAGAAACCGAATACGGTCATCTGGCCTGAGTCATGGTGGTGATCGTCGTGCCCATGGTCGTGACCATGAGCACCTGCGTTGATTACTTGACTGGACATTGATTAAACCCGCTCGAACGATTCAACACGTGCGCCAGCAGGCGCGCCGGTGGCCAGACCCAGGGTCTTCATGCGCTCACCTTCGATGCGCGCCACTTCCTCGGCAGGAACCATGTAGCCCTGGTCGTCACGCGCTGCGTGGCGAACGAAGACTGCAACGGTAGCGAACAGGCTCACACCCACCAGCCACCAGATGTGCCAGATGAAGGCGAAACCGAAGATGGTCAGGAACAGGCCCATGAACACACCGGTAGAGGTGTTGTTCGGCATGTGGATCGCTTCGTACTTGGCCGGAACCTTGTACGCAACACCGGCTTCCTTGGCTTCGTGCCAGGCGTCCAGGCCCACTTTCTCAGGCATGGTGGCGAAGTTGTAGAACGGTGGTGGCGACGAAGTCGACCATTCCAGGGTACGGCCGCCCCATGGGTCGCCGGTCACGTCCAGGTTTTCGTTGCGATCACGGATCGACACGTACAGCTGGATCAGCTGGCAAGCGATACCGAACAGGATCAGCACGGCGCCGACCACGGCAACGTACAGGTACGGTTCCCAGGCAGGGTTGTCCGAGCTGTTCAGACGACGGGTCATACCCATGAAGCCCAGTGCGTACAGCGGCATGAAGGCCACGTAGAAACCGGAGATCCAGAACCAGAAGGCAGCTTTGCCCCACTTCTCGTTCAGGGTGAAACCGAAGGCTTTCGGGAACCAGAAGGCGAAGCCGGCGATATAGCCGAACACCGCACCACCGATGATCACGTTGTGGAAGTGAGCGATCACGAACAGGCTGTTGTGCAGCACGAAGTCAGCGCCCGGTACCGCCAGCAGAACGCCGGTCATGCCACCGATGGAGAAGGTGACCATGAAGCCGAGGGTCCACAGAACCGGCGCGGTGAAGCGCAGACGGCCCTGGTAGATCGTGAACAGCCAGTTGAACAGTTTTACCCCGGTCGGGATCGAAATCAGCATCGTTGCCAGACCGAAGAAGGTGTTGACGCTCGCGCCAGAACCCATGGTGAAGAAGTGGTGCAGCCATACCGCAAAGCCGAGTACCGCGATCGCGCCCGATGCATAGATCATCGAGTGGTGACCAAACAGGCGTTTGCCGGTGAAGGTCGAGGTGACTTCCGAGAACACACCGAAGGCCGGCAGGATCAGGATGTAAACCTCAGGGTGACCCCAGGCCCAGAACAGGTTGACGTACATCATCGGATTCCCACCAAGCTCGTTGGTGAAAATGTGGAAGTCCAGATAACGGTCAACCGTCAGCAGAGCCAGTGCAGCAGTCAGGATCGGGAACGAAGCGACGATCAGAACGTTGGCCCAGGTGCAGGTCCAGGTGAAGATCGGCATGTCCATCAGCTTCATGCCAGGCGCGCGCATTTTCAGCACGGTTGCCAGGAAGTTCACGCCCGTAAGCGTTGTACCCAGACCCGATAGCTGTAGCGCCCAGATGTAGTAGTCAACCCCGACACCAGGGCTGTACTGGATTCCCGCAAGCGGCGGATAGGCTACCCAACCGGTCTTGGCGAACTCGCCGACGCCCAGGGAGATGTTGACCAGCGCAACGCCGGACACCAGCAGCCAGAAGCTCAGGGAGTTGAGGAACGGGAAGGCAACGTCACGTGCACCGATCTGCAGAGGAACCGCGAGGTTCATCAGGCCGGTGAAGAATGGCATCGCCATGAAGATGATCATGATCACACCGTGAGCGGTGAAGATCTGGTCATAGTGCTCTGGAGGCAGGTAGCCCTCAGCGCCGCCGGTAGCCGCGGCAAGCTGGGTACGCATCATGATGGCGTCGGCGAAGCCGCGGATCAGCATGAGCATCGCGACGATGATGTACATCACGCCGATCTTCTTGTGGTCGACCGAGGTCAGCCACTCGGTCCACAAGTAGGTCCACTTCTTGTAGTAGGTGATTAGCGCGAACAACGCGATACCGCCGAGCGCAATCATGGCGAGCGTCACCATGACTATCGGCTCGTGGTACGGGACCGCGTCCAGACTTAATTTACCGAACATCTCTTACTCCTCTGCCCCAGCAGCTGAATGCATACTCACGTCCATACCCTCGGTAGCGGCCGCTGCCTGCTTGTGCTCGGCCTTCTCGTGTACTACCGGCTTGCCGCGGTTCATGCCTTCGTACTTGTCGACGATGGTCTGGAACTGCTCGGCCGGTGCCACGCTGTACAGCGCTACCGGGTTGTTTTCGCTAGCTTTGGCCAAGGACTCGTATTCAGCCTTGTCCAGCTGTTTTGGCGATTGCTTGACTTCGTTCACCCATGCCTCGAAATCGGCCTGGGAGGTGGCGACTGCCTTGAATTTCATACCGGTGAAGCCGGCACCGCTGTAGTTCGCCGAGATACCGTCGAACACACCGTTTTCGTTGGCGATCAAGTGCAGCTTGGTGGTCATGCCGGCCATCGCGTAGATCTGGCCGCCCAGGCCCGGGATGAAGAACGAGTTCATCACCGAATCAGAGGTCACGCGGAAGTTGACCGGGGTGTTGGCCGGGAAGACGATCTTGTTGACCGTGGCAATGCCTTGTTCCGGGTAGATGAACAGCCATTTCCAGTCCAGGGCGACCACATCGATCTGCACCGGCTTCACGTCGGAAACCAGCGGACGATACGGGTCCAGCTCATGGGTGGTCTTGTAGGTCACGACGCCCAGGGCGACGATGATCAGTACCGGGATGGTCCAGATAGCGACTTCGATCTTGGTCGAGTGCGACCAGTCCGGAGTGTATTTGGCAGCCTTGTTCGAGGCGCGATACTTCCAGGCGAAGGCCAGGGTCATGAAAATGACCGGGACCACCACCAGCAGCATCAGGCCGAAGGCGATGAGGATAAGGTTCTTTTGCTCAATGCCAACCTGACCCTTCGGGTCGAGCAGGGTCCAGTTGCACCCACTGAGTAAAAGCATGCCTAAAAAGGGCAGAATGCCAAACAGTCTGGGGTAACGCTTTTTACTCATCTCACGACCTCTAGATCAGCTTGCTTCAATGCAATTTGTGTTTTGGTCGCCAACACTTCGTCCTGCCTAGTGTCAGCATTTACGGGCGAATAGGGACATACCTTGAGAAGCGGCGCTGCTCGGCATGAACCTGGGTGGTGCGTGGTTATTATTCTGACTTCGTGGGCAACAGGCCTGTATCTCAGACCAAGTCCATTTGGTGCGGAAAATCACGGAGAGGAGTCAGCCCTGCATCACCGCGGGCGGCGCTCGTCGAAGTCAGCGAAAAAGCCCTGGGAGCCTTTGTTAATGCGACTTGCAAGCAGTGCCGAACGGAAATTGGGGGCGATTGTAGATAGGTAACCAACCATTGACTATGACTTATTGAGCAACAGTCTTTTACAAGAAGTGTAATAATCCGGCCCGATAAATCAGTTTCGCGACAGTTTGTCGCACCCTGCTCAATAGTCCTGAAACGCCCGTACCACAAGGGTTTGACATTGACGCAGATCAACCAGGGTGCGCAGCCTGAGGGAAACTTCCTTCAACAAGAGGCTTGCGTCAAAACATGACTTTTGTCTAACGCTGACGACGGTTGCGGATGATGCCCAACGGCACCAGAACCACGGTCAGGATGAACGCCATAAGCGCCCACTGCGCAAGGGAAAGTCCCAATACAGGTGGGTATGGCGTAGAGCAGAAGCCGTCCACCTGGAACACCAGCGGCAATACCGAGGCCAGCGGCAGTCCGTCGACGATCGGTTGCAGAGTATCGATGCCGCAACTGACCGCCGGGTTGGCGAGGATATAGACATGGTTGCCGGCGGCGGCGACACCGCCCAGCGCACTGAGCACCACCAGCCCCTCGAAGACGGTCAGGCTGCGCTTGCCGGGCATGGCCGCGCCGATGAAGGCGAACAGGGCGATCAGCAACAGCGCGTAGCGCTGCAGGATGCACAACGGGCAAGGCGCCTCGCCAAGAACGATCTGCATGTACAAGGCACCGCCGATCAGCGCCAGACAGATCACACCCAACAGCACCAGGAAGCGCCTCTCGCGATTGAGACGCTGCGTTTGCTCGTTCATTGCCATTCCCTTCACTAGGTGGTTCGACTCGGCCTCGCTGAAAGCCGCGGGGCGCACAAGATGACGGCGCGCCGGCCGAAAGTCTACATGCAGACCGCGGATCAAAGGTGAAGTCCGTGTGAAAAGGCAGGCGCAGAAGGAGTGAAGAGGAGGCTGATTAAAGGAGGATTAATGAAAAAGCACCGCGACGACTCAGCATTGCGCCGAGCCGTCGCGATTGGGCTTATTCCAGCGCCGCAGCCGGCCCGAAGAACTCATACCGGCTCTGCCCTTCCGGCACGCCCGCAGCCTTCAACTGGCGCTTCACCGCTGCCATGAACGGCTTGGGCCCGAGGAAGTAGGCATCCACATCCCGCTCCAGCGGCAACCAGCCGGCCAGTTGCTCCTGGCTCAGGTAACCCAGGGCATCCCCCGGCAGGCTCACGCCGTCATCCTCGTCATAGCAATAGAAACGCTTGAGCTGCGGATGCCGCGCCGCCAGCGCATCAACGTGTTCACGGAAGGCATGCACCGCGCCGTTGCGGGCGCAATGGATGAAATGCACCAGCCGACCGCTGTCCAGCGCCGCATCCAGCATCGCCAGGGTCGGGGTGATGCCGACGCCGCCGCTGATCAGCACCAGCGGCTTGTCGCTGGCGGCCAGGACGAAATCGCCCGCCGGCGGGAACAGGTTGATGCTGTCACCCACTTTCAGTTGGTCATGCAGGTAGTTGGACACCTTGCCGCCCGCCTCGCGCTTGACGCTGATGCGGTACAGACGGCCGTCACCGAGGCTCGACAGAGAATAGTTGCGGCGCTGCTCCGCACCGTCGATGAACAGTTGCAGGCCGATGTATTGCCCCGGCTCGGCCACCAGCACCGGCTTGCCGTCGACCGGCGCGAAGTAGAAGGAGACGATCTCGGCGCTCTCCTCGACCCGCTCGACCAGCGTGAACGCCCGCGCACCGCGCCAGCCACCTTCGGCCGCTTCCTTCTGCTGATACATGCCTTCTTCGGCGCCGATCAGGATGTCCGCCAGTTGCTGGTACGCCGCGCCCCAGGCCGCCAGCACTTCGGGGGTGGCGATCTCGCTGCCCAGCACTTCCTCGATGGCGCGCAACAGGCAGCGACCGACGATCGGGTAGTGCTCAGGCAGGATCTGCAAGGCCACATGCTTGTTGATGATCTGGCCGACCAGCCCGCCCAACTGCTCCAGTTGGTCGATATGTCGCGCGTACATCAGCACGCCGTTGGCCAGGGCCCGTGGCTGGTCGCCGCTGGACTGGTGGGCCTGGTTGAACAGCGGACGTACTTCGGGGTACTCGCTGAGCATCATTTTGTAGAAGTGAGTGGTCAGAGCTTCGCCACCGCTTTCCAGCAGCGGCACTGTGGCTTTGACGATTGCACGGTCTTGGGCATTAAGCATGAAACGACTCCTGAGCCTTAGGCTTCTGGTTTAAACACTGCCCTTGTCATTTCAGAATTCGTGCCAACCTTAAAACCCAGCAAAATCAGGCACCTGAAAGCCAAAGAGTCAAAATGACACAAAGCCTGCTAGAGTCATTAAGACCAACAGGAGTCATTATGACCGCAAAATCCCTGCTCACCGCCCTGCTCCCCCTGGTCAGCGACCTGTCCCGCGAACTGCCGGAAGGCGAGCGCTATCGCCGCCTGCTGGAAGCCATGCGCGCCCTGCTGCCCTGCGATGCCGCCGCGCTGCTGCGCCTGGACGGCGAATGGCTAGTGCCGCTGGCGGTGGACGGATTGAGCGCCGATACCCTCGGGCGCCGCTTCCGGGTCAGCGAGCACCCGCGTTTCGCCGCCCTGCTCAGCCGCAGCGGGCCGACCCGCTTCGCCAGCGACAGCGAACTGCCCGACCCTTACGACGGGCTGGTCGAAGGCCTTCACCAGCAGCTTGAAGTCCACGATTGCATGGGCTGCCCGCTGTTCGTCGATGAACAGCCGTGGGGCCTGATCACCCTCGACGCGCTGTCGCCGGAAAGCTTCCAGCAGGTCGAGCTGGATTCCCTGCAAGCCTTCGCCAGCCTCGCCGCGGCCACCGTCAACGTGGCCCAGCGCATCGAACGCCTGGCCCTGCGCGCCGAGGACGAACACCAGCGCGCCGAGGTCTACCGCCAGGCCAGCGGCCAGCAGGACAAGGAACTGATCGGCCAGAGCAAGGCGCACAAGCGCCTGCTGGAAGAAATCCGCCTGGTAGGCGGCAGCGACCTGACCGTGCTGATCACCGGGGAAACCGGCGTCGGCAAAGAGCTGGTGGCCCAGGCCATCCACCAGGCCTCGCCGCGTGCCGACAAACCGCTGATCAGCCTCAACTGCGCCGCTTTGCCCGACACCCTGGTGGAAAGCGAGCTGTTCGGCCATGTCCGTGGCGCCTTCACCGGCGCGGTCGGCGAGCGCCGCGGCAAGTTCGAACTGGCCAACGGCGGCACGCTGTTCCTCGATGAAGTCGGCGAGTTGCCGCTGTTGGTCCAGGCCAAACTGCTGCGGGTGTTGCAAAGCGGCCAATTGCAGCGCCTGGGTTCGGACCAGGAGCACCGGGTGGACGTACGCCTGATCGCCGCAACCAACCGCGACCTCGCCGAGGAAGTGCGCGCCGGCCGCTACCGCGCCGACTTCTACCACCGCCTGAGCGTTTACCCGCTGCCCGTGCCGGCGCTGCGCGAGCGCGGTCGCGATGTGCTGCTGCTCAGCGGTTACTTCCTTGAGCAGAATCGCTCGCGCATGGGCCTCAACAGCCTGCGCCTGAGCCCCGAAGCCCAGGCCGCGCTGCTGGCCTACGACTGGCCGGGCAATGTCCGCGAACTGGAACACCTGATCGGCCGCTCGGCGCTCAAGGCCCTTGGCCAACACCGCGACCGCCCGCGCATTCTCAGCCTCGACGCCGCCGACCTCGACCTGCCAGGTGTCACCAACGCGCCGGCCGAGCCCGCACCGTTTCACGCCTCCCCTGACGCCGCCGTCAGCGGCGATCTGCGCCAGGCGCTGGACCTGTACCAGCGCCACCTGATAGAAGCGTGCCTGGAACGGCATCAACACAACTGGGCCAGCGCCGCACGCGAACTGGGCCTGGACCGTGCCAACCTCGCCCGCCTCGCCCGTCGCCTCGGTCTACGCGGATAGCGAGATGCGTTAAAGCCATGGCCGCTCGGGTCGATAACCCGGCACAAGCCTCTGAATCCCATTTTTCACGAAGGTCACTATGTTCTCGCAAAAAGCTCGCGCGGACTCGCTGTCGCTGCTGCTGTTCACCCTGCGCAGCGGCAAGCTGATGGCGATCAACCTGCTCAAGGTCAGCGAGATCATTCCCTGTCCGCCGCTGACCCGCCTGCCCGAAGCGCATCCCCACGTCAAAGGCGTGGCGACCCTGCGCGGCAACCCGCTGCCGGTGATCGACCTGTCCCGCGCCATCGGCGAGCGACCGCTGGCCGACCCCAACGGTGGCTGCCTGATCGTCACGGACATCAGCCGTTCCAAGCAGGGCCTGCATGTCCAGGCGGTGAGCCGCATCGTGCACTGCCTGAGCACCGACATCCGGCCGCCGCCCTATGCGTCCGGGGAAAAATCGTTCATTACCGGCGTGACCCGCATCGACGACGCGCTGGTGCAGGTGCTGGATATCGAGAAGGTCATCCACGGCATCACCCCGAGCCGCCACGACAACGCCCCGACACAGTTGAACAGCGAAGACGCGGCGGTGCTGGCGGCGACCAACATACTGGTGGTCGATGACAGCCAGGTTGCGCTGCAACAGTCGATCTACACCCTGCGCAGCCTCGGCCTGGAATGCCATACCGCGCGTAGCGCCAAGGATGCGATCGCGATGCTGCTGGAACTGCAAGGCACCGACCAGGAGATCAACGTGGTGGTGTCGGACATCGAGATGTCCGAGATGGACGGCTTCGCCTTCACCCGCACCCTGCGCGAGACGCCGGACTTCCAGCACCTCTATGTGCTGCTGCACACCTCGCTCGACAGCGCGATGAACAGCGAAAAGGCCAAGGCGGCCGGGGCCAACGCGGTACTGACCAAGTTCTCGTCGCCGGAACTGACCGACTGCCTGATCGTGGCGGCGCGAACGGTGGCGTTCACCGAGCGCTGATCACGGTTCTTCCCGAAACGCCAGAATCCTTGTGGTAGCTGGCTTGCCAGCGATGGCGTCCGACCAGACAACGCCGCTGTCATTGCCGGCCTCATCGCCGGCAAGCCAGCGCCCACAAAGGCCGGCAGCCTCGCCCTGTGGAATCATCGGCAGTCATGCATAATCCAGCCTTCATGCCCCAGCGGAGCCTTTTCCCGATGAAAGCGCAGACCCTCACCCTTCTCAGCGCCCTCCTGCTGGCCGGCACCGCGCAAGCCTCCAGCGACCAGGCCTGGGCCGAACACGACAAGCAACTGCTGCGCGCCTGCAGCCAGGCCAGCCAGCTCAAGGACGTCCGCGCCCTCGGCAAGAGCGCCGAATTCGACGACCGCACCGGCTACTCCGCCCTGCTCCTGCAAGGCCGCTTCCCGCAAAAACACATGAACAACCGCAAGGGCACCGAGCTGTGCCTCTATGACCGGCGCCACAAGACCGCCACCGTTACCGAATGGACCCCTGGCAAACCGTGAGCAACGCTGAAGCGAACACCCTGCATTTCAACTGCACCGGCTGCGGCAAGTGCTGCACCGGCCATCACGTCCCGCTGACCCTGAGCGAAGCCCGTCAGTGGGTCGATGACGGCGGCCAGGTCATCGTGCTGGTCGAGGCCTTCCTCGACAACGGCCTGGGCCTGCCGGTCGAGCAGCAGGAGCACGCCCGCCGTCGTTCCTGCGCGGTGCCCTGCGGCGCGACCGACGCTTTCGTCGCCATCACCTTCGCCGCCTTCAACCCCGGGCCATGCCGCAACCTCGACGCCGACCTGCGCTGCCTGATCTACGAACGCCGGCCGCTGGTCTGCCGCATCTATCCCATGGAGATCAATCCGCATATCCCGTTGCGCCCCGAGGCCAAGGACTGTCCGCCCGAAGCCTGGGAAAGCGGCGACGCGCTGATCCACCGCGAGCGCGTCGTCGACCCGCAACTGCTGGAACTGATCGAGCGTTCACGCCAGGCCGACCGCCAGGACATCCGCAGCAAGGCCCTGGTCTGCCAACGCCTGGGCATCGACACCAGTGCGCTGAAGGGCAACGGCTTCACGGCTTATCTTCCGGACACGACGGCACTGCGCCAGGCCATGATCGAGACGGCCAGCGATGCGGACGCGGCTCTCGCCGCCTGGACATTACATGTGGAGGATGGCGACCTTGCCGGAAAGCTGAGCTCGGCAGGGGCCAGGGTCACCGGCGTGAGCGCCGGGCACTACAGTTTCATCGGGTTCTGATCCAGCGTCTTATTGACGCCGGCACCAGAACTCTTCGGCCAGGCGGCGCAGGTCTTCGGCAAGACCGGCCACGTCACTGGCGGTGGAATGTCCACGCTGACCGGCAGTGACACTCTGCTCACTGGCCTGGCGGATGCTGATGATGTTGCGGTTGATGTCTTCGCTGACCAGGCTCTGCTGCTCCACCGCCGACGCGATCTGCATGCTCATCTCACTGATCTGGTTGACCCGCTGGCTGATGCCGTGCAGCGCCTGGGTCGCGTGCTGGGCCTGCTCGACGCTCTGCCCGGCGTGATCGCTGCTCTGCTGCATTGCCACCACCGCGTCACGGGCGCCGCTCTGCAGCACGCTGATCATCCGCTGGATTTCCCCGGTCGATTGCGCGGTGCGCTGGGCCAGGCCACGGACTTCATCGGCGACCACCGCAAACCCGCGAC
The DNA here is from genome assembly GCF_025466035.1 of Pseudomonas sp. 20P_3.2_Bac5. NCBI lineage: Bacteria > Pseudomonadati > Pseudomonadota > Gammaproteobacteria > Pseudomonadales > Pseudomonadaceae > Pseudomonas > Pseudomonas sp. 20P_3.2_Bac5. Next base: position 13,678 of record NZ_JANLOA010000038.1, on the reverse strand, counting down.
CATGATCGCCAGCCCGGGCCGCTTCGATCGCGGCGTTCAGCGCCAGCAGGTTGGTCTGCTCGGCGATGCTGTGGATAACTTCCAGCACGCCGGAGATTTCCTCGCTGTGGTTCTCCAGGGTGTGCACCACTTCAGTGGCTTCGGCCAGGGCGTTGGCCAGTTGCAGGATGGTGGTGCGGCTCTGGTCAACCAGGTTATGGCCCACCTGGGTTTCATCTTCGGCCTGGTCCGCCGCGCGGGAAGCCTGCTGCGCGCTGCTGGCCACTTCCGCCACCCGCGCCGCCATGCGGTTGATCGCATCCGCCACCTGGTCCGCGTCACCCTGCTGGCCGACCGTGGTGGTGTGGCTGTGTTGCAGATGGCTGGCGAGGTCGGCGGTGTGCCCGGCCAGGCGCTTGGAGGTGTCACCGATGCGCCCGACCACGGCGCCCATCTGCGCTTCGAGCATCTGCAGGGCGAACTCGATCTGCCCCACTTCATCGCGGCGGCCGGTGTACAACTGCTGGCTCAGCGGGTTGTCCGCCACTTCGTTGGCCCGGACGCGCAAGCGTTCCAGCGGACGCAGGGTCCGCGAGATCAGCACGGCGCCCAGCGCCACGAAGACCAGCCACTCCACCGCGCCCTGCATGGGAAACTCCGGCAGCAACAGCCGGCTGCCGCCCATGACCAGCGCCAGCACCCCGGCCAGGTTCAGCGCCAGGCGCTTGCCCAGGCCCAGCACCGGCAGACGATCACGCCAGGTCAGCGTGCCGTTGCGCAGTTTGGCGTAATGCCGCTCGGCGGCGGCTACCTGGGCGCGGGTCGGCTTGGTGCGCACCGATTGATATTCCACCGTTTCACCATGGCTGGTGATCGGCGAGACGAACGCGCTGACCCAGTAGTGATCGCCGTTCTTGCAGCGATTCTTCACCAGGCCCATCCACGAGCGGCCCTTTTTCAGGGTGGCCCACATGTGTTCGAACGCCGCAGAAGGCATGTCCGGGTGGCGGACGATATGATGCGCGCTCCCGATCAGTTCCTCCCGGGAGAACCCGCTGATCTTGATGAACTCGTCGTTGGCGTAAGTTATGGCACTGGTGAGATCAGTGGTGGAAAGGATGTTAGCGTCACCACGGTAATCCACATTGCGACCGGTCACAGGCAGATTGCTCTTCATCGAGAGGCGCTCGTCGTTCGGATGAGGGGGTTATAAAGCAGGGCGGAAATACTACGGGCGACCCCTTGCGCGGACGTTGATCCAGAGCAGCATTACGGCCCTTTGCCATCACCGCCTGTCCGCCGCGACCCGGCTAACTGACAGCCGTGACAGCTAGCCGTCACGCTGCCGACCCGGTCTGATCTATATAAACGTAATAGCCCTCTCTCCCACTTGTCCCGGCACCTTTGACGCATGCGAATTACCCGCCCCCGAACGCTGCTTGTCCTGCTTGCCATCGTCCTCCTGGCCGTCGCGGCCTGGTTCGTCAGCGAGCGCCCGCGCGCCGTCAAGGCCACCCAGCCCACGGCCATTCCGGTCAGCGTGATCGCGGTCAAGCGCGAGGACGTGCCGCGTTACCTGAGCGCCATCGGCACCGTGCAGTCGCTGCACAGCGTGGTGATTCGTCCGCAAGTGGAAGGCGTACTGACGCGCATCGCCGTGCAGGAAGGCCAGACCGTTCGCGAAGGCGACCTGCTGGCAACCCTCGATGACCGTGCCATTCGCGCCAGCCTCGACCAGGCCCGGGCCCAGCTCAAACAGAGCCAGGCGCAGTTGCAGGTGGCCCAGGTGGACCTCAAGCGCTACCGCCTGCTCAGCGAAGACAACGGCATCTCGCGGCAGACCCTCGACCAGCAACAGGCGCTGGTCAACCAGCTCGACGCCAGCATCCTCGGCAACCAGGCGAGCATCGCCGCCGCCGAAGTGCAGCTGTCCTATACCCGGGTGCTGTCGCCGGTCAGTGGCCGGGTCGGCATCCGCAATGTCGACGAAGGCAACCTGGTGCGCAGCAGCGACACCCAGGGCCTGTTCAGCGTGACCCGCATGGACCCGATCGCCGTGGAGTTCTCGGTCCCGCAACAGTGGCTGCCGACCTTGCAACAACTGGTCGCCAGCAGCGAACCCGCGCCGATCAAGGCGTACCTTGAAGGCGATGGCGACAGCAGCGGCACGCTGCTCGGCGAAGGCCGGCTGAGCCTGATCGACAACCAGATCGCCGCCGGCACCGGCACCCTGCGGGCCAAGGCCACGTTCAGCAATGCCGACGCCCGCCTCTGGCCCGGCCAACTGGTCAGCCTGCGGGTGCAGACCGGCGTCGAGCGCGACGCGCTGGTGGTGCCGCCGGGCGTGGTGCGTCAGGGCGTGGACCAGCATTTCGTCTACCGCATCAGCGGCGACAAGGCCGAGGCCGTGCCGGTCAAGGTGCTTTACCAGGACAGCCGGCTGAATGTCATCAGCGGCGTGGACGCCAATGACCGGCTCGTCGCCGACGGCCAGTCGCGGCTCAAGCCCGGCGCCACAGTGGAAGTCCTCGACACCGCGCCGGCCGCGGAGAACGTCGCCCGCAGCGATGCGAGCGTGCAGCCATGAACGCCGCCCTGCCCAATGGCCGCCGCGGCCTGTTCGGCTGGTGCATCGACCGTCCCATCGCGACCCTGTTGTTGACCTTCGCGTTGGTCCTGCTCGGCGTGGTGGCTTTCCCGCGCTTGCCGGTGGCGCCGTTGCCGGAAGCCGACTTCCCGACCATTCAGGTCAGCGCCCAGCTCCCCGGCGCCAGCCCGGAAACCATGGCCTCGTCGGTGGCGACGCCGCTGGAAGTGCAGTTCAGCGCCATCCCCGGCATGACCCAGATGACCTCCAGCAGCGCACTGGGCTCCACCAGCCTGATCCTGCAATTCACCCTCGACAAAAACATCGACACCGCCGCCCAGGAAGTCCAGGCGGCGATCAACACCGCCGCCGCCAAACTGCCTCAGGACATGCCCAGCCCGCCGACCTGGCGCAAGGTCAACCCGGCCGACAGCCCGGTGCTGATCCTCACCATGTCCTCGGAACACATGCCGGCCAACGAGCTGAGCGACTACGCCGAAACCCTGCTGGCCCGGCAACTGAGCCAGATCGACGGCGTCGGCCTGGTCAACATCACCGGCCAGCAGCGCCCGGCGATCCGCGTGCAGGCGCAGCCGGAGAAACTCGCGGCCCTCGGCCTGACCCTCGCCGACCTGCGCCTGGCCATCCAGCAGACCAGCCTGAACCTGGCCAAGGGCGCACTGTATGGCGCAGACAGCGTGTCGACGCTCGCCACCAATGACCAGTTGTTCCACCCCGAGCAGTACGCGCAACTGATCGTCTCTTACCGCGACGGCGCGCCGGTCCAGCTCAAGGACGTGGCGCGGGTCATCAACGGCTCGGAGAACGCCTACGTCAAGGCCTGGTCCGGCGACCAGCAGGGCCTGAACCTGGTGGTGTTCCGCCAGCCCGGAGCGAACATCGTCGACACCGTGGACCGGGTCAACGAAGCGCTGCCGCGACTGGAAGAAATGCTGCCCGGCACGGTGCAGGTCTCGGTCCTGCAAGACCGCACCCAGACCATCCGCGCCTCGCTGCATGAAGTGGAAATGACCCTCGGCATCGCCGTGCTGCTGGTGATCGCGGTGATGGCGCTGTTCCTCCGCCAATGGTCGGCGACCTTGATCGTCTCGGCGGTGCTGGTTGTCTCGCTGATCGCCAGTTTCGCGTTGATGTACCTGTTCGGCTTCAGCCTGAACAACCTGACCCTGGTGGCGATCGTCATTGCCGTGGGTTTCGTGGTGGACGACGCCATCGTCGTGGTGGAGAACATCCACCGTCATCTCGAAGCCGGCGACAGCCGCGTCGAAGCGGCGCTCAAGGGCGCGCGGGAAATCGGCTTCACCGTGGTGTCCATCAGCTTCTCGCTGGTGGCGGCGTTCATTCCGCTGCTGTTCATGGGCGGCGTGGTCGGCCGGCTGTTCAAGGAGTTCGCCCTGACCGCCACCAGCACCATCCTGATTTCCGTGCTGGTGTCGTTGACCCTGGCGCCCACCCTGTGCGCGCTGTTCATGAACGCCCCCACGCATGACACACCGCAGAAACCCGGCTTCGGCGAGCGCCTGCTGGCCGGTTACGAACGCTTGCTGGACAAGGCCCTGGCCCACCAGAAAACCATGCTCGGCATCTTCGGCCTCAGCCTGGCACTGGCGGTGGCGGGTTACATCGCCATCCCCAAAGGCTTTTTCCCGGTGCAGGACACCGGTTTCGTGCTCGGCACCAGCGAGGCCGCCGCTGACATCTCCTACCCGGACATGGTCGCCAAGCACCTGGCGCTGGCCAAAATCATCGAAGCCGACCCGGCGGTGCGCGCGTTCTCCCATTCCGTCGGCGTCACCGGCAGCAACCAGACCATCGCCAACGGCCGCTTCTGGATTTCCCTCAAGGACCCCGGCGACCGCGATGTCTCGGCCAGCGAATTCATCGACCGCCTGCGCCCGAAACTGGCCAAGGTGCCGGGGGTGGTGCTTTACCTGCGCGCCGGTCAGGACATCAACCTCAGTTCCGGCCCGAGCCGCAGCCAGTACCAGTACGTGCTCAAGAGCAACGACGGCCCGGCGCTGAACCTCTGGACCGAGCGCCTGACCGAGCGGCTGAAGGCCAACCCGGCGTTCCGCGACCTGTCCAACGACCTGCAATTGGGAGCCAGCGTCACCCGCATCGAGATCGACCGACAGGCCGCGGCACGCTTCGGCCTGACCACCACTGACATTGACCAGGCGCTCTACGACGCCTTCGGCCAGCGGCAGATCAGCGAGTTCCAGACCGAGACCAACCAGTACAAAGTCATCCTCGAACTGGACGCCCGCCAGCGTGGCCGCGCCGAAAGCCTGAACTCCTTCTACCTGCGCTCGCCGCTGAGCGGCGAAATGGTCCCGCTGGCCGCCGTGGCGCAAGTCGCCGCGCCGAGCACCGGGCCGCTGTCCATCAGTCATGACGGGCTGTTCCCGGCCGCCAACCTGTCGTTCAACCTGGCGCCCGGCGTCGCCCTCGGCGATGCGGTGGCGATCCTCGAACGGACCCAGCGCGAACTGGGCATGCCGGCGTCCATCAGCGGGTCGTTCCAGGGCGCGGCGCAGGCGTTCCAGAGTTCGCTGTCGAGCCAGCCCTGGCTGATCCTCGCCGCGCTGGTGGCGGTGTACATCATCCTCGGCGTGCTCTACGAGAGCTTCGTCCACCCGCTGACGATCATTTCCACCCTGCCCCCGGCCGGCCTCGGCGCCCTGGCGCTGCTGTGGCTGTGGGGCCAGGACTTCACCATCATGGGCCTGATCGGCGTGGTGCTGCTGATCGGCATCGTCAAGAAGAACGGCATCCTGCTGATCGACTTCGCCCTCGACGCCCAGCGCAACCAGGGCATGAGTCCCGAGGAAGCGATCCACACCGCCTGCCTGACGCGCTTCCGGCCCATCATGATGACCACCATCGCCGCCTTGCTCGGCGCCGTGCCGTTGATGCTCGGCGCCGGTGCCGGCGCCGAGTTGCGCCAGCCGCTGGGCATCGCCGTGGTCGGCGGGCTGCTGGTCAGCCAGGCCCTGACACTGTTCACCACCCCGGTCATATACTTGGCCCTGGAGCGCCTGTTCCACCGGCGCCAGCGCGCTGCCGAAGCGCCCCGGCCAATTGCCCATTGAGAGCCGACCATGCGCGTGCTGATTATCGAAGACGAAGAAAAAACCGCCGACTACCTGCACCGCGGCCTGACCGAGCAGGGCTTCACCGTGGACCTGGCGCGGGACGGCATCGAGGGCCTGCACCTGGCGCTGGAGGGTGACTACTCGGTGATCGTCCTCGACGTCATGCTTCCCGGCCTCGACGGCTATGGCGTGTTGCGTGCGCTGCGAGCGCGCAAGCAGACCCCGGTGATCATGCTGACCGCCCGCGAGCGCGTCGAAGACCGCATCCACGGCCTGCGCGAAGGCGCCGACGACTACCTCGGCAAGCCGTTCTCCTTCCTCGAACTGGTGGCGCGCCTGCAAGCCCTGACCCGGCGCAGCGGCGGCCACGAACCGGTGCAGATCCAGGTCGCCGACCTCTGGGTCGACCTGATCAGCCGCAAGGCCAGCCGCGCCGGCCAACGCCTCGACCTGACCGCCAAGGAATTCTCGCTGCTCAGCGTGCTCGCCCGGCGCCAGGGCGAAATCCTGTCGAAGACGGCGATTGCCGAGCTGGTCTGGGACATCAATTTCGACAGCGACGCCAACGTCGTCGAAGTGGCAATCAAGCGCCTGCGCGCCAAACTCGACGGGCCGTTCGATACCAAACTGCTGCACACCATCCGAGGCATGGGCTATGTCCTGGAAAACCGCGCGAACTAATTCCCTGGCGCTGCGCCTGAGCGCACTGTTCACACTGGTGGCGCTGCTGGTGTTCCTGCTGATCGGCTGGGCGCTGTACAAACAGGTGGACCGCAGCCTCGACCTGCTGCCCTCGGCCGAGCTGGAGGCGCGCTTCAGCGTGCTGGAGTCGAGCCTGATGCGCTTCGGCAACCCGGACCACTGGAGCAAGATGGTCCGCAAGCTCGACCAGCTCAGCGAGGAAGACCGGCGCATCCGCTTCTGGGCGGTCAGCAGCGACAGCCACTACGAATACGGCAACCCCGACGCGGTCATCCGCCGCGTCGCCGAAGGCAAACCGGGGATGCGCGACCTGTACCTGGCCGACAATCCCTTCCCGTACAAAGTGATGCTCAGCGAGCTGCCGGCGCTGGAGCAGCGCCCGCCGCTGCGCTTTCTCATCGGCATCGACACCGAGACGTTCTGGCACACCCAGCACACCCTGCTGATCGCCTTGGTCAGCCTGGCCGTGGTGGGTGTCCTGCTGGCCTCGGTGCTGGGTTACTGGGTGGCGCGGATCGGCCTGCGACCGCTGCGCGAATTGTCCGCCGAAGCCCAGCAACTGGCGCCGCCACGCCTTAGCGGTCGGCTGCGGGTTTCGGCGTTGCCGCCGGAGCTGGAGCAGTTCGCCCAGACCTTCAACGCCGCTCTGGAGCGGGTCGACCAGGCCTACTCGCGGCTGGAGGCCTTCAACGCCGACGTCGCCCACGAACTGCGCTCGCCGTTGACCAACCTGATCGGCCAGACCCAGGTCGCCCTGACCCGCGGACGCAGCGCCGAACACTACTTCGAAGTGCTGCAATCGAACCTCGAAGAACTGGAGCGGCTGCGCAGCATCATCAACGACATGCTGTTTCTCGCCAGCGCCGACCAAGGCAGCAAGGCCACCGGGCTGATCAGCACCTCGCTGGCCGAGGAAGTGGCGACCACCCTCGACTACCTCGACTACATCCTCGAAGACGCCCAGGTCCGGGTCGACGTGAACGGCGACGCCCAGGCCCGCATCGAAAAGGCCCACCTGCGCCGCGCGCTGATCAACCTGCTGAACAACGCGGTGCAGCACACCCAGCCGGGCCAGGTGATCCATGTGGTTATCCACAGCGAAGACGGCCAGGTACGCATCGCTGTCAGCAACCCCGGCCCGGCGATTGCCGACGAGCACCTGCCACGCTTGTTCGAACGCTTCTACCGGGTCGATGCCGCCCGCAGCAACAGCGGCAGCGGCAACCACGGCCTGGGCCTGGCCATCGTCAAGGCCATCGCCGTCATGCACGGCGGCAGCGTCTTTGTCCGCAGCCAGGCGGGCGCCAACACCTTCGGCATTCTTCTCCCGGCCTGAGCTGACACGCTCTGGGCCGCGGCCTTTCAGGACTGTTACTTTTTGCGCAACAGTCCATCTCTGAAATACGGCTTTTTCGTTCGCTTCCTAACGATTAATTTAGCCGCACCAAATAGAGACTTGCTCTGCAAGAAGGTTGTTTGAAATGTCCAACAGCATGGGTATTGCCAGCGTTTTCGTCCTGTCTTCCGTGTTGCTTTCCCCTCTGGCCATGGCTGAAGAATCCCAGGCCTTCGTCGCCCAGACCGCACGCCACCAGGCGACCCTGGAGCAGGCCCGCGAAGCGTTCGCCAAGCAACAGAACGACGCCGCGAAAGGCTCGGAACAGACCGCATCAAAGGTTGATTCGAGTGCCAGCAAAGATAGCTGAGTCGCTGCTCGACGCTCCTGTTTCTCCCTCGACGTTCGCGCAGGCAGCGCATCTGCCCGCGCGCCTGTCGTTTAAAGCCGCTGCTTGTCAGCGGCTTTTTTTCGCCTGGTGAAAAGTACCGGAATACGGCCCGTTTCCAACAAGAAAAATACCGCTTCGCAGAATAAAAACTGCCGCCATCAGCACCTCAAGGAGTTCATCAAGGTGACCATTACCACGCGTTTGACCCCACTATTCGTTGCGTTGGCTGCAACGATGCCGTTCCACGCCCAGGCTGACGACGACAAGCCCGAAGGCTTCGTCGAAGGCGCCAGCCTCGATGTCCTCGCCCGCAACTACTACATGAGCCGCAACCAACTGCTGCCCGGTGTGCGCGACAACCGCGAATGGGGCCAGGGCTTCATTGGCAAGTTCGAATCCGGCTTCACCCAGGGCACCGTCGGCTTCGGCCTCGACGCCTACGCCATGCTCGGCCTGAAACTCGACGGCGGTGGCGGCACTGCCGGGTCGAGCATCCTGCCGATCAACAGCCCGAGCAAAGACGGCTACGACTACGGCAAGGCGCCGGACGACTTCTCCAGCGCCGGCGCCTCGGTGAAAGTGCGGGCGTTCGACACCGTGCTGCGCGCCGGCGACCTGTTCCTCACCAACCCGGTGATCGCCGGCGGTGAAACCCGCATGCTGCCGCAGACGTTCCGCGGCGTCAGCCTGACCAACACCAGCATCGACAACCTGATGCTCGAAGGCGGCCAGGCCAGCTTCACCAAGCCGTACAACCAGAGCGGCCACCGCCGCATCGACACCTTCTACGGCTCGCTGCCGGACCACCGCGACAGCCGCCACCTGAACTGGGCCGGCGCGGTCTGGACCCCGGTCAACGGCCTGAGCACCAGCGTCTACGCCGCCGAACTGAAGGACATCTGGAACCAGTACTACGTCAACCTCGACTACACCTGGCAGCTCAACGAGCTGGTCAGCCTCAATCCGGGTGTGAACTACTACCACACCCAGGACACCGGCAATGCCTTGCTGGGTGATATCGACAACAACACCTACAGCCTGCATTTCACGGTGAACGTCGGCTACCACGCGGTGACCGCGGTGTACCAGCGGGTCAACGGCAACACGCCGTTCGACTACATCAACCAGGGCGACAGCGTGTACCTCGACAACTCGCAGATCTACTCGGACTTCAACGGCCCCAACGAACGCTCGTGGAAGCTCAAGTACGCCTACGACTTCGCCGGCGTCGGCGTTCCCGGCCTGACCACCGCCGTGTCTTACTCCAAGGGCGAGCTGGACCTGAGCAAAGCCGATGCCGACAGCAGCGGCTATGGCCGCTGGTACAGCGAAGACGGCAAGAATGCCCAGCACTGGGAACGCGATGTCGACCTGGCCTACGCCTTCCAGGAAGGCCAGCTCAAAGACCTCAGCGTGCGCCTGCGCTGGGCCAGCCATCGCGGCAGCCAGGGTTACTCGCATGTGGATAACGACATCGACGAGTACCGGGTGATCGTCGACTATCCGGTGAATATCTTCTGACCTGATGGCTGACGTTGGGTCTGTGTCGCGACCATCGCGAGCAAGGGGTTCACTGCCTCTCTGTAGGAGCGAGCTTGCTCGCGATGGCCGCAACGCAGGTCCAAAGACTCACCCCCTACCGCACATCTGCCTTGCGCACTAAATTCTTGTCCTACAATTCGCCCCCACCTAGAATACCCGCCGCCGCGCAGCCCCCCTGTGCGCGGTTGTGATCGATTTCCATCGCCAGAACCCGTCCTCGGAACAGTCCAGACTGCTTCCGACGCCAGGTTCTACCCGTTTCCCGGCCCAACCTGACGGTCAGAACACCTTCGCGACCATGAACGCGCACACCACGCCCCCGCGTGCCGGCCTGTACCGGACGCATCCGGAGTTGATCCTGAACCTGGGCAGTTGTCTGGCCGTGCTGGCTATCGTCGCCATCGTGACCTTCCTGTTGCTGCGCGAGCGGATGAATGTCGAGCAGACCGCCACTCGCTCGGCGCGCAATATCGTCAAGTTGATGGAGACCGACATCATTCGTAATGTCGAGCTCTACGACCTGTCCCTGCAAAGCCTGATCTGGGCCGTGCAACACCCGGAACTGCTCGGCATTCCGCCAGACATGCGTCAGCAGGTGCTGTTCAACCAGGCTTTCAGCAGCCCGGTGCGCGGCGACATCCTCTGGCTCGACCGCGACGGTAACGTAGCCGCCGACTCCACCAGCAGCACACCGCGCAGCGCCAACTTCGCCGACACGCCGATCTTCCAGGAACACCAGCGCAACCCCGATCTGGGCATGGTTATCAGCCCGCCGTTCAAGGCGCGCCTCGGTGATCTGGACTGGTGCATCAGTTTCAGCCGGCGCATCGAGGATGCAGATGGCGATTTCGCCGGCGTCGCCGGCGGTGCCCTGCGCCTGTCGCACTTCAATGATGTGTTCCTGCGCCTGGACGTCGGCTACGACAGCAGCATCAACCTGATGAACACCGACGGCCTGTTGCTGGCGCGCCACGCCACCGGGCCGAGCGCCAGTTCCAGCGACCCGATCGGCAGTAATTTCGCCAACCGACCGAACTTCCAGCGCCTGCTGGCCGAGGGCAGCGGCAGCTTCAGCGCGCCGTCCGGGCATGACGGCCGGCCGCGCCTGTATACCTTCGCCCGGGTTGCCGAGTTGCCACTGGTGCTGGTTGTCACGCAATCGCTGGATGAGGTCTACAGCGCCTGGAAACGCACCGCGATACTGGTCAGCGCCGCCACCGGGGTGCTGTGCATCGGCATTCTGTGGCTGAGCCTGATGCTCGGCCGCGAATTGCGCCGCCGGCACAGCGCTGAACGCAACCTGTCCGAACTCGCGGCCACCGACAGCCTGACCGGCCTGCCCAACCGCCGCCAACTCGACCAGGTGCTACGCCGCGAATGGGCCCGGGCGCAGCGTAACCAGCGGCCGATCGCGGTGCTGATGATCGACGTCGATCACTTCCGCGGCTTCAACGAACGCCACGGCCATCACGGCGGCGACGAAGCGCTGCGGCGCGTGGCCCACGCCATCGGTTGCAGCCTGCTGCGTCCCACCGACCTGGCAGCGCGCTACGGCGGCGAAGAGTTCGTCGCGGTGCTACCGGACACCGACCTGCACGGCGCGATGATTCTCGCCGAGCGCATCCGCCTCAGCGTGCAGGCCCTGGCGCCTTATGGCGGTGACGAGAAACCGGTGAGCATCAGCGTCGGCGTGGGCGTCCACGTTCCCGGCAGCGCGCTGAGCCTGGGCGAGTTGATGGCCGGCGCCGACCAGGCGCTGTACCGGGCCAAGCGCAACGGCCGCAACCGCGTCGAAGCGCCGAAGCTGGCCAGCGCCTGACACAAAAATGCCCCACCGGCCAATGGCCGACGGGGCATGGAGAGCGCGCGGGTGTCGCGACTCAGGAGCGGGCGCGAGCGCTGTTGCGCAGCACTTTTACCTGGTCATGGTTACGCTGCACGCCGTGGTATTGACGCTCGACCAAGGAGTAGGCAGCCGACGCCGGAGCGATCTTGGCGAGTTTTTCCAGCGCTTCCTTGTAGGCCTTGAGCGCATGGTCTTCACCACGTTCAACTTCGTTCAGCACCGCCTCCTCGTCCTTGCCGGTGACCATGGATTTCAGGTTCACCCAGCCACGGTGCATGTCACCGCTGAGGCTGGTGGAGGTTTCCGGGTCACCGCCCAGGCTGCGCACATGTTGCTGCAGTTCGGCGGCGGCATCGGCGCAGCCGGTGCCACGTTGCACGAAGAATGCCTTCAGCTCGGGGTTCTTGACGTCTTCGGCACTGGTTTTGAAGCCTTTCTCGCCATCCTTGCTGAATTCGATCAGGTCATTGAGGACAGAAATGACTTCTTTATTGGTATCGGTCATGACACGGCTCCTTTTGCATGAGGGATGTTCCCCATGGATAACGCAGCCTTCGTGCCAGACCTGACGATCTGCAAATTTCCTTTGTTATCAATCGTTTGAGCGAATAGCAAAAAACTGTACCCGCGCTTTCTGCATGAACTGTCCTTTGGCCTTCATGCAGATTGCCTGTATCGTCCGGCCATTCATCAGTCTTTGCCGTGCGCCATGAATCCCGAAACCCTCGAACTGCTGATCACCCGCGAAATGCCCTATGGCAAGTACAAGGGCCGGCTGATCGCCGACCTGCCCGGCCCCTACCTGAACTGGTTCGCCCGCCAGGGTTTTCCCCACGGCGAACTCGGCGGCCTGCTGGCGCTGATGCACGAGGTCGACCACAACGGCCTGTCCGACCTGCTCGAACCCCTGCGTAAAAAGCACCCCCGCCCCCGCCCCTGAACAGCGAGAACGCGCATGCACGACCTGCCTTCATCCACGCCCTCCCTTCTGGCCCGTGATGAGGGCTACTGGCAACGCATCGCCGCGAAATACGACGTCGAGCCCGGCCCCGTGAACCTGGAATACGGTTACTTCGGGCGCATGACCCGCACCGTCGCGCAGACCTATCAACAGCACATCGACGCCATCAACCGCTGCAACTCGCTGCCGGTGCGCCAGCACTTCGAGCAGATCGGCAGCGTGCAGATCCGCAACGCCGTCGCCGAACTGCTCGGCGTACCGGACCAGACCGTCGCCATCGCCCAGAGCGCCTCTGCCGCGCTGCAATCGCTGATCCGCAACTACAACCGCCTGCAGCCTGGCGACCAATTGCTGGTCAGCGACCAGGAATACGACAGCGTGCAGAACGCCATGCGCTGGCTGGCTCGCCAGCGCGGCCTGGAACTGATCGAGATCCGCCACCCGCATCCGGCCACGTTCGAGAACCTCGTGCAGAGCTACCGCGACGCCTTCGAACGGCATCCGCGCATTCGCCTGATGCCGCTGACCTACGTCACCCACCGCACCGGGCTGGTGATGCCGGTCCAGGCCATCGCGGCCTGCGCCCGCGAATTCGGCGTCGAGGTAATCCTCGACGGCGCCCACGCCCTGGGCCAGATCGACTTCGACCTGGAGCAACTGGGTATCGAACTGGCGGGCTTCAATTTGCAGAAATGGATCGGCGCGCCGCTGAGCCTCGGCGTGGTCTACATCGCCCCCGACAAGATCGACGCCATCGACCCGGACATGGGCGAGCTGCGTTATCCACAGGCCGACATCCGCTCACGGGCGCCGTACGGCACGCCGAACATCCCCGCCTGGCTGACCCTGCCGACGGTGTTCGACGAACACCGGGCGGCCGGCGGCGCCGCGGTGAAAGGCGCGCGGCTGAATTACCTGCGGGATCTCTGGGTGGCGCCGGCGCGGGAGATGGCCGGCATTGAAGTGATGACCCCGGATGACCCGCGGTTGTATTGCGGCATCACCTCGTTCCGCTTCACCCGGCACAGCGATCAGGCCGTCATGGCGGAGCGACTGCTGAAGGAATTCAACCTGTTCACCGTGGCCCGCGACGGCTCGGCGTGCGGGCCGTGCATTCGGGTGACGCCGGGGTTCAGCACGACGCCGGCGGAGGTTGGGTTGTTGGTGAACGCCCTGGAACAACTGGCCTGAAACCCTTCCCCCGTGGGGGGGGGGGGG
>NZ_JANLOA010000077.1:0-31429 GCF_025466035.1 Pseudomonas sp. 20P_3.2_Bac5 | reverse complement strand
CACACCAGCGTGAAAGACCTGGAAGAGTGCAATCACCACAACCCAGCACCACAATGCATCACCCCTCCCCACCCACGCCTCATAACCGGGCACCCTCCTCCCCACTCCAACCTCACCACCCCCCCACACCCCACACAATCCGCACCTCCCCCCAAACCCGGCACACCTCTTGCTCTCACCTCTACCGTGCAGGAGTCACCGGCCCACCCCGGCCAAAACAGCACCACAATTCGAGAAATGGACAGCTAGGGTTCCGGCTCGCTACAACGAGTGTCTGGTCCGAGAGCTGTCGACCTCCAGCGAGGTTACACGGCGGGATAAAAGCCCGGGAGAAGAGAGCGCCAACGCGCCGCTCGACTCCTGCCCGCCCGATAACCGAACCGGAGGTTTCTCATGCGTACACCCCGTCTGCTCTCCCTGTTGGCCGCGAGCCTCGCCGCCGTGCTGCTGTCCCCGGGCGCTTTCGCCAAGGACCGTTTCAACATCTGCTGGACCATCTACGCCGGCTGGATGCCGTGGGAATACGGCGCCAGCGAAGGCATCGTGAAGAAGTGGGCGGACAAGTACGGGATCGAGATCAAGGTCACTCAGCTCAACGATTACGTCGAGTCGATCAATCAGTACACCGCCGGCCAGTTCGACGGCTGCACCATGACCAATATGGACGCGCTGACCATCCCCGCCGCCGGTGGCGTGGACAGCACCGCGCTGATCGTCGGCGACTTTTCCAACGGCAACGACGGCGTGGTGCTCAAAGGCAAGGGCAAGACCCTCGCCGATCTGCGCGGTCAGTCGGTCAATCTGGTGGAGCTGTCGGTCTCGCATTACCTGCTGGCCCGCGGGCTGGAACAGGCCGGTCTGAGCGAGCGCGATGTGAAGGTGGTGAACACCTCCGACGCCGATCTCGCCGCCGCTTTCAACACCCGCGAGGTGACGGCGGTGACCACCTGGAACCCGATTCTCTCCACCGTCGCCGCCATCCCGGACACTTCGCTGGTGTTCGATTCGAGCAAGATCCCCGGCGAAATCATGGACCTGCTGGTGGTCAACAGCGACACCCTCAAGGCCCACCCGGAACTGGGCAAGGCGCTGACCGGCGCCTGGTATGAAATCGTCGCGTTGATGCACGACCGCGGCCCGCGCGGCCAGGCGGCGCTGGAGCATATGGCCAAAGCCTCGGGCACCGATCTCGCTGGCTACCAGGCGCAGTTGAACGCCACCCGCCTGTTCGCCACGCCGAAGGAAGCGGTGGCCTTCGCCACCAGTGCGGCGCTGCCGGAGACCATGGACCGGGTCGCCCGCTTCAGCTTCGACCACGGCCTGCTCGGCGAGGGCGCGCAAAGCGCGGATGCGGTGGGCATGAGTTTCGCCAATGACGTGGTCCGCGGCGATGCCGACAACCTGCGTCTGCGCTTCGACCCGCGCTACATGCAAATGGCCGCCGACGGCAGCCTCTGAGTCACTGACCGGGATACTCGCCATGCGTCTGATCAACCGTCAGCCCGACCGGGCCGGGCGCCTGCTTCTGGTGCTGCTGCCCTTCGCTCTGCTGCTGTTCGCCTACTTCACCGGGTCGGCGGCGCGGCTCAGCGAAAACCCCAACGACAAACTGCTGCCCGGCGCCGCGCAGATGGTCGACGCCGTACAGCGCATGGCCTTCACCGAGGACAAGCGCACCGGCGACTACCTGCTGTGGAAAGACACCGCCGCCAGCCTCACCCGCCTCGGCCTGGGCATCGGCATCGCCGCCCTGCTCGGCCTGACCCTGGGCATGCTCGCCGGCACCCTGCCGCTGTTCGGCACGCCGCTGTCGCCGCTGCTCACAGTGCTGTCGATGGTGCCGCCGCTGGCAATTTTGCCGGTGCTGTTCATCGTCTTCGGTCTTGGCGAGCTGTCCAAGGTGGTGCTGATCGTCATCGGCATCGCCCCGGCCATCGCCCGCGACCTGGAGCAACGCGCCCGGGAAATCCCCCGCGAGCTGCTGATCAAGGCGCAGACCCTCGGCGCCAACACCTGGACCCTGCTGCTGCGGGTGGTGCTGCCGCAACTGCTGCCGCGTCTGCTGGTGTCGCTGCGACTGAGCCTGGGCGCGGCATGGCTGTTCCTGATCGCCGCCGAAGCCATCGCCGCCACCGACGGCCTCGGTTACCGGATCTTCCTGGTCCGCCGCTACCTGGCAATGGACGTGATCCTGCCTTACGTGGTGTGGATCACCGTGCTGGCCTGGCTGATGGACCTGGGTCTGCGCCTGCTGTCGCGCCGCGCCTTCCCCTGGTACGAAGGAGCCCGGCCATGAGCGCCTTTCTCGAAGTGAAAAACCTCTGGCAGGTGTACGACGATCAGGTGGTGCTGGAAAACCTTTCGCTGAGCGTCGCGGAAGGCGAGTTCTGCACCCTGGTCGGCACCTCCGGCTGCGGCAAGTCCACCTTTCTGCGCCTGCTGCTCGGCCAGGAGCGCCAGAGCCGCGGCAGCATCCTGCTCGACGGCCTGCCACTGGTGGCCGAGCCCGACGCCAGCCGCGGTGTGGTGTTTCAGCGCTACTCAGTGTTCCCGCACCTGAACGTGCTCGACAACGTCGCCCTCGGCCTGGAACTGTCGCGCGCGCCGCTGCTTGGTCGGCTGCTCGGCCGGCACAAGCGCGAAGCCCGCGAACAGGCGGCCGCGTTGCTGGAAAAGGTCGGCCTCGGCCACGCGCTGGACAAGTACCCGGCGCAGCTTTCCGGCGGCATGCAGCAACGCCTGGCGATCGCCCAGGCGCTGGTGATGAAGCCGCGTGTTCTGCTGCTGGACGAACCCTTCGGCGCCCTCGATCCGGGTATCCGCAAGGACATGCACACGCTGCTGCTGGAGCTGTGGCGGGAAACCCGGCTGACCGTGTTCATGGTCACCCACGACCTCAGCGAAGGCTTCAGCCTCGGCACCCGCCTGCTGGTGTTCGACAAGATTCGCCGCGAGGTCCAGGCGCCCAACGCCTACGGCGCCCGGATCACCTACGACATCCCGCTCAACAGCGATCGCCGCGCCGCCCGCAGCGCCCTCGACGCGCTGCCGCCGCGCATCGCCAGCCAATTGCACGCCACACAAGGAGCCTGACCATGACTGCCTCACTGCAACTGCGCCCCACCCTGTATGAGGAAACCGTTCCCGGTGGCGGCCACACCTCGTTCGTGCTCAAGCGCGGGCAACTGCTGCGCATCACTGACCTCGAAGGCGGCGCCAACGCCAGCCTGCTGTTGCTCAACGCCGCTGAAAAAAGCGAGCGGCTGAACCTGCCGGACACCCTCAAGTGCCAGCACACCGCGCGCCTCACCAGCGGCCACTGCCTGTATTCGGACATGGGCCGGGTGCTGGCGGCGATCACCGCCGACACCTGCGGCTGGCACGACAGCCTCGGCGGCGTGCTCAACGCTGACGAGGTGCGGGAGAAATACAGCGACGGCCGCTATCAGGAACTGCGCAACGACTTCCACCGCAACGGCGTCGACAACCTGCTGGTGGAAATGGGCAAGTGGGACCTCGGCCTGGCCGACCTGCTGATGAACATCAACCTGTTCAGCCGGGTGGACGTGGACGCCGACGGTTTCCTGCATTTCGTGCCGGGCAACTCCAAGGCCGGCGACTACATCGAGCTGTACGCGCCGATGGACACCCTGGTGGTGCTCACCGCCCTGCAACACCCCATGGACCCGTCGCCGAGCTACGCGCCCAAGCCGCTGCACCTGAGCTGGCATCAGGTCCAGGGCGACAGCGTCAGCCTGCTCTGCCGCACCTCGCGCGCGGAAAACACTCGCGGCTTCCACAACACCGAACGCCTGTACGTCTGAGGGCCCGCCATGAACGCGACAACCGAAATCCGTAGCGCCGAGACCGCCGTCTACCAGGCCACCATCGCTGCTGGCGAGCCCTTCATCTGCGAGGTCAAGGCCGGCCAGACCCTGCGCCTGCTCGACCTCGAAGGCAACCAGGCCGTCGACACGCTGTTCTTCAATGCGCGCAACCCGCGCGAGCGCTACGACCCGCAACGCACCTTGCGCAAACAGGGCCGGGTGTACCTCGGCGAAGGCAGCGTGCTGTATTCCAATCTCGGCCAGCCGATGCTGACCATCACCCGCGACCTGTGCGGCCGCCACGACACCCTCGGCGGCGCCTGCGCCCAGGAAAGCAACACCGTGCGCTATGCCCTGAGCACCCGCTACATGCACAGTTGCCGCGACAACTTCCTGCGCGCCAGCCTGCACGACGGCCGCCTCGGCAAGCGCGACATCAGCGCCAACATCAACTTCTTCATGAACGTGCCGGTCACCGCCGAGGGCGGCCTGACCTTCGAGGACGGCCTGTCCGGTCCGGGCAAGTACGTGGAGCTGCTGGCGCACATCGACACCCTGGTGCTGATCTCCAACTGCCCGCAACTGAACAACCCGTGCAATGGCTGGAACCCGACTCCCGCGCAGGTGCTGATATGGAACTGAAACGTTTGCGTCGCTGGCTGTTCTCCCTCTGCCAGAGCCGTGCCGGGCAATGCCTGTCGAGCCCTTCGAAGCAACGCTGAGCGCGTTCAGCCACGGACGACCGTGGCGCAGATGATTACCGGCGGGACGACCCGCCCTCCCCGTTAGGACAGCCTCATGTTCGAGAAGCTGCTGATCGCCAACCGTGGCGCCATCGCCTGCCGTATCCTGCGCACCCTGCGCCAACTCGAGGTGCGCGGCGTTGCCGTGTACGCCGAAGCCGACGCCGCCAGCCAGCACCTGCAACAGGCCGACCAGGCCATCAGCCTGGGTGAAGGGCCTGCCGCCAGCACTTACCTGGTGGTCGACAAGATCCTCGCCGCCGCCCGCGAAAGCGGCGCCCAGGCTATTCATCCCGGCTACGGTTTCCTCTCGGAAAACGCCGCCTTCGCCGAAGCCTGCGAAGCGGCCGGCATCGCCTTCGTCGGCCCGACGCCGGAGCACCTGCGCACCTTCGGCCTCAAGCACACCGCCCGCGCCCTGGCCAAGGCCCACGGCGTGCCGCTGCTGGAAGGCAGCGACCTGCTCGACGACCTCGCTGCTGCCCATAGCGCCGCAAGCCAGGTCGGCTATCCGGTGATGCTCAAGAGCACCGCCGGCGGTGGCGGCATCGGCATGCGCGTGTGCCGCTCGGCGGCGGAGCTTGAAGACGCCTTCGACGCGGTCAAACGCCTGGGGCAGAACAACTTCAGCGATGCCGGGGTGTTCGTCGAGAAATACATCGAACGTGCCCGCCACCTTGAGGTGCAGGTGTTCGGCGACGGCCAGGGCGAGGTGATCGCCCTCGGCGTACGCGACTGCTCGGTGCAGCGGCGCAACCAGAAAGTCATCGAAGAAACCCCGGCGCCGAACCTGCCAGCGGGCATGGCCGAGCAACTCTGCGACGCCGCCATCGCCCTCGCCAAGGCGGTGAGCTACCGCAGCGCCGGCACCGTCGAGTTCGTCTACGACAGCCAGGCCGAGCGCTTCTACTTCCTGGAAGTGAACACCCGCCTGCAGGTGGAACACGGCGTCACCGAACAGGTGTGGGGCGTGGACCTGGTGCGCTGGATGATCGAACTGGCCGCCGGTTGCCTGCCGCCGCTGGCGCAACTGATCGCCGACCTGAAACCGAGCGGCCATGCGATCCAGGCGCGGCTGTACGCCGAAGACCCGGGCCGCAACTTCCAGCCCTGCCCCGGCCTGCTCACCGAAGTGGCCTTCCCCGAGGCCGATGGCCGCGCCTTGCGCATCGATACCTGGGTCGAGGCCGGCTGCGAAATCCCGCCCTACTTCGACCCGATGATCGCCAAGCTGATCGCCTGGGCGCCAAGCCGCGAACTGGCCAGCGCCGCCCTCGGCAAGGCGCTGGGCGAGACCCGCCTGTACGGCGTGGAAAGCAACCGCGAGTACCTGCGGCAGATCCTCGGTTTCGCCCCGTTCGCCAGCGGCGAGCCCTGGACCCGTTGCCTGGAACAGTTGCATTACCAGGCCCACACCTTCGAAGTGCTGGCGGGCGGCACCCTCACCAGCGTCCAGGATTTCCCCGGCCGCCTCGGTTACTGGGCGGTCGGCGTGCCGCCGTCCGGGCCGATGGACAGCCGCGCCCTGCGCCACGGCAACCGCCTGCTGGGCAATCCCGAAGGCATGGCTGGCCTGGAAATCACCATGAGCGGCCCGACCCTGCGCTTCAACTGCGAGGCCGTGGTGGTGGTGACCGGTGCGGCGCTGCCCGTCAGCCTCGACGGCATCGAACAGCCAATGGACACCGCCCTGCTGATCCCTGCCGGCTCGACCCTGAGCCTCGGCGCCATCACCGGCGCCGGCGCACGCAGCTACCTGTGCCTGCGCGGCGGCCTGGAACTGCCGGGCTACCTCGGCAGCAAAAGCACCTTCACCCTCGGCCAGTTCGGCGGCCACGCCGGGCGTGCGCTACGCGCCGGCGATGTGCTGCACCTCAATCCGCTGACCGACCGCAGCGCCGGCCAAAGCCTGGCCGACAGCGAACGCACCCGCCTCGCCGCCGTGCGCACCCTGCGGGTGATCTACGGCCCCCACGGCGCCCCGGAATACTTCAGCGCCGAGTACATCCAGACCTTCTTCGCCAGCGATTGGGAAGTGCATTTCAACTCCAGCCGCACCGGCGTGCGCCTGATCGGCCCCAAACCGCAGTGGACCCGCGACAGCGGCGGCGAAGCCGGCCTGCACCCGTCCAACATCCACGACAACCCCTACGCCATCGGTGCGGTGGATTTCACCGGCGACATGCCGGTGATCCTCGGCCCGGACGGCCCGAGCCTGGGCGGCTTCGTCTGCCCGGTCACGATCATCCAGGACGACCTCTGGCAACTGGGGCAGTTGAAAGCCGGCGACATGCTGCGCTTCGTCCCGGTCAGTGTCGAACAGGCCCACGCGGGCAACGCGCCGTTCGACGCCACGCACCTTATCGACCCGGTCGTGCTGGACCGCGGCGAAGCCGACAAGCGCCTGGTGGCGCGGCTGTCCGGCGACACCCACCTGCTGCTGGAAATCGGCGCGGCGGAGCTGGATCTGGTGCTACGTTTCCGCGGCCATGCGCTGATGCAGGCGCTTGAGGCCAAGGCACTGGCGGGGGTGATCGACCTGACCCCGGGTATCCGTTCACTGCAGGTTCACTACCAGCCGCAGGTATTGCCGCTGCGTGATCTGCTGGGCATCGTCAGCGACGTCTGGGACGAGGTCTGCGAACAAAAAGACCTGCGCGTGCCATCGCGGGTGGTCCATCTGCCGCTGTCCTGGGACGACCCGGCCTGCCAGTTGGCGATCGAGAAATACATGACCACCGTGCGCAAGGACGCGCCCTGGTGCCCGAGCAACCTGGAGTTCATCCGTCGCATCAACGACCTGCCGAACCTGGACGAAGTGCAGCGCACCGTGTTCGACGCCAGCTATCTGGTGATGGGCCTCGGCGACGTCTACCTCGGCGCCCCCGTCGCCACGCCGCTGGACCCGCGGCACCGCCTGGTGACCACCAAATACAACCCGGCGCGCACCTGGACCGCGGAAAACTCGGTGGGCATCGGCGGCGCCTACCTGTGCGTGTACGGCATGGAAGGCCCGGGCGGCTACCAGTTCGTCGGCCGCACCTTGCAGATGTGGAACCGCTACCGCGAGGTCGCCGCGTTCGGTGGCAAGCCGTGGCTGCTGCGCTTCTTCGACCGCATCCGTTTCTACCCGGTGACGGCGGACGAACTGCTGCGGATTCGCCGTGATTTCCCGCTGGGGCGCTACCCGTTGCAGATCGAAGAGAGCGAACTGTGCCTCGCCGATTACCAGGAGTTCCTCGCCCGCGAGGCGGCGGGAATCGACGCCTTCCGTACGCAGCAACAGGCGGCGTTCAACGCCGAGCGCGAGCGCTGGATCGCCTCCGGCCAGGCCCATTTCGAAAGCGACGAAGCGGCAGCCCCTGCGGCTGAAGAAGCAGCGCTCGAAGCCGGCCAGCAAGGCGTGGACAGCCCGATCGCCGGCAACCTGTGGCAAGTGCAGGTCAGCGCTGGCGACCGGGTCAAGGCCGGCGATGTGCTGGTGGTGCTGGAGTCGATGAAGATGGAAATCCCGGTACTGGCGCCGTGCGATGGCCGGGTGGCCGCAGTGCGCGTGGAGCCCGGCTCGCCGGTGCGGGCGGGACAGCGGGTGGTGGTGTTGGCGGATCGCTGAGGCTCGACGCCCCGACAACATCGCTGTCACTGAGGGCCTCATCGCCGGCAAGCTGGCTTGCCAGCGATGAGGCCCTCAACATCACCACCACTCCAACACTGGCCCTGTGCCGCTCTATCCCGTACCATCGCGCCCCGCCGGTTTCCGAAAGGAACTAACAGGGAATTCGTCCGCGCCGCTTACCGGTGCGAAAACGCAACTGCCCCCGCAACTGTAGGCGCCGAGCCTGCTCCTTTTTCACACGCCACTGGGCCACGCCCGGGAAGGCAGGAGCATGGTGATGACGCGCCAGTCAGGAGACCTGCCGGCCAGCAGCATCGCAAACCCACCGGCGGGGTGTCCGGGAAGGGCATTCCGTTTCCGCACGGCAACCGTTTTCGGCTGCCCCGCGCGCTTGCGCGTCTTCGGGATGTGTTTTCCAGACCTGTGCCGTCCGCCACGCACACGTTCGAATGGAGATCGCATCCGCATGCCCCTGTCCCGCCTCACGCTCGCCCTGCTCGCCAGCCTCGGCCTCGCCAGCACCGCCCTCGCCGCGCCCACCGCGTACCCGCTGACCATCGATAACTGCGGCACCCCGCTGACCTTCGACCAGGCTCCGGCACGCGCGGTCACCATCGGCCAGTCCGGCACCGAGATGTTCTACGCCCTGGGCCTTGAGCAGAAGCTGGCCGGCACGTCGCTGTGGTTCAGCGACGTGCCGGAGCGCTTCAAGGCGCAGAACGCCAAGGTCGAGCGCCTGGCCGACAACGACCCGAGCTTCGAAGCGGTGATCGGCAAGCGTCCCGGCCTGGTGGCGGTGCAGTTCGAGTGGATGGTCGGCCCGCAAGGCGTGGTCGGCACCCGCGAGCAGTTCGCCGACCTCAAGGTCCCGGCCTACCTGATGCCGTCCGACTGCGAAGGCAAGGACAACCTCAGCGGCGCCGACGGCACCCGCCTGCAGGCGTTCCAGATCGACAGCCTGTACAAGAGCATCGAACAACTGGCGCAGATCATGGACGTCCAGGACCGCGGCGAAGCCGTCGTCAATGACCTCAAGGCGCGCCTGGCCAAGGTCACCGACAACGCCGGCCAGCGCCGCGATCAGGATCAATCGGCCGTGTTCTGGTTCTCCAGCGCCGACCTCGATATCGACCCTTACGTGGCCGGGCGCAAGGGCATTCCCGACTTCATGCTGAACAGCCTGGGCATGCGCAACGTCATCGCCTCCGACGAAGAATGGCCCACCGTGGGCTGGGAAACCATCGCCAAGGCCAACCCGACCTTCCTCGTCATCGCCCGCATGGACCGTCGCCGCTTCCCCGCCGACGACTACCTGAAGAAGCTCGAATTCCTCAAGAACGACCCGGTCACCCGCAACATGGACGCGGTGAAAAACGACCGCATCATCATCCTCGACGCCAACGCCATGCAGGCCAGCCTGAGCCTGGTCGACGGCATCGAAACCCTGGCCGCCGCCAGCCAGAAGCTGCGGCAGGACCACTGATGCCCCACGCTGTCGCCCGCCTCGTCCTGCGCCTGCTGGGCCACGCCCTGTGGGTCGGCGCCTTGCTCGCGCTGGCGGTGACGATCGCCGCCAGCATCGGCGAAACCCGCCTCGGCCTGTCCGTGGTGCTGGACGTGCTGGGCAACAAGTTGTGGGGCGCCGGCCACCTGCTGGACCCTATCGACGAAGGCATCATCTGGAACTACCGGCTGCCCCGCGCGCTGGTGGCCGGCGCCTGCGGGGCCGGCCTGGCGATGTCCGGCGTGGTGTTGCAGGCGCTGCTGCGCAATCCACTGGCCGATCCGTACTTGCTGGGCATCTCCGCCGGCGCGTCGACCGGCGCGGTGCTGGTGGCGATCATCGGGGTCGGCGCCGGCACCTTGTCGATGTCCGGCGGGGCCTTTCTCGGCGCCCTGGCCGCCTTCGCCCTGGTGGTGTTGCTGGCGCGCGGTGCACGCGGGGCCGGCAGCACCGGGCAGATCATCCTCGCCGGGATCGCCGGCTCGCAGTTGTTCAATGCCCTGACCTCGTTCCTGATCACCGCCTCGGCCAGCGCCGAGCAAGCCCGCGGCCTGATGTTCTGGCTGCTGGGCAACCTCAGTGGCGTGCGCTGGCCGGCGGTCGGGCTGGCGCTGCCGGTGGTGCTGCTGGGGCTGGTGCTGTGCCTGTGGCATCGGCGCGCGCTGGACGCCTTCACCTTCGGCGCGGACGCCGCAGCGGCGCTAGGCGTTCCGGTGCGCCAGGTGCAGATCGTGCTGGTGGCGTGCGCGGCGCTGATGACCGCGGTGCTGGTGTCCATCGTCGGCTCCATCGGCTTCGTCGGCCTGGTGATTCCCCATGCCGTGCGCCTGCTGGCGGGGCCGCGACACACCCGCCTGCTGCCGTTGAGCGCGTTGTGCGGCGCGCTGTTCCTGATGGCGGCGGATGTGCTGTCGCGCACCCTGATCAAGGGCCAGGTGCTGCCGATCGGGGTGATCACCGCGCTGGTCGGCGCGCCTGTGTTCGCCCTGATCCTGATCCGGGGGCAACGTTCGCGATGAATGCCTTCGAGCCGACACAGCACTGCGCCGCCCTCGCCTGCACGGGCCTGGGGTACCAGATCAAAGGCACGCCGCTGGTGGCCGAGGTGGACCTGCAGGTCCGCCCCGGCGAAACCCTCGGTATCGTCGGGCCCAACGGCTCGGGCAAGTCCACCCTGTTGAAGTTGCTCGCGGGTCTGCTCAAGCCCCACAGCGGCGAAGTCCGGCTCAACGATCATCCGCTGGCGAAGCTGCGCCGTGGCGAAATCGCCCGGCTGCTGGCGGTGGTGGAGCAACAGGCCAACACCGATGACGCCATCAGCGTGCGCGACGCCGTCGAGCTGGGCCGCACACCCTGGCTGTCGGCGCTGTCGCCATGGAGCGCGGCCGATGACGCCATCGTCGCCCAGGCCTTGCAGGCGGTGGCCATGGCGCACCTGGCGCAGCGCACCTGGCACAGCCTCTCCGGCGGCGAACGCCAGCGCGTGCACATCGCCCGCGCCCTGGCCCAGCAGCCGCGCATCCTGCTGCTGGACGAGCCGACCAACCACCTCGATATCCAGCAGCAACTGAGCATCCTGCATTTGGTGCGAGCACTGCCGGTGACCACGCTGATCGCCCTGCATGACCTCAACCAGGCGCTGGACTGCGACCGCCTCGCGGTGATGCAGCACGGCCGGCTGGTAGCCCTCGGCACGCCGCTGGAAGTCCTGACCCCACAACGCCTGCACGACACCTTCGGCGTGCACGGCCATTTCATTGACGATCCGCTGGACGGCAGCCGCTTCCTGCGCCTGCGTCCGCGCTGATTTTTCGAGGTATCCGATGCACGTTCTTTCCAGGCTGGCACTGCTGGCCCTGCTGTTCAGCCCCGTGGCCGTGGCCGAAGTCCACGAAGTGAAAATGCTCAACCGGGGCGCCGCCGGGGCCATGGTCTACGAGCCGGATTTCCTGCGCCTGCAACCCGGCGACAGCGTGCGCTTCCTGTCGTCCCAGAGCGGCCATAACGCCGCGACCATCGACGGTCTGCTGCCCGCCGGCGCCGAGCCGTTCAAGAGCAAGATCAACCAGCCGCTGGAAGTGACATTCGACGTTCCGGGTTTCTATGGCATCCAGTGCAGCCCCCATGTGTCGATGGGCATGGTCATGGCGATCCAGGTTGGTGAGCCGGGCGCTGCGACGCCAGTGCCGCCCGCCAGCCTCAATCTCCGCGCCAGCCAGCGCCTGACCACCATCATCCAGCGCGAACTGCCGCCACGCTGAACCGCGCTTTTTATCTGCTACGGAAGGATCCGCCCGTGATCAAGCTCCACCACCTCGCCCTGGCCCTCGTGGCCCCGACGTTGGCTCATGCCGAATCGGCCCAGGACCAGGCCAACGGCTTTATCGAAGACAGCACCTGGCTGCTGCTCAACCGCAGCGTGTTCGACCAGCGCGACTACCGCCATGGCGGCCGCAGCAACGGCGCGCGCAACGCCTACAAACCCCGCGACCAACGCAACGGCGCCGCCGAAGAATGGGCTTACGGCCTGATGGGCAGCGTGCAATCGGGCTTTACCCAAGGCACCGTCGGAGTTGGCGTCGACGCCCACCTCTACTACGCACGGCAACTGGACAGCGGCGGCGGCCGGGCCGGCAAGGTGCGGTTGCTGGGCCTGGACAACGAAGGTCACCCCAAGGACAACGCCGCCCGCGGTGGCGCGGCGGTCAAACTGCGCTGGTCCAACACCACCCTGAGCTACGGCGAGCAACGGGTGAAAACGCCGGTGTTCAGCTCCTCCGACAGCCGCCTGCTGCCGGAAACCGCCACCGGTTTTTTCCTCACCAGCCAGGAAATCCCCAACCTCAAACTGGTCGGCGGCCACTTCAACGAAAGCACCGACCGCAACGCCTCCAGCCATGACCGCGGCTTCGTGGTGAACTACTCCAACGGCAAACAGGGCAACGGCTTCGACCTGGCCGGCGTGGTCTACGACGGCGTGCCGGGCCTGGTGACCAGCCTCTACACCTCGCGCTACGAAGACAGTTGGCGCCAGCACTACCTCAGCGCCAGCTACCGCAAGCCGCTGGCCGGCGACCGCTCGCTGGGGCTGGACCTCAACCTCTACCGCACGAGCGACACCGGCAAGGCGCTGTCGGGTGACATCGACAACACCACCTGGAGTTTGATGTCGAACTACCGCAGCGGCGCCCACACCTTCAGCCTCGGCTACCAGGCCGTGGACGGCAACACGCCGTTCGACTACGTCACCCGTGGCGCCATCTTTATCAGCAACGCCGTGCAACTGTCCGACTTCAACGCGCCGAACGAACGCTCCTGGCAGGCGCGCTACGACCTGGCGATGCAATCCTTCGGCGTTCCGGGGCTGGTGTTCAGCGCGTTGTATGTGCGCGGCAGCGGGATCGACGGCAGCCATGTCGATCCGCGGGGTGGCTATGCCTGGCTGGGTTATGGCGAGGGTGGCCGGCATTGGGAGCGGGATCTGGAAGCGCGTTATGTGGTGCAGAGCGGTCCGGCGAAAAACCTCGCGCTGTCGCTGCGGCACAGTGTGCACCGCGGCAATGCGGCGCAGGCAGAGACGGATGCCGATCAGGTGCGGTTCGCGGTTGAGTATCCGTTGAGTGGTGGGTTCTGAGCGGGCACGACGCGGAACCTGTAGGAGCGGCCGTTAGCCGCGATGGGCCGCGCAGCGGCCCTGAATCCATCCAGCACATTGTTTCTGGCGGGTTGGGATCTCACATTCAGACATCCTCAAGGTTGAAAGAAATGCCGGATGTAGACAGCCATCTCGAGCTGGATGGTTTTGGGGCCGCTGTGCGGCCCATCGCGGCTAATGGCCGCTCCTACAGGTACCGCGTCAAGCCAGACCCCATTCCATATGCGTAGTCCGCCAAACCGGATCGTCCTCCACGTCCACAATCCGAAACCCCCGCCGCTGCCAGAACTCGATGGCACCCGGCAAAAACGGATGGGTGTGCAGATACAACACCTCCACGCCCTGCTCCACCGCCAACGCCTTCAGCGCCTCGTACAACCGCCGCGCCAACCCGCCCCGCCGGTACGCCGGCTCGACGAATAAGCGCACCACCTCAACCACCCGCCGCCCACGATAGTCGAACTGGGCAAAGCGGTGGTCATACGGCAGGTAACCAATGGCCGCGACAATACGTTCGCCGTCACGGGCAATCAGAAAACGCCCCTGCGCGGGCGCCTGGTAGCTACCCGCAAAATCCGCCAGATCAGTCGGCATCGGCGAATCCGCCAGCATCGGAAAGATCACCGCGCGGGCAGCCATGACAAAAGCCACCGTCTCGGCAATAGAGCCCTCGCCCGGCGCCTTGATGCGGACATCCACCGCACTCATGTCAATAAGCCACAAAAAAAGCCCGGATTTGCTTGACCCACTCCAGAAACCTCCCATTAAATCCGCGAACTCTAACAAAAACATCGGCCGCCGCCCGGCATCTTCAAGGACGCCCCATGCTCAGCACCGTCATCGATAACGCACGCGTCCTCGAACTCAACAACCAGGCCGTGCATTACAGAAACCACGGTTACCTGGACAAAGCGCAAGACTGTTTCCTCGAAGCACTGGCCCTGGCCGAAGCCATCGACGGTTTCGACCCGGCCAGCCTGGCGACGGTGCGCAACGGCCTGGCCGGCCTGCGCTGGGCGCAGCAGCGGCATGCCGAAGCGCTGGCACTTTACCTCGACGTACTGCGCAGCCGCGAAGCGCTGTTTTCCCCCAGCCACATGGTAGTCGGGCAGAGCCTGCAGACCCTGGGCAACTGCTACCTGGAACTGGGCCAACTGGCGCAAGCTGCGCAGGCGCTGGAGCGCGCCGTGCAGGTCTACCGCGAAGACACCCCCGACGACCTCGCGCCCGTCGGCGCCTGCCTCGCCTCGTTGGGCGTGGCCCACCTGCAACAAGAGAACCTTCCCCAAGCGCACAAGGCGCTCAGCGAAGCCCTCGGCATCTATCAGGTACAAAGCCCGCGGGATGAACAGATCATCGCCGCGCTCGGCGAGCAGTTGAAAGCCATCGAAAGCCGCGGCAAAGGCGCGTGGTGGCGGGTTCTGGGGAGGCGGCGCTACCGCTGACGCACAATCCTGAGCACGGTCGGCCAAGAAGGATTATTCTGCAAAAACATTTCCCCGGCTCAGAGTATGTGAGAAGCGAATATGAAGATCGATGACATGGACGCCTTTGTCGCCGTCATCCGCTGCCAGTCGACCAACCTCGCCGCCGAGGCGTTGCAGTTGACCCAGCCGGCGATCACGCGGCGGGTGCAGAATTTCGAGGAAGATCTGGGCGCCAATCTGCTGGATCGCAACACCAAGCCGCTCAAGCCGACGCCCATGGGCTGGCGGGTCTATGAGCAGTGCAAGGCGATCCTGCGGGAGATCGACACCCTGCGCGAGCTGGTCGCCAGCGACGGCGCACCCAGCGGCACATTGCGGCTGGGCGTGCCGCAGACCATCGGCGACGTGGTGCTGCTGGATGCCCTGGCGCAGATCCGTGAATCCTACCCGGACCTGCGCACCCAAGTGGTCAGCGGCTGGGGCAGCTCGCTGATCGCGAAGATGGAAAACGGCGACCTCGACGCCGCCGCCGCGCTGTTCCCCACCGGCAAGATTTTCCCCGAAGGCATCGCCAGCCGCTCCATCGGCCGCATGCAATTGCGCGTCGTCGCGGCCAAGGGCACCGCGAGTAAACGCAGCTACAAACTCAAGGACTGTTACCTGCGCGGCTGGGTGCTCAACCCTGACGGTTGCGGTTTCCGCGCCGGCCTGCAGCGGGCGCTGAGCGAACAGGGGCTGTCGTTGCAGATCAATCTGGAGACCTTCGGCACCGAGCTGCAACTGGGCCTGGTGGCCAACGGTCAGGGCCTGGGCCTGGTGCCGGAGCCGCTGTTGGCGACCAGTCGCCACCGCGATCAACTGGAAGTCCTCAACGTCAGCGACTTCAAGCCGCAAGTGGACCTGTGGCTGTTCCATCCGCGCTACCTGGGCAACCTGCAGGAACCGGTGGAATTGTTCGGCACGGTCTCGGCGCAGCGCCTGGACGGAAACAAAATATCCTGATCGCATGTTAGAAAATAATCTTTATGCCATTTTCTGATAATTAACTTAGAACCAAAAAGCCTTTCACAAGCGCCTTTCAGACGCTTATGTTCGTTTCACCGACCCCAACCTGGTGGAGGCAAATGGATTTCTGCCACCGCCAGCGGGTCTGCCCTTTCCGCTTCTCCCCGCCTTTGCGGCATTTCCCTGGCCGTGCGCAGAACGTCGACATCCCAACCTCGCGGTTGCTGTCGGGTCGTGCTGCCTATGTCCTTCGCGCAGCGCACCTCCGGCAACCTTCATGGAGATACGCGATATGGGGCTCACCCGTAGAGATCTGATTTCCCGCCTGGCCGCCATCGGTGGCTATTCGGCGGCGCTTGGCGGCCTGTCCGCGCTGGGGCTGCCGGGCTCGGCCCAGGCGGCGACCTTCGAACCTTTGAAACTGGCCAGCCGCGCCGGCAACGGCAAAAAAGTCGTGATCGTCGGTGGCGGCATCAGCGGCCTGGTCTCGGCCTACGAGCTGCGCAAGGCCGGCTTCGAGGTCAAGCTGCTGGAAGCCCGCGATCGCATCGGTGGCCGGGTCTGGACCCTGCGCAATGGCGACCGCATCGAGCACAACGACGGCAGCAAACAGACCGTGGAATTCGACAACGGCCTGTTCTTCAACGCTGGCGCCGCACGCCTGCCCAGCCACCACCTGACCATCCTCGGCTACTGCCGCGAGCTGGGCGTGGAGCTGGAAGTGCTGGTCAACAGCAGCCGCAACGCCCTGGTCCAGCCGGACCTGAGCAAGCCGCCGCTGCTGCTGCGCCAGGCGGTCAACGACACCCGCGGCCACCTGAGCGAACTGCTGGCGCGCAGTGTCCAGCGCAACAGCCTCGACCAGGAACTGAACGCCGGCGAGCGCAAGGCGCTGCTGGATTTCCTCAAGGTCTACGGCGACCTCAATGACGAGCGCCAGTACCGCGGCTCAGTGCGCTCGGGCTACACGCGCTTCGCCGGGGCCGGCGACCAGACCCCGGTGCAGCGCACGCCGGTGGAACTCGACCGCCTGCTCGACAGCAACCTGCTGCTGCCGCTGGTGTTCGATGAAATCCCGGAATTCTCCGCGACCATGTTCCAGCCCGTGGGCGGCATGGATCAGATCCCCAAGGCGTTCTATCGCCAGGTCAAGGACGCGGTGCAACTGAACGCCGAAGTGCAGTCGATCCAGACCTCGGAAACCGGCAGTCGCGTGGTCTGGCGCGACCGCATCAGCGGCCGCCAGCACACCGAGGACGCCGACTACGCGGTGGTCGCCCTGCCGCTGCCGCTGCTGCGCAAGCTCGACAGCAACTTCACCCCGGCCTTCAAGCAGGCGCTGGAACTGGCCAAGCCGGACAAGGCCAACAAGGTCGCCTGGCAGTCGCCGCGCTTCTGGGAAACCGACTTCCAGATCTACGGCGGGCTCTCGTACATCAACCATGACGCGCGTTTTCTCTGGTACCCGAGCGACCGCCTGAACAGCGCGCAAGGCGTGCTGGTGGCGACCTACAACACTGGCGATACCGCCGAGGCCTTTGCCGGCAAGACCTTGCAGGAGCAGTTCGCGTCGTCGAAAAGCGCGGTGGAATCGCTGCACCCCGGCCACTCGCAAAAGCTCGGCCGCTCGGTGGCGGTCAACTGGTCGAAAATCCCCTTCAGCGAAAGCCCGTGGATCGTCCACGACGAAGTGGTGCAACCGGCCTACGACACGCTCAACCAGCCCCAGGGCCGCACCTGGCTGGCCAGCGACGCCCTCGCCCACGGCGGCGTCGGCATCTGGCAGAACAGCGCCGCCGAATCCGCCCGTCGCGTGGTCGGCCTGATTGCCGAGCACGCCAACCAGACCACCCGCAACGTTGCCGCCGCCTGACCGACAAGGAATGTCTCCATGAACACCAACACCTTCACTGCCCTGACCTTCGGAGCCCTCATGAGCCTGACCCTGAACGCCGCCCACGCCGACAGCATCCAGCGCATCAGCCCGCCGGGCTCCACCTTCCCCATCTCGCAACTGGTCACGGTGCCGGCCTCGGCGCAACTGACCTTCGTCAGCGGCACCCTGCCCGATGTCGCCGACCCCAAGGCGCCGAAAGGCAGCATCCAGGCCTATGGCAACACCGAAACCCAGACCTTCTCGGTGCTGACCAAACTGCGCAGCGCGCTGCAGAGCCAGGGCTTGGACCTTGGCGATATCGTGCAATTGCGAGTCTTCCTCGTCGGTGACCCGGACAAGGGCGGCACCCTCGACTTCGCTGGCCTGCAGGCCGCCTACACGAAGTTCTTCGCCACCGCCGAACAGCCGAACAAACCGACCCGCACCGCGCTGCAAGTGGTTGCGCTGCCGCTGCCGGGCGCGTTGGTGGAAATCGAAGCCATCGCCGCCAAGGCGCCTTGAGCCCGGCCATTCGGCCCCGTCCTCGCACGAAGAACAACAGAACAGGAAACACGCCTTGAACACTGCCCCTTTGTCCCGCTGGCCAGCGGCGACCGCGCGCACCCCACTGTTGGGCGCGGCACTGCTTGCCAGCCTGAATATCGCCCCCGTCAACGCCGAAGAACCGAGCGACCCCACTGCCAGCGGCTCGCGCCTGGAAACGGTGATCGTCACCGGTAGCCGCGGCAGCGAAAAACGCACCGTGACCACCAGCCCGGCGCCCATCGACGTGATCAGCGCCAAGCAACTGCAAGACACCGGCAAGCCCGGCCTGATGGAAGCCCTCAGCGCCAGCGTCGCCTCCTTCACCCTGCCGGAAAAAACCGGCTGGGACGCCAGCGGCATGGCCCGCGCGCCAAGCCTGCGCGGGCTCAACGCGGCGCAGGTGCTGGTGCTGGTCAACGGCAAGCGCCGCCACACCAGCGCCACCCTGAACATCAGCGGGATCAACGCCGGCGCCGCCCCCGCCGACCTCGATCTGATCCCCATCAGCGCCATCGACCACGTCGAAGTGCTGCGTGACGGCGCCGCCGCCCAGTACGGCTCCGACGCCATCGCCGGGGTCATCAACGTGATCCTCAAGGCCGACACCAGCGGCACCGCCGTGACCAATGCCGGCCAGGGCTACGACGGCAAGAAGCAGACCGTGCAGCAGAGCGTCAACAAGGGCTTCGAGATCGGCACCGACGGCGTGCTGCAACTGGCCCTGGATGCCCGCAGCCAGAACGACGACAACAAAGCCAGCGCCAACGGCTACAGCTATGCCGAAGCCCATGAAAAGGCCGGCAAGGTCACCTATGGCGGCTACGGCACGCCGAAGATCAACCTGCTGACCCTGGGCTATAACGCCGAACTGCCGGTCAACGATGACCTGAGCCTGTACTCGTTCAGCACCTGGTCCTACCGCAAGGCCGAACAGGGCCAGAACTTCCGCCTGCCGACCATCACCAACACCATCACCACCGGCCCCAACGGCCGCCCGGCCGGCTACACGCCGACCTGGTACATCGAAGAACAGGACTTCCAGGCGGCCTTCGGCGCCAAGGGCCAGGCCAGCGAATGGGACTGGGACCTGTCCAGCACCTACGGGCGCAACGACGCCGAACAGGGCACCTGGAACAACCAGAACCCGTCGCTGGGCGAGGCCACGCCGAACCACTTCAAGTCCGGCACCTGGATCTCCACGCAACTGACCAGCAACCTCGACCTGCACCGTGGTTTCGATGTCGGCCTGAGCAAGCCACTGGATCTGTCCTGGGGTCTGGAACAGCGCCGCGACGGTTATGAAGTGGAAGACGGCGACTGGGCCAGTTGGGCCAACGGCGGCTACTGCGTGGCTCCGGGCAACTGCGCCTCGTCGGGGGCGCAGGTCACCAACGGCATCTCCCCGGCGGAGACCGCCAGCGAACACCGCAACAGCGTCGCCAGCTATGTGGACGTGGGTTTCAACCCGCTGCCGCAGTGGTACGTCGGCACCGCGCTGCGCTACGAACACTTTGACCAGGGCATCGGCGCGACCCGCAGCGGCAAGCTCAGCACCCGCTACGAGTTCACCCCGCAACTGGCGGTGCGCGCCACGGTAAGCAACGGCTTCCGCGCACCGTCGCTGGCCAACAGCCTGTTCAGTGCCCGCTCCACCACCTTTGGCGTGGTCAACGGCGTCTACCAGTCGATCAACTTCGGCGTGCTGCCGGTGGACTCGGCCGCCGCCAAGGCCCTTGGCGCCGAACCGCTGAAACCGGAGAAGTCGGCCAACTACAGCCTCGGCCTGACCTTCCAGCCCACCGACCGACTGTCGCTTACCGCTGACGCCTACCTGATCAACGTGCGCGACCGCATCACCCTGACCGGCACCCTGCTCGGCCCGGAAGTGACCCAGAGCCTGGTGGCCAACGGCATCACCTCGACCTCCGGCGGCCAGTACTTCACCAACGGCGCCAACACCCGCACCAAGGGCCTGGACCTGGTCAGCAACTATGACCAGGACCTCGGCGGCCTGGGCAGCGTGAAGTGGACCGCGGCGTTCAACTGGAACCACACCGAGATTCTCGACTACAAAGAGAGCGTCAACATCCTGGGCCGCAACTACGAGCTGATGGACCGTGAGGCGCGCAACTTCATCACCGGCGTACAGCCCAAGACCAAACTGCTCCTGGGCGGCAACTGGCGCCTGGACCGTTACAGCGTCAACCTCGGCTTGACCCACTACGGCTCCTACCGCGAGGTCAACGACGCCAGCGACCGTTCGTACGACCGGGTCTACAAGGCGCGCTGGATTACCGACCTGGACGTGGGCTACCAGTTGACCAAGGACCTCAACCTGGCGATTGGCGCGAAGAACCTGTTCGACATCTATCCCGAGCGGCAATCGCCGAGCAACAAGACCATGGTCAAGAGCTACGGGGCGTACTCGCCGTATGGCTTCACCGGGGGGTATTACTTCACGCGGTTGACCTATGACTTCTGAGGTTTGATGCAATCCTGCAGGTGAAGCACTGCACACCTGTAGGAGCGGCTTCAGCCGCGATGGGCCGCGAAGCGGCCGCAAAACAGGTTTACACCGATTTGGGGCCGCTGCGCGGCCCATCGCGGCTGAAGCCGCTCCTACCAAAGCTGCGGCAGCCGGTAGATTCTGGCAAAAATCAAAATTCAATTTATTGATATTAGTCAATTTATGTAATGCGTAATTTACATAATTAGCATAGAAGAAAATGTGCTTTCACAGGCAGCTTTCCCGCGTTTAAGGTCTATCCCACAGACCGACCCCTTTCCTGGCGGAGGCCGTTATCGACGACTGAAGCCGGGCCTCTTCCCGCGCTTCGTCCCCTTCTCCTCAGGAGCGAAGCATGAGCAAACGACAGATCAAACTCGGCGCGATGATCCACGGTGTCGGTCACGGCTGGGGCGAGTGGCGCCACCCGGACGCTCTGGCCGACGCCAGCGTCAACTTCGGCTACTACAAGCAACAGGCGCAATTGGCCGAAGGCGCCAAATTCGACTTCGCCTTCATTGCCGACAGCCTGCACATCCACGCCAAATCCAGCCCGCACTACCTCAACCGCTTCGAACCACTGACCATCCTCTCGGCCCTGGCCGCCGTCACCGAGCACATCGGCCTGGTGGCGACCATCACCGTCAGCTACACCGAACCCTTCCAGGTCGCCCGGCAACTGGCCTCGCTCGACCATATCAGCGGCGGCCGCGCCGGCTGGAACGTGGTCACCTCGTGGCTGTCCGGCACCGCCGACAACTTCGGCAAGGCCGAGCACCCGCCGCATGCCGAGCGCTACCGCATCGCCAAGGAGCACGTGCAAGTGGTCCAGGGCCTGTGGGATTCCTGGGAAGACGACGCGCTGGTGCGGGACAAGCAGAGCGGCCAGTTCTTCGACCCGGACAAGCTGCACGCGCTGGACCACCAGGGCGAGTTCTTCAAGGTCAAGGGCCCGCTGAACATCGCCCGCTCGCGCCAGGGCCAGCCGCTGATCTTCCAGGCCGGCACCTCCGAGGACGGCCGCAACTTCGCCGCGCGCCAGGCCGACGCGATCTTCGTCAGCCCCGACGGTTTCAGCGGCGCGCGCGCCTACTACCAGGACCTCAAGCAACGGGCGAAAAACTTCGGCCGCAACCCGGACGAGCTGTTCATCCTGCCGGGCATCCGCCCCATCGTCGGCCTCGACGCCGACGACGCCGAAGACCGCTACCAGCAAGCCGCGGCACTGGTCAGCATCGACGACGCGCTGGTCGCCCTCGGCCGGCCGTTCAACGACTACGACTTCAGCGGCCATGACCTCGACGCGCCGTTCCCCGACCTCGGCGACCTCGGCAGCCAGAGCCACAAAGGCTCCTCCGACCACCTCAAGCAATTGGCCCGCGACGAAGGCCTGACCCTGCGTCAGGTGGCGCTGCGCTTCTCGGCACCGACACGGGATTTCGTCGGCACCGCCGAAGAAGTCGCCAACGCCCTGCAGGACTGGTTCGAACACGGCGCGGCAGACGGTTTCATCATCAATTCGCTGTTGCCCGACGGCCTGCAACGCTTCACCGAGACGGTGGTGCCGTTGCTGCAACAACGCGGGTTGCTGCGCCAGGAATACGAAGGCCAGACCCTTCGCGACAACTTTGGCCTGGCGGTGCCGGCCAACCGCTACACCTTGCGTCGCACCCAGGAAGCGGTCGCCTGAACCGCCCTCATGCCCATTCCGCCCGCGCCAAGCGCGGGCCACTCTGACACGCACAAGGAGTTTGCCCCATGAGCCTCGAATTCATCGGCCTCATCGGCCCCCAGGAAGCCAGCGAATCTCAGGCGCCGCGCGGCCCGAGCGTTGACCTGGAATTCATCAAGGCCTTTGCCCAGGCCCAGGAATACGGCGGTTTCGACAAAGCCCTGCTGGCGGTCAACACCAGCGCCGCCGACTCGCTGATCATCGCCAGCCATGTCGCCGCCTACACCGAAAAACTCGGCCTGCTGGTCGCCCACCGCCCGGGCTTCCAGGCGCCGACCTTCGCCGCCCGCCAGTTCGCCACCCTCGACCAGCTCAGCCGTGGCCGCGCCTCGATCAACGTGATTACCGGCGGCGACAGCGGCGACCTGCAGCGTGACGGCGACTTCATCGACAAGGACGCCCGCTACGCCCGCACCGACGAATACCTCGACGTGGTCAAACAGACCTGGACCGCGACCCAGCCGTTCAGCCACGAAGGCGCGCACTACCACGTCGAAGACAACCTGACCCTGATCAAGCCGCTGCAAAAGCCCCATGTGCCGATCTACTTCTCGGGCGCTTCCGACGCCGCCGTGGAAGTCGCGGCCAAGCACGCCGACGTCTACATGATGTGGGGCGAGCCGCTGGAGCAGGTGCGCGAGCGCATCGCCAAGGTGCGCAAGGCAGCGGCCAAATATGGCCGCGAGAAACACATCCGCTTCAGCCTGTCGCTGCGGCCGATCCTCGGCGCCACCGAAGAAGCCGCCTGGGCCCGCGCCGAACAGATCCTCGCCGATGCGCGGGTGCTGCATGAACTGCGCGCGAGCAAGCGTCGTGAATTCAACGTGGGCAAGAACAACATCGGCTCGGCGCGCCTGGTGGAACTGGCCAGCCAGAAAGTGGTGCACGACAAACGCCTGTGGACCGCGATTGCCGCGCTGACCGGCGCGGCCGGCAACTCCACCTCGCTGGTGGGCACCGCGGACCAGGTCGCCGAGGCGGCGCTGGAGTACTACAACCTCGGCGTGACCACCTTCCTGTTCCGTGGCTTCGACCAACTGCGCGATGCGGTGGAGTATGGCCAGGACCTGCTGCCACGGATTCGTGCGCGGGTGGCCGAGCAGGCGCAGGGCAAGCGCGCCAACGGCTGAATTCAAGGCAAAAAAAAACCGCCAGTAACCCTACTGGCGGTGAAACGTAGCGCAGATATGAAGATAGTGCCGTCGCACCCTGGACGACCCGGTCCAGAGGAACGACGTCAGTATCCCCGCCCAGCACCCAGACTGCTTGCTCCTGCCTGCCAATAGCTTGGCTGTGGTTGCCACGGCCTGCACCGTATCTGTCTGCATCTGTAGGAGCGAGCTTGCTCGCGATCAAGGCCCCTTCGCGAGCAAGCTCGCTCCTACAGATACCGATATAGATACAGTGGGCGCGCAAGGCATAACTATCGACGCCACGCGATAACACTCCACTTCTATCATTGCGCGTGATAGTCACCTTCGCTTCGTTCGATTCGTGCCCACCCGCGCCTGAACGCAG
Organism: Pseudomonas sp. 20P_3.2_Bac5; assembly: GCF_025466035.1. NCBI lineage: Bacteria > Pseudomonadati > Pseudomonadota > Gammaproteobacteria > Pseudomonadales > Pseudomonadaceae > Pseudomonas > Pseudomonas sp. 20P_3.2_Bac5. Next base: position 7,474 of record NZ_JANLOA010000077.1, on the reverse strand, counting down.
AATCCGCCCACTATCAATATATTGGCGGAGTTCTCCATGGAGCAGTCACTCAAACCCTTGCGCTATCCCCTTGCTGCGTTGGCCCTTCTGGTGATGAGTGCCTGTGGTCGCACCCCGGAGGCGGTCCAGGCACCCGGCGCGCCGAAAGTCAGCGTGGCCAAGGTGCTGGAACAACCAATCAATGAATGGGACGAGTTCACCGGCCGTCTCGAAGCGCCGGAAACCGTCGAAGTCCGCCCCCGCGTCTCCGGGCAGATCGACCAGGTGGCCTTCACCGAAGGCGCCCAGGTCAACAAGGGCGACCTGCTGTTCCAGATCGACCCTCGCCCGTTCCAGGCTGAGGTCCGCCGCCTCGAAGCCCAGGTACAACAAGCCCGCGCCACCGCCATCCGCAGTGAAAACGAAGCCCAGCGCGGCGAGCGTCTGCGCAACAGCAACGCCATTTCCGCCGAGCTGGCCGAGTCGCGCACCAGCGCCGCCGCCGAAGCCCGCGCCGGTGTCGCGGCGATCCAGGCGCAACTCGACCTGGCCAAACTGAACCTGAGCTTCACCCGCGTCACCGCGCCGATCAGCGGCCGCGTCAGCCGCGCCCAGTTCACCGCCGGCAACATCGTCACTGCCGACGTCACGCCGCTGACCAGCGTCGTCTCCACCGACCGCGTCTACGCCTACTTCGATGCCGACGAGCGCGTCTACCTGAAATACACCCAGCTCGCCCGCGACGGCCAACGCGGCCAGACCACCCCGGTGTACCTCGGCCTGTCCAACGAAACCGGCAACCCGCACCTGGGCCAGATGAACTTCGTCGACAACCAGGTCAACCCGAAAACCGGCACCATCCGTGGCCGCGCCGTGTTCGACAACCGTGACGGCCAGTTCACCCCCGGCCTCTACGCCCGCCTGAAACTGGTCGGCAGCGCCACCTATTCGGCGGTGCTGATCAACGACGAAGCCGTGGGCACCGACCTGGGCAAGAAGTTCGTGCTGGTCATGGACAAGGACAACAAGGCCGATTACCGCCCTGTCGAGCTCGGTCCGAAACTCGAAGGCCTGCGCATCGTCCGCGCCGGCCTGAGCAAGGAAGACCGCATCGTGGTCAAGGGCCTGCAGCGCGTACGTCCCGGCTCGTCGGTCACCCCTGAAGAAACACCGATGGCCAGCGAAGCGACCCTCGCCGCCCTCGCCCAACAGCGCCAGGCCCTGGAAGCCGCCAACCGTCCGCCAGTGCCCGCCGGCGCCGCGACGGTCAAGCTTGCCAGCGCCACGGCTCCACGCGGTTAAGGGACCAGTCCAATGAATTTTTCCCGGTTTTTCATTACCCGGCCGATCTTCGCCGCGGTGCTCTCGCTGCTGATCCTGATCGCCGGCGCCATCTCGCTGTTCCAGTTGCCGATCAGCGAATACCCGGAAGTGGTGCCGCCCACCGTGGTCGTGCGCGCCAACTTCCCCGGCGCCAACCCCAAGGTGATCGGCGAAACCGTCGCCGCGCCGCTGGAACAAGCCATCACCGGTGTCGAGAACATGCTGTACATGTCCTCGCAGTCCACCGCCGACGGCAAGATCACCCTGACCATCACCTTCGCCCTCGGCACCGACCTGGACAACGCCCAGGTGCAAGTGCAGAACCGCGTGACCCGCACCCAGCCCAAGCTGCCGGAAGAAGTGACGCGTATCGGCATCACCGTCGACAAGGCGTCGCCCGACCTGACCATGGTCGTGCACCTGACCTCGCCGGATAACCGCTACGACATGCTCTACCTGTCCAACTACGCCATCCTAAACATCAAGGATGAGCTGGCGCGCCTCGGCGGCGTCGGTGATGTGCAGTTGTTCGGCATGGGTGATTACTCGCTGCGGGTCTGGCTCGATCCGAACAAGACCGCTTCGCGCAACCTGACCGCCAGCGACGTGGTCACCGCCATCCGCGAACAGAACCGCCAGGTCGCCGCCGGCCAACTCGGCGCACCGCCCGCGCCCGGCAGCACCAGCTTCCAGCTCTCGGTCAACACCCAGGGCCGGCTGGTCAGCGAAGAAGAGTTCGAAAACATCATCATCCGCTCCGGCGAGAACGGTGAAATCACCCGCCTGAAAGACATCGCCCGGATCGAATTGGGTTCCAGCCAGTACGCCCTGCGTTCGCTGCTGAACAACCAGCCGGCCGTAGCGATCCCGATCTTCCAGCGCCCAGGCTCCAACGCCATCGAGATCTCCGACGAAGTGCGGGGCAAGATGGCCGAGCTGAAGAAAGACTTCCCCGAAGGCATGGACTACAGCATCGTCTACGACCCGACCGTGTTCGTTCGCGGCTCGATCGAGGCGGTGGTGCACACCCTGTTCGAAGCGCTGATTCTCGTGGTGCTGGTGGTGATCCTGTTCCTGCAGACCTGGCGCGCCTCGATCATTCCGCTGGTAGCCGTGCCCGTGTCGCTGATCGGTACGTTCGCGGTGATGCACCTGTTCGGCTTCTCGCTCAACGCGCTGTCGCTGTTCGGCCTGGTGCTGGCCATCGGTATCGTGGTGGACGACGCCATCGTTGTGGTGGAGAACGTCGAACGGAACATCGAGCTTGGCCTCGAACCGCTGGAAGCCACGAAAAAAGCCATGAGCGAAGTGACCGGGCCGATCGTCGCCACGGCGCTGGTGCTGTGCGCCGTGTTTATCCCGGCGGCATTTATCTCCGGCCTCACCGGGCAGTTCTATAAACAGTTCGCCCTGACCATCGCCATCTCCACCGTGATCTCGGCCTTCAACTCGCTGACCCTGTCGCCGGCGCTGGCCGCCGTATTGCTCAAGGGCCATCACGCGCCGAAAGACCGTTTCTCGCGGGTGCTCGATCGCCTGTTCGGCGGCTGGCTGTTCCGTCCGTTCAACCGCTTCTTCGAACGTGCCAGCCACAGCTACGTTGGCACCGTCGGCCGGGTGATCCGCCGCAGCGGCGTGGCAATGTTCGTCTACGCCGGGCTGATGGTGCTGACCTGGATGGGCTTCTCGTCCACCCCGACCGGCTTCGTCCCCGCGCAAGACAAACAGTACCTGGTGGCCTTCGCCCAGTTGCCGGACGCGGCCAGCCTCGACCGCACCGAAGCGGTCATCAAGAAAATGAGCGAAATCGCCCTGAAACAACCGGGCGTGGCCGACTCGGTAGCCTTCCCGGGCCTGTCGATCAACGGTTTCACCAACAGCCCCAACAGCGGCATCGTGTTCACCCCGCTCAAGCCGTTCGATGAGCGCAAGGACCCGAGCCAGTCGGCAGCCGCCATCGCCGCCGCGCTGAACGCGCAGTTCGCCGACATCCAGGACGCCTACATCGCGATCTTCCCGCCGCCGCCGGTACAGGGGCTGGGCACCATCGGCGGCTTCCGCCTGCAGATCGAAGACCGCGGCAACCTGGGCTATGAAGCGCTGTACAAAGAAACCCAGAACATCATCGCCAAAAGCCACAACGTGCCGGAGCTGGCCGGACTGTTCACCAGCTACCAGGTCAACGTGCCGCAGGTCGATGCCGCCATCGACCGGGAAAAGGCCAAGACCCACGGCGTGGCCATCAACGACATCTTCGACACCCTGCAGATCTACCTGGGCTCGCTGTACGCCAACGACTTCAACCGTTTTGGCCGCACTTACCAGGTCAACGTCCAGGCTGAACAACAGTTCCGTCTCGACGCCGAACAGATCGGCCAGTTGAAGGTGCGCAACAACCAGGGCGAGATGATCCCGCTGGCGACCTTCATCAAGGTCAGCGACACCTCCGGCCCCGACCGCGTGATGCACTACAACGGCTTCATCACCGCCGAGATCAACGGCGCCGCGGCCCCGGGCTACAGCTCCGGCCAGGCGGAAAAGGCCATCGAGAAACTGCTCAAAGAAGAACTGCCCAACGGCATGACCTTCGAGTGGACCGAGCTGACCTACCAGCAGATCCTCGCCGGTAACACCGCGCTGTTCGTCTTCCCGCTCTGCGTGCTGCTGGCCTTCCTGGTGCTGGCCGCCCAGTACGAAAGCTGGAGCCTGCCGCTGGCGGTGATCCTGATCGTGCCGATGACCCTGCTGTCGGCGATTACCGGGGTGATCCTGTCCGGTAGCGACAACAACATCTTCACCCAGATCGGCTTGATCGTACTGGTGGGGCTGGCGTGCAAGAACGCGATCCTCATCGTCGAGTTCGCCAAGGACAAACAGACCGAGGGCCTCGACCCGCTGGCCGCGGTACTGGAAGCCTGCCGCCTGCGTCTGCGGCCGATCCTGATGACCTCGTTCGCCTTCATCATGGGTGTGGTGCCGCTGGTGTTCTCGTCCGGCGCCGGTGCCGAAATGCGTCACGCCATGGGTGTGGCGGTGTTCTCCGGGATGATCGGGGTGACCATCTTCGGCCTGCTGCTGACGCCCGTGTTCTTTGTCCTGATCCGTCGTTACGTCGAACGCAGCCAGGCGCGCAAGGCCGCGCGGCTGCCCGCCGTGGAGAACCACGCATGAACCCGTTGAACCTGAGCGCTGCAAAACTGTGGATGCCGAGCCTGTTGGTGCTGGCCCTGAGCGCCTGCGCCGTGGGCCCGGACTACAAGGCGCCGGAAACCGCCGCCGCCCACCTGGTCGCCACCGATGGCCAGGCCGGCCTGGACCGCAACCGCTTCGAAAGCGCCTGGTGGCACCAGTTCGAAGACCCGGTGCTGGACCAGTTGGTGACCCAGTCGCTGAACGGCAACCGTGACCTGCGCGTGGCCTTCGCCCGCCTCAAGGCGGCCCGTTCGATCCGCGAAGACGTCGACAACGACGCCTTCCCCACCGTCACCAGCCGCGCCAGCAGCGACCTCGGCAAAGGCCAGATTCCCGGCCAGACCGAAGACCGGGTCAACAGCGAACGCTACGACCTGGGCCTGGACATGGCGTGGGAACTGGACCTGTTCGGCCGCATCCAGCGCCAACTGGAAGCGAGCCAGGCCCAGGAAGCCGCGGCCCAGGCCGACCTGCAACAACTGCAAGTCAGCCTGATCGCCGAACTGGTGGACGCCTACGGCCAGCTTCGTGGCGCGCAACTGCGCGAGAAGATCGCCCTGGCCAACCTCAAGACCCAGCAGGACTCTCGCGGCATCACCGAAACCCTGCGCGATGCCGGTGTCGGCAACGAGCTGGACGTAGTCCGCGCCGACGCCCGCCTCGCGGCGGTGGAAGCCAGCGTGCCGCAACTGCAGGCTGAACAGGTGCGAGCGCGCAACCGCATCGCCACCCTGCTCGGCCAGCGGCCGGACGCGCTGAGCGTCGACCTGTCGCCGGCGCAACTGCCGGCCATCGCCAAGGCCCTGCCGGTGGGCGACCCGGGCGAACTGCTGCAACGCCGCCCGGACATCCGCCGCGCCGAACGCCAACTCGCGGCGGCCACCGCCAACGTCGGCGTCGCCACTGCCGACCTGTTCCCGCGGGTCAGCCTCAGCGGCTTCCTCGGCTTCACCGCCGGGCGCGGTTCGCAGATCGGCTCATCGGCGGCGTCCGCCTGGGCGCTTGGCCCGAGCATCACCTGGGCCGCGTTTGATCTGGGCAGCGTCCGCGCCCGTCTGCGCGGCGCCAACGCCGACGCCGAAGGCGCACTGGCCACCTATGAACAGCAAGTGCTGCTGGCGCTGGAAGAATCGGAAAACGCCTTCAGCGACTACGGCAAACGCCAACAACGCCTGCTCTCGCTGCTGAAACAGAGCGAAGCCAGCCGCAAAGCCGCGGACCTGGCCTCGATCCGCTACCGCGAAGGCACGGTGGACTACCTCGTCCTGCTCGACGCCGAACGCGAGCGCCTCGCCGCGGAAGACGCCCAGGCCCAGGGCGAAGTCGAGTTGTATCGCGGCATCGTCGCCATCTACAAAGCGTTGGGTGGTGGCTGGCAGGCCGAGACCGTCGCCGCCAAGTAATTCAGAGCTCCTTTGGTTGGTTCACACCGACCGTTTTGCCCCGCGGGTGTATGCCTTGCGGGGCTTTTTTTCGGCTGATCTTTCACGCCTCATCGCCGGCGAGACCGGCTCCCACAAGGGCTGTGAACACCCAACCTGTCGGAGCTGGCTTGCCAGCGATGAGGCCGCAAAGCCCCGCAAAAAACCTCAACCCTCCCCTCGCAAATGAAACCCCATCTCCCCCACCGCATCCTGCAACCCATAATCCCGAAACGAAAACCGCCACACCCCGTCCACCCGCTCGAACTCATCGTGATACCGCCCCGCCGTGATCGGTTGTAACGGCAACCCTTCGGTGCACTGAAACACCGTGTAGTACGAGCGCACCGTGGCACGGTTCGCCGCCTCATCGACCTCGATGATCGGATTACTGGTCACATGCTTGGTCCGCGGCGTGCCGCAGGGATACAGCGTGATCAAGTCCCGCATCACCGCCAGCATCTGCGCTGAGTCGAGGGTCGGCCTGTCGCCCGCCAACTTGATCCGGGCATGACGAAACAGCGCCGCCGCGCCTTCAAAGTCGCCGCAGTCCAGGCGCTCCGCATAGAGGTAAAGAAGATTACTGATCGCTACCGCGCTGTCGGTCATAACACCGTCCTCGTCGTTGGGCTCGCCCCACTATCGACCCGCACAGACGGCAGCACATCGTCCATTCAAGCTACAAGCCCCCCACTCCCCCCTTCTGTAGGAGCGAGCTTGCTCGCGATCCCCCTGACACCCCGCCCAGCAAATCCCCCACCGGGGTGTCGCATAAAGCTACGAAATCCAGGCTTCTTCCGACTTTCATGTAGGCAATTTCCCAATCATACTTCCGCGCCTTATCAGCCGTTGCGCTCGTGGGAATCGGCACCTAGTCTTCGCCGGTCGTTGCTCATCAACGACCGGTCTTGACGGACTGACTTTCACAGAACGCTGGTTGCTATGGCAGCTGTGCGTGTGGGCGCCTTCGGGCGCGCCGGGTTTTCTCTGTGGACCGGTCCGTCAACCCTCGCACAGTTGCCACCCTCCTGCTTGACGGCTAGATCGTGGCGACTCACTCCTTCACAGAGATCGACACCATGAAAAAGCCCGTACCCGATCCACCCGCTGCCACCCCTCGCCTCGCCACCGTCCACACCCACTTCAGCGTGTGCAACGACAGCCACAAACCCCTGTTCGCCGTCTGCGCCGGCGTCGACATCGAAGATGCCCTCATACACCTGTCCATGACCCTGAAATCAGCATTCGAAACCAACCTGCAAGTCTGCGAACTGGCCGAGCAGGAAGTCGGGGATCTGGCGTGGAGTAACTACCACTCGCTGGAGATTTCCCGAGCGTTGGTTGAGTCGCTGTTGAAGGGGGTGCGGGACAAAGGAGTTAAGGCTGAGTAGCGTGTTATTGGCTTGCGCAGGCGAAATGACAAAGGGGCGGATTGTTTCAGGTGAGAAAATAAATCCGTCTCTTTTTTGAGTGTTGCGAGAATGAGCATGTGGAGAACGTTAGGCTCTGTATGAAAAGCCTTGATACTCGGTGATGCTGCGTTGAAAACAGCCTCGTGC
>NZ_JANLOA010000033.1:0-31737 GCF_025466035.1 Pseudomonas sp. 20P_3.2_Bac5 | reverse complement strand
CCAGACATGAAAAAGCCCGCAGCGATGCGGGCTTTTTTATTGGGCTGAAGCCTGCGGGAGTTGGCCGGACGGCGCTCCCACAAGTCTGGACTTCAGTTCTTCACCTGCCGCTCATGCATCCGCGCCAACTGGCGTTCCAGCATCGACGGATACGGCTCCATCAAGCGCTCCACGCAGCAGGCACCCTCGGGGCTGGCGATCGGGCGGATGCGGGCGCGCTGGCGGATCAGGGTGTCGTCGCCGATCTTGCGCTCCACCAGCAGCAGGTTGCGGCTGTGTTGCGACAGGGCCAGGGCGTCCTGGGCCTTCTCGGTCAGCAGCAGGTCGATCTGGCTCAGGCCTTCGAGGTCTTCACCCACCACCAGGCCCAGTTGCAACTGCAGGGTGATACCGCTGTCGGCCACTTCAACCTGCAGCGCATGGCCCAAGGCGCGTAGCAGCTCGCCGCAGCAAATCGCGTTGGTCAGGTAATCCTCACCGCTGTCCTGGCTATGGAACAGCAACAGGGTGCTGCCATCGTTGAGGTGCTGGACTTCGCTTTCATAAAGTGAGGCGGCTTGCTCAAGGCAGTCGCGATAACGCTCCAGCAGTTCCGTCAGGCGAGTCCGTGGCAGGCGGCGCAGTTGTTCCTGTGAGCCCAATTGCACGGCAAGCACGGCGCTGGCCTGTGGCTGGCGCGGTGCCGCGGGCACAACAGGAGCGGCAACAGGTGCTGAATCGTCGCGCAGGTCGGCGAAGGCTTCGTCATCCTCGTCGTCGTCCGTGGCGCTTGCTGCTGGACGCTTCACCGCCGGGGTTTCGTCGAAGCTCGGGTCGCGCAGGTTGCGGACCTGGAAGGCAGGCTCGGCGTCTTCCTCGAAATCGTCTTCGATTTCGGGTTCCGGCTCGGGCTCTGGCGCCTTCGGCGGCGGCGCGAAGCGGGCGTGGAGCTGGCGGGCGAGATCGCCGATTTCGTCCTGGCGTTCGGTGGCCGGGGTGTATTCGTCCAGATCGCGCAGCCAGACCCGCAGTTGCAGCAGCGGCGTCGATACATAGCGCCCAAGACGCAGGCTCATGGTCAGCGCCAGCGCCAGCAGGATGCCGGCGAGGATGCCCATGCTCTGCATGCTGATGGTCATCGGCTGCTGGAACTGGCTCATGTCCAGGCTGATGCGCAACTGGCCCGCGGTCACGTCCTGGAAGGTGATCTTGGTCTGGTACAGACCTTCGGCTTCACCCAGCAGGCTGTTTTTCGGGCGCTGGCCGGCTTCGGCGAGGATCCGGTTATCGACGCTGTAGATCGCCGCATGGGCGACCAGCGGGTTTTTCACCAGATTCCCGAGCAGCACGTTGAGGCTGAGGATGTCGTTGGACACCAGCAGTTCGGTCGCCGAGGTTGCGGTCTGAGTGGTCAGGCTCTGCCCGAGGGCATCGGCCTGTTCATGCATGGCTTCCTTGAACTGCAAACCCATCACGCAGGCGTAGATCACCAGCGCCAGGGCAACCAGGAAAATGTTGTGACAGGCAATGCGCAATGCCAGGGGCACGCGACGCTGACGCAGGGCACGAAAGATCAGCAGGAAGAAGTTGTCGGTTTTGACGGGCGTGGGCCGGTTCACTGAGCGCGGCTCTTTATGACGGAGAAATTGCTGCGCAGTATAGCGACCGCCCTTGACCCGGCAAAGTATCGCTGCGCCCGATGGTCTGCAAAACGCGGTAGAATGCGCACTTTTTCCACGACTCGGAGCCCGTCTTGCGCGAAATCGTCTTGATCAACATCACCGGTGAGGACCGTCCGGGTCTGACCGCGGCCATTACCGGCGTCCTGGCGCGCGGTGGTGTGAACATTCTCGATATTGGCCAGGCGGTGATCCATGACACGCTGTCCTTCGGCATTCTGGTTGAAATTCCCGACACCGAGCAGGGTTCCTCGGTGCTCAAGGACCTGCTGTTCACCGGCTACGAGCTGAACCAGCAAGTGCGTTTCACCCCGGTTTCGGAAGCCGACTACCGCAATTGGGTCGACGGTCAGGGCAAGCCGCGCCATATCGTCACCCTGCTGACCCGCAAGGTCACCGCCGAGCAACTGCAGCGCGTCAGCTCCATCACCGCCAAATACGGCCTGAACATCGATCACATCGATCGTTTGTCCGGGCGTGTGGCGCTGGACACTCCGGTGGACCAGGGCAAGGGCTGCATCGAGTTCTCCGTGCGCGGCGAGCCGGCTGATCCGCAGGCCCTGCGTGCCGAGTTCCTCAGCGTCGCCCAGGAACTGAACGTCGACATCGCCTTCCAGCAGGATTCGCTGTTCCGCCGCAATCGCCGCCTGGCGGTGTTCGACATGGATTCGACGCTGATCGAAGCCGAAGTGATCGATGAATTGGCCAAGGCTGCCGGCGTTGGTGAACAGGTTTCGGAAATCACCGAGCGCGCCATGCGCGGCGAGTTGGATTTCCGCGCCAGCTTCAAGGAGCGTCTGGCGCTGCTCAAGGGCCTGGACGTCAATGTGCTGGACGAAATTGGCGCCTCGCTGCGCCTGACCGAAGGTGCTGAAACCCTGTTCGCCGAACTCAAGCGCCTGGGCTACAAGACCGCCATCCTCTCCGGCGGCTTCACCTACTTCGCCAAGCAACTGCAAGCCAAGCTGGGCATCGACTACGTGTTCGCCAACGAACTGGAAGTGGTCGACGGCAAGGTTACCGGCGTGGCTGTCGAGCCGATTGTCGACGCGCAGCGCAAAGCCGACCTGCTCGGCGAGCTGGCGCGCAAGGAAGGTTTGCAGATGGAGCAGACCATCGCCGTTGGCGACGGTGCCAACGACCTGCCGATGCTGGGCATTGCCGGCCTCGGCGTGGCGTTCCGCGCCAAGCCGCTGGTGCGTCAATCGGCCAAGCAGGCCATCTCCACCTTGGGCCTCGACGGCGTGCTGTATCTGCTGGGGATGCGTGATCGCGAAGGAAATGCATGATAGATCGAACGGTTCTCACCATTCGTCCTTTGCTCCCTGACGATCTTTGAAGCGTGTCTAGGCTTGCTTGCACACGGCCCCAATCCCGAGGGCCGTATGGCCGGCAAGATGACTTGTCGGCCCCCACCAGCAACTTCAAGGAGATGAAGTTCATGGCGAACAAGTATGCAGTTCAGAACCAATGGGGTGGTAGCAGTGCACCGTGGCATCCGGGTGGAACCTGGCAGCTCGGTGCGCGGGACAACCAGAAGGTTGTCAATGTCGACATCCGTTCTGGTGATGGTGGCGTGACCTTCAAGGGCAGCATCACGTATACCGGCGAGGGCCCGATTGGGTTCCAGGCCAAGCGCGTCGCGCAGAACCGTTATGAAGTCCAGAACCAGTGGGGCGGCAACGACGCACCTTGGCATCCGGGCGGCGAATGGGTGATCGGCGGCCGTGACAACCAGAGCGTCATCGCTCTGAACGTCAAATCGAACGATGGCGGCAAGAGCCTCGACGGCACCAGTACTTATGACAACGAAGGGCCGATCGGCTTCCGTAGTCATCTGGAGTAAGGCTTCAGGTTGAAGAGCCGCCCCCGGAACCGGGGGCGGTTTGCTTTTTCAAGCGTGTCGCGGTTTTCCCGATCAGGCGTCGGTGGCGGCCTGCGAAGCCGGCAGGGCCAGGCCCTGACCCATGGTGACCGGCGAACCGGCACCGAGGCTTTCTGCCCATTTCACCTGATCCGGCCCGAACAGCACGACAGCGGTCGAACCCAGCTTGAAACGTCCCAGCTCGGCACCTTTTTCCAGGTGGATCGGCGCGCGGGAGGCTTCGTCATAACGGAAGGTCTTCAATTCACGCTTCGGCGGCGTGACCAGACCGGCCCATACCGTCTCGATCGAGGCGACGATCATTGCACCCACCAACACCACGGCCATTGGTCCGCGTTCGGTATCGAACAGGCAGACCACGCGCTCGTTGCGCGCGAACAGCTCGGGGACGTTTTCGGCGGTGGTCTGGTTCACCGAGAACAGACGGCCAGGAACGTAGATCATTTCGCGCAGGGTGCCGGCCAGCGGCATGTGCACGCGGTGGTAGTCCTTCGGCGACAGGTAGATGGTGGCGAACTCGCCGCCCATGAACGGCGCGGCATTGGCCGGGTCGCCACCGAGCAGTTCCAGCGCGCTGAAGCTGTGGCCCTTGGCCTGGAAGATGCGACCGTGCTCGATCGGGCCGAGCTGGCTGACTGCACCGTCGGCGGGGCAGAGGATCGCACCCGGGGTTTCGTCCAGCGGGCGGGCGCCCGGCTTGAGGGCGCGGGTGAAGAAGTCGTTGAAGTGCTGGTAGGCGGTCAGGTCTTCGACCAGGGCCTGGGACATGTCGACCTGATAGCGCTTGGCGAACCACGCGGTGAAGGCATTCTTGAACCAGCGCACACGGCATTCGGCGACGCAGCCGGCCAGACGCGAGAGCAGGTGATGCGGCAGCAGGTACTGGCTGATGATGAACAAACGGGATTTCATTGAGTTTCCTTAAACTTCGACGGGCGTGTCCGGATGGTTGCCCCATTCGCCCCAGGATCCGGCATACGCCTTGACCCGTGGGTAGCCCAGGTGCTTGGCCACCAGGTAGGTGAAGCCCGAGCGGTGGTGAGTCTGGCAGTGGGTGACCACTTCCTTGTCCTTGCTGATACCGAGCTGTTCGAGGATCTGCGGCATGTCCTTGCGGATGCGCAGGGCATCGTTCAGGTCCATCCCGGCAGTCCACTCGAAGTTCACTGCGCCGGGAATGTGCCCGCCCTTGGCGGCCAGGACTTTCTCGCCGCGGTACTCGGCAGGGCTGCGCGCGTCCCAGATCGCCAGGTCGGCGGCGCCGAGCCGGCTTTGCAGGTATTCGCGGGTCGCGGTGGGCTCTTCGTGCAGCACCAGGCTGACCGGGCCACTGGCGCTGGCCGGAACCTCGGTGCTCAGGTTATTGGCCGGCCAGGCCTGCACGCCACCGTTGAGGTAGTGGTAGTGCTTGTGGCCGATCACATCGAGCAGCCAGATGAAGCGACCGGCCCAGCCGCCCCCTTCGTCGTCGTAGACGACGTAGGTGGCATCGGCGCGATGGCCCAGTTCACCGAAGAGTTTTTCCAGCTCGGCTTTCGCCGGCGCCAGGCCCGGTGCCGGTGGCTGGCCCAGTTGCGTGCGCTTGGGATCGACGAAACGAGCCCCTGGAACATGGCCGCTGCCGTAGCGATTGACGCTGGTCAGATCGACCAGGATCAGCTCTGGCGAGTCGAGGCGGGCCTGCAGGTCAGCCGGTTCGATCACCAGTGGCAAGCCGGAAAAGTCAGTCATCCAGAGTCTCCAGTTCGGAACAGAGGGAGGCGATTGTAGCGCATGGGTCAGGCGCTGCGGTTGCTGAAGGTGGTGAGGGCGCGCTCGATGCATTGGGCGGTCTTGCCGAACGCCTGCACGCTGATTTCCGAGAATGGACCACCGCCCTGGTCGGCCATCAGCACCATCACCACCCGGCCATTGTTCGACAGCGAACGCAGCAGCAGATGCTCGCCGCGGAACAGGGCGCGCAGGGGCGCGGGCAGCAGGGCAGCGAACTGCGCGTGGTTTTCGGGCGTCAGGCGCAGTTGCGCAGACTGGCTGAGCAGGCGTTGCAGCAGCTTGCTGTGGGCCACCTGCACGGTCAGGCTGGCGGCCTGCTCGGGCAGCCCGGCCAGTTGGTGCACGCGCAGGTAGCTTTGGGTCTTGTCGCTCATCAGCAACAGGACCCGCGTCATGCCGCAGGCCTGCAAGGCTTCGCGGGCATAGCGGGTCAGGTGGATGGCGTTGGAGAACGGGCTGGGTTCGGCGAGCAGGTCGGCGCAGAACTTGCGCCAGTTGCCCAGGGCTTCGGTATCGGGAGCCTCCGCCGGCAGCATGCCGCGGGGAATGTAGTGCGCGTCCCACGGCCAGATCAGCATCTGCGCCGGGTGGAACGCGCCTTCAATGGCGTGATTGCGCGCGCTCTTCGCGGCCTGTTGGTGTGCCTGTTGTTGCACGTCGTCCAGCGGCACCTGCAAGTACAGGCTGATCAGTTGCTGCCAGCGCAGGCAGTGCGGGCTGTTCCACGCATGTTGGGACGACAGCGCCAGGCCGTTGGCCAGCAACACCGTGTTGGCCGGCTGGTTCAGCCAGCGGCGCAACGAAGGGTCGGCGTCCAGGCGTTGTTGCTGGCGCAGCGGGCTCTTGTGATCGCGGGCGATGTGCATGACCTTGACCAGCAGCCGGCGTTCTTCCTGCAACAGGTGATAGCCCTGGGTGACCCAGGTCGGCAGGCGCCAGAATTCGGCGAGGGCCTGACACAGGCTGAGCAGGCGCACGCCGAACAGCTCGCGTTCGACTCGGGGCGCGGGCTCGCCACGGTGCACGACGCGCAGTTCCCATTCTTCCAGCAACTTCGGATGGGTCAGGGCCAGCGGCCACAGCGGCGAGAGAAACAGCAGGCTGCCCCAGTGGATGTCCTGCCACAGCCGCGCCAGGCGACTGGCGAACAAGCCGCTGGCCTGCTGGCTGGCGTGCTGGCTGACCATCTGCAATTGGCGCAGGGCCAGGGGGATCTGCTCGACGGGCGCGGTTTCCAGGCGATCCAGCAACGCTTCGGCGCGGGCCAGGCCGAGCCGGTTGAGCGCAACCTCAAGGTTTTCCGCAGGCTCGGCGATGCTGGCGTGGGTATGCCGGTTGGCTTCACGCATCACGCTCAGCACCAGCGCCGGACTGTCCTGCATCAGCTCGGCAATGTCGCGCAACGAGCGGCGACTGTCGGCGATCGCGGTTTTTACGCGATCGTGGCTGTGGCAGGGTACGGGCAACTTGGCGCCGTCCAGTAGTTTGATCCAGGCATCGATAGTCTTCGGATTCTGAGTTGGCACGATGGTTTCACTAGGCTTGCTGGAAGGTGGCCGAACTGGCTTTTCGCCTTGACTGGCTATAGTCTGGCGCAGAACTGCCGATAAGTAGAAGAAGAGTTTTACTAACTTCCGCCCCGACCCTGACCCCGACAGTAAGTGCTTTCTATCTATGGCTAAAATTATCGGCATCATCGTCGTATTCGCGAGCGTGCTAGGCGGATATGTGCTCTCCCACGGGAAGATCGCGGCCCTGATCCAGCCTTTCGAGGTGATGATCATCGGCGGCGCAGCCTTTGGCGCATTCCTGCAGGCCAACCCCGGCTACATGACCATGCACGTCATCAAGAAGTCGCTGAGCATGTTCGGCAGCCGCTTTTCGCACACCTTCTATATAGAAGTGCTGGGTCTGGTCTACGAAATCCTCAACAAGAGCCGCCGCGAAGGCATGATGGCGATCGAGGGCGACATCGAAGATGCCGCCTCCAGTCCGATCTTCGCCAAATACCCCGCGGTGCTGAAAGACGAACGCATGACCGCGTTTGTCTGTGACTACCTGCGCATCATGTCCACCGGCAACATGGCTCCCCACGAACTGGAGGGCCTGTTCGACATGGAACTGCTGAGCATGAAGGAAGAGCTGGAGCACCCGTCCCATGCGGTGACCGGCATCGCCGACGGCATGCCCGGTTTCGGTATTGTCGCGGCGGTACTGGGTATCGTGGTGACCATGGCGTCGCTGGGTGAGGGTGACCAGGCGGCCATCGGTATGCACGTAGGTGCGGCACTGGTGGGTACCTTCTTCGGTATTCTCGCGGCGTACGGCTTCTTCGGCCCGCTGGCCACCTCGCTGGCCCACGATGCCAAGGAAGAGTTGAACGTCTACGAGGCGATCAAGGCCTCCCTGGTCGCTTCGGCTTCCGGCATGCCGCCTTCGCTGGCGGTCGAGTTCGGTCGCAAGGTGCTCTATCCGAAGCACCGTCCGAGCTTCGCCGAGCTGGAACAAGCAGTCCGCGGTCGCTGATCCATGGAAAATAATCAGCCGATTATCATCAAGCGCGTAAAGCGCTTTGGCGGGGGCCACCACGGTGGCGCGTGGAAGATCGCCTTCGCCGACTTCGCGACGGCGATGATGGCGTTCTTCCTCGTGCTCTGGCTGTTGTCCACGGCCACGCCGGAACAGAAGATCGCCATCGCCGGTTACTTCAAGGACCCGATCGGCTTCTCCGAAAGCGGCACGCCTTACATCATCGACCTGGGTGGTTCGCCGCAACTGGCGCCGGAAAAGACCATCAACCCTGAAGAGAAGGCCGAGCCGACGCCTGACAGCAGCATCATCAATCAGGATCAGGTCGAGAACCTGGCCGAGCAGGTCGAGCGCGAACGCCTCGAACTGGTACTGCAGGAGTTGCAGAACAAGGTCGAGCAGAGCCCTGAACTGCAGAAGTTCAAGGACCAGATCCTCTTCGAAATTACCCAGGATGGCCTGCGTATCCAGATCGTGGATGCCGAGAACCGGCCAATGTTCGACCTGGGCAGTGCGCGGTTGAAGCCTTATTTCGAAGACATCCTGCTGGCCATGGCCGACACCATCAAGACGGTGCCGAACAAGGTCAGCATCAGTGGTCACACCGACGCTAAGCCGTATGCAGGCAGCGGTGAGTACGGCAACTGGGAGCTTTCGGCCAACCGTGCCAACGCTGCCCGTCGTGCGCTGGTTGCGGGTGGCTATCCCGATACCCAGGTTGCACGGGTGGTGGGGTACGCCTCGTCGTCGCTGTTCGACCGTGAGAAGCCGCTGAACCCGGTCAACCGCCGTATCGACATCGTGGTCCTGACCAAGCGTGCCCAGCGTGCGATCGAAGGCGAGCAGCAAGCGCCGGAGACGCCGGAAAATGGCGCGCCGCAAGGAACTCAGCAGAACCCGGCTGCACCGGGTGAGCCGCAGGCCGAGCCGATGCAGCCGCTGGAGCTGCGCGACAAGCTGAACATCTTTGAAGACGGCGTGTTGAAGATGGACGAGCCCGGCAAGAAGCAGTAAGCCGCAGGCGAAAAAACGCCCGCCTGGAGTGATCCAGGCGGGCGTTTTTGTTTTCAGAAGCCGCGGCGCAGGCGGGCTTTCAGGTCGGTGTGGAAGAACTCGGCGTTGTTCCGGTTGGCCTGCGCGGCATCCTTGCTGATGGCGCGGCGAAAAGTCTGTTCGTCATGGTAGGCGCTGACGAACAGATCGATATGTTCGCGCCGGCTCAGGGTGGGCCAGCGTTCGAGGTACGCGGGCAGGGTGCCTTCGCACTGGTAGAAGGCCAGCCTGCGGTTCAACTGGGTCGCGCTGCCGAGGCCGAACGGTATCCACCAATCTTCGGCGCCGCCCTGGCCAAGTACGGTGATCATGTGGGTGCAGGCGTTGATGTTGTTGTTGAGCAGGCTGCAGATATCGTCGGTGGTCTGTCGGGCCTCCGGGTCCAGCAGTTCGAGGCAGGTATTGATGCCTTCGAGCTTGAGCCGTTCGTTGATCACGAACGCATCGAGGCGATCAGGGTGGCGGTAACTGATGAAAACAGGCATCACTGGCGTCCTTTCAGGTGAAAGCGCGACGATCAGTGAATTCCGTTGGCCCGGCAATAGACGGCCAGAAACAAAGAAGCATCCTACATCTGTGTATGAACATCCCTACAGATGTGGACTACATCGGGTGTTCCCGTTCCCGGCAACACCCAAAGGGTCAGTAGGTGTCTTGCGGCAAGCTGGCGATGATCGAGCGGTAGCTGTTCATCCGTTGTTGCTGGACGCTTCCGTCCTCCAGGGCCTTGAGCAGTGCACAACCAGGCTCGCGGTCATGCTTGCAGTCGCGGAAGCGGCAATTGCCGAGCAGCGTGCTGAACTCGATGAAACCGGCTTCGACATCCGCGCGACTGACGTGGACCAGGCCGAACTCGCGAATACCCGGGGAGTCGATCAGCTCGCCGCCGCCAGGGAAGTGATACAGGCGGGCGGTGGTGGTGGTGTGCTGGCCCTGGCCGGACCATTCCGAAAGCTCGCCAACGCGGGACTGCACATTCGGCAGCAGGCTGTTGACCAACGAAGACTTGCCGACCCCGGACTGGCCGACGAACACGCTGATGTGGCCGTCGAGTATGGTCTGCAACTGTTCCATGCCATTGCCGTGATGTGCGGACACCTCCAGCAGCGGGTAGCCGAGCTGCCGGTACACCGCCAGCAGGGCGTTGAGCGCCGGGGCGTTCTGCTCGTCGATCAGATCGGCCTTGTTCAGCAGCAGCAGCGGCCGGATACCGGCATGCTCGGCGGCCACGAGGTAGCGATCGATGAGGTTGGCGTGAGGCTCGGGGGCCGGGGCGAAGACGATGACGATCAGGTCGACGTTGGCCGCCACCGGCTTGAGCTGCCCACGGCTGTCGGGGCGGCACAGTTCGGTGCTGCGCGGCAGTTGCGCGACGATCACACCGATACCCTGGTTGCCCGCGCGCCATACCACGCGGTCGCCGGTCACCAGCGCGGGCAGGTTGGCCCGCAGGTGGCAACGGAATACCTGGCCGGCTTCGTCGCCTTGCTCGGCCTCGACCTCCACTTGCACACCGAAATGCGCGATCACCAGGCCGGTCTGTTCGGGGCCGAGGTCGCCGCCTTCGAGCACCTCCAGGGCGCGCCCCTCACGTTTGGCGGCGCGGGCGGCACGCTCTTCCTGGATCTTTTCGATGCGCCAGTTTTGGCGGCGGTTGAGCTGGCGTTTGGCCATGAAGGTCTCGTCGTTTAAAGCGGGGATGTTGAAACGGCGTCGAGTTTAGCACGCTCCACTAGGCTAAACTGCGCACCTACCGAGGAGCAGAGCTATGCAGAACCCACAGAATCTGATCTGGATCGATCTGGAAATGACCGGTCTGGACCCCGACAGCGACGTCATCATCGAGATGGCGACCATTGTCACCGACAGCGATCTCAATACCCTGGCCGAAGGTCCGGTGATCGCTATCCACCACAGCGACGAAGTCCTGGCGCGGATGGACGATTGGAACACCCGCACTCACGGTGCCTCCGGCCTGACCCAGCGCGTGCGCGAAAGCCGCATCGACATGGCCGAGGCCGAGGCGCAGACCATCGCCTTCCTGGAGCAGTGGGTGCCCAAGGGCAAGTCGCCGATCTGCGGCAACAGCATTTGCCAGGATCGTCGTTTCCTCTACCGCCACATGCGCGGGCTGGAAAACTACTTCCACTACCGCAACCTCGACGTTTCGACCCTCAAGGAACTGGCCGGTCGCTGGGCGCCGGACGTTCGCGACGGTTTCAAGAAGGGCAGCACCCACCTGGCGCTGGACGACATCCGCGAGTCGATCGCCGAGCTGCGCCACTACCGCGAGCACTTCATCAAGTTCTAAGCCCTGTCGGGGTGCCACGAATCGCTCTGGCGCCCCCTTTTGGTGCTTGAGGCAACTGGTTAGACTGCGCGTCCCTCTGCCTGGACCTGCACCATGTTGTTGATGCTCTATCTGATTGCGATCACCGCTGAAGCCATGACCGGTGCCTTGTCCGCCGGCCGTCGCGGCATGGACTGGTTCGGCGTGGTGCTGATCGCCTGTGTCACGGCGCTAGGCGGCGGTTCAGTGCGTGATGTGCTGCTGGGCCACTACCCGCTGACCTGGGTCAAACACCCGGAATACCTGGTGCTGACCAGTGTGGCGGCGTTGATCACCATCTTCATCGCCCCGTTGATGCGGCATTTGCGCTCGCTGTTCCTGGTGCTCGACGCCATCGGCCTGGTGGCGTTCACCCTGATCGGCTGCATGACCGCGCTGGAGCTGGGCCACAGCATGCTGGTCGCCTCCATCAGCGGGATGATCACCGGCGTGTTCGGCGGCATCCTGCGCGACATTCTCTGCAACGACATTCCGCTGATCTTCCGCCGCGAGCTTTATGCCAGCGTGTCCTTCGCCGCGGCCTGGTGCTATCTGGGTTGCGTGCACCTGCAACTGCCGGCCGAGCAATCGATCCTGATCACCCTGTTTGGTGGCTTCCTGCTGCGCCTGCTGGCGATTCGTTTCCACTGGGAAATGCCCAAGTTTCACTACAACGACGACCATTGATTGGCCGACGCTGCGTCAGGCGGGGCACGCCTGGCGTTCGGCGTGCTGCTTCAGTGCCCACTCGACGTGCTCGCGGACCAGCTCGGACGGGTAGTCGCGGCGGGCATTGAGGGCTTCCAGCACGGGAATGGTCGACGGTGCATTGCCCAGCCCCACTGCCAGGTTGCGCAGCCAGCGCTCGTAGCCGGCACGGCGTAGTGGCGATCCCTCGGTGCTGGCGAGAAAGCGCTCTTCATCCCAGAGAAACAGCTCGGCCAGCTCGGCGTTGTCCAGGCCATGGCGCGGCTGGAAATCACCTTCCGCCGTCGGGCGGGCAAAGCGGTTCCAGGGGCAGACGATCTGGCAATCATCGCAACCGAACACCCGGTTGCCGATCATCGAGCGCAGTTCTTCGGGGATCGCGTTCTTCAGCTCGATGGTCAGGTACGAAATGCAGCGTCGCGCATCCAGCACGTAAGGGCCGACGAAGGCCTTGGTCGGGCAGATATCCAGGCAGGCGCTGCAGCGGCCGCAATGTTCGGTGGCTTGGGCCTCGTCCACGGGGAGCGCGAGGTCGACGAACAGTTCGCTGAGGAAGAAATAGCTGCCGGCCTTGCGATTGAGCAGCAGGGTGTTCTTGCCGATCCAGCCCAGGCCGGCCTGCTCGGCGATGGCTTTTTCCAGCACGGGGGCGCTGTCGACGAAGGCGCGGAAGCCGAACGGGCCGATTTCCTTCTGGATGCGCTCGGCCAGGTGCTGCACGCGCTTGCGCACCAGCTTGTGGTAGTCGCGGCCCAGGGCGTAGCGCGAGATATAGGCTTTTTCCGGCTGGGCCAGGCGCTGCGCCATTTGTGTGTCGCCGGGCAGGTAGTCCATGCGCAGCGAAACGACCCGAAGGGTGCCCGGCACCAGTTCGTCCGGGTGCGAGCGCTTGCTGCCGTGGGCGGCCATGTATTCCATCTCGCCGTGATAGCCGGCGGCCAGCCAACGCTCCAGGTGCTGTTCGTGCTCAGCCAGTTCCACACCGGCGATGCCGACGTGGGCAAAGCCGAGTTCACGGCCCCAGTCCTTGATGGACTGGGTGAGGGCGAGGAGATCTATGGAGGAGGCAGACATGCGAAATAGGGCAACGAGGACACAGGTGCGTATAATTCTGCCAGACATCGGAGCCGAACGACGCATGCCTCAGACCAAACACCCTGCAAACGAGCCAGTTGTGCTCTCCCGCGACACCGTGGCGGGCCTGCCCGCGCGCGCTGCGACCGCCCATAAAGGACAGTTCGGCCATGTGCTGGTGATCGGCGGTGATCGTGGCACTGGGGGCGCGGTTTTGCTCAGTGCAGAGGCGGCATTGCGCTGCGGTGCCGGGCTGGTGTCGCTGGCCAGCCGCGTCGAGCATCTGCCGGCGGCCCTGGCGCGGTTGCCTGAAGTCATGAGCATGGGCGTGAGTTCGGCCAATCAGTTGATGGCGCCGATCGAACGGGCGTCGGTTCTGGTGGTCGGACCTGGGCTGGGGCAAGCGGCGTGGGGCCGGAGCCTGCTGTCGGCGGTGGCCAGTTCGGGTCTGCGGCAAGTTTGGGATGCCGATGCATTGAACCTGCTGGCCGTGGCGCCGATGGCGTTGCCAGCGGGCAGCATCATTACGCCGCACCCTGGCGAGGCCGCGCGGCTGTTGGGGATTTCCACCGAGGCAGTACAGGCCGACCGCCCGGGTGCGGCGCGCAAGCTGGCGCGAAAATACGCCGCCGTTTGCGTGCTTAAGGGCTCAGGCAGCCTGGTCGCTGACCCGCACGGGCGGCTTGCCCTGTGCAAGCGCGGCCATCCGGCCATGGCCGGTGCAGGTCTGGGCGATGTGCTCAGCGGTGTGCTGGGCGCCTTGCTCGCCCAGGACATGCCGGCCTGGGACGCGGCCTGTCTTGCCGTCTGGCTGCATGCCTGCGCGGGAGAACGCCTGGGTAGCCAGGGGCGGGGGCTGGCGGCACATGATCTGGTGCCGTCTATTCGAGAGTTGTTGGAGGAGCATTCAGCGTGTCAGGCGTAACCCTGTTTTTGGCCGACGAGCAGGCCATGGTCGACTTCGGCGCTCGTATCGCCCAAGTGACCCACGGCAACGGCGTGATTTTTCTCGAAGGTGACCTCGGCGCGGGCAAGACGACCCTGTCGCGGGGCATCATTCGCGGGCTCGGGCACACCGGAGCTGTGAAAAGTCCTACATTTACGGTGGTAGAACCGTACGAGATTGGTGAGATCCGCGCCTTCCACTTCGACCTTTACCGTCTGGTCGACCCGGAGGAGCTGGAATTCATGGGGATCCGCGACTATTTCGAAGGCGATGCGCTGTGCCTGTTCGAGTGGCCGGACAAAGGTGCCGGCATTTTGCCAAAGCCGGACCTGACCATTACCATAAGCCCCCAGGCGGGCGGTCGTTCGTTGAACCTGGCGCCGCAAGGTGCTCGCGGTGAAGCCTGGTGTGCCGCTTTGGCCTTGGAATTCAAATAGAAATGGGGAAAGGTATGCGCTTTCGCGCACTGGTTGCCGTCGTAGGACTGCTGCTTACGGCAGTGACCGTTGACGCTTTCGCTGTCACACAGGTCAAGAGCGTGCGTCTATGGCGGGCGCCGGATAACACGCGGCTGGTCTTCGATCTGTCTGGCCCGGTGCAGCACAGCGTCTTCACCCTGACCGCGCCTGATCGGCTGGTCATCGACATCAACGGCGCCACCCTGGCCGCGCCACTCTCGGTTTCCACCTCCAACACGCCAATCACCAGCGTGCGCTCGGCGCAGCGTACGCCTACCGATCTGCGTGTGGTGATTGACCTGAGCAAAAGCGTCACCCCGAAAAGCTTCACCCTGGCGCCCAACGCCCAGTACGGCAACCGCCTGGTGGTCGACCTGTACGACCAGGAAGCCGACGCTGCGGCCCAACCGCCGACGCCGGCCGCTACCACCGCGACCACTCCGGTGGTGCCGGTGACGCCTACGCAACCCGCGATCACGCTGCCGCCGGTGCCTAACGGCAAGCGCGACATCGTCATTGCCATCGACGCCGGTCACGGCGGTGAAGACCCGGGTGCCTCGGGTTCGCGCGGTCAGCACGAGAAAGACATCGTCCTGCAGATCGCCAAGGAATTGCAGCGCCAGATCAATACCGAGAAGGGTTTCCGCGCCGAGCTGACCCGCACCGGTGACTATTTCATCCCGCTGCGCAAGCGCACCGAGATCGCCCGCAAGAAAGGCGCCGACCTGTTCATTTCCATCCACGCCGACGCCGCGCCGTCCACGGCGGCCTTCGGTGCCTCGGTGTTCGCCCTGTCTGATCGCGGCGCCACGTCCGAGACCGCGCGCTGGCTGGCGGACAGTGAAAACCGTTCCGACCTGATCGGTGGTGCCGGCAACGTCAGCCTCGACGACAAGGACCGCATGCTCGCGGGTGTGCTGCTGGACCTGTCGATGACCGCCTCGCTGAGTTCCAGCCTGAACGTCGGGCAGAAAGTCCTGGGCAACATCGGCCGGGTGACCTCGCTGCACAAGCGCCGGGTCGAGCAGGCGGGCTTCATGGTGCTGAAGTCGCCGGACATCCCGTCGATCCTCGTGGAAACCGGGTTCATCTCCAACGCCAACGAAGCCGCCAAGCTGGCGACGCCGAGCCATCAGCAGTCACTGGCGCGTTCGATCCACGGTGGTGTGAAGCAGTTCTTCCAGCAGAATCCGCCGCCGGGCACCTACATCGCCTGGCTGCGTGATAGCGGCAAGATCGCCCAGGGCCCGCGTGAGCACGTGGTGCGTCCGGGCGAGACGTTGGCCATGATCGCGGTGCGCTATCAGGTCAGCGTGGCCAGCCTGCGCAGCACCAACAGCCTCAAGACTGACGAGCTGAAAGTCGGTCAGAATCTGGATGTTCCGGCGACCACCCTGGCAGCCCAGCCATGACCAGCAGTGCGCGTATCGAACTGCTCAGCCCTCGTCTTGCCAACCAGATCGCCGCCGGCGAGGTTGTCGAGCGTCCGGCCTCGGTCATCAAGGAATTGCTGGAAAACAGCCTGGACTCCGGCGCGCGGCGCATCGACGTCGAAGTCGAGCAGGGCGGCGTGAAGTTGCTGCGGGTGCGCGACGATGGCAGCGGTATTGCCTCCGATGACCTGCCGCTGGCCCTGGCCCGCCACGCCACCAGCAAGATTCGCGACCTCGAAGACCTGGAACGGGTGATGAGCCTGGGCTTTCGGGGTGAGGCCCTGGCGTCGATCAGCTCGGTGGCCCGCCTGACCCTGACCTCGCGCACCCGTGACGCCGAGCAGGCCTGGCAGGTTGAAACCGAAGGCCGTGACATGGCGCCGCGCGTGCAGCCGGCGGCACATCCGGTGGGGACCTCGGTCGAAGTCCGCGACCTGTTCTTCAATACCCCGGCGCGGCGCAAATTCCTCAAAACCGAAAAGACCGAATTCGATCACCTGCAGGAAGTGATCCGGCGCCTCGCGCTGGCACGCTTCGATGTCGGTTTCCACTTGCGCCACAACGGCAAGAGCATCCTCAGCCTGCACGAAGCGCCGGACGATATCGCCAAGGCGCGGCGGGTCGGCGCGATCTGCGGGCCGGGTTTCCTCGAACAGGCGCTGCCGATCGAGATCGACCGCAACGGCCTGCGGCTCTGGGGCTGGGTCGGATTGCCGACCTTCTCCCGCAGTCAGGCTGATCTGCAGTACTTCTTCGTCAATGGCCGGGCGGTGCGCGACAAGCTGGTCGCCCACGCTGTGCGTCAGGCCTACCGTGACGTGTTGTTCAATGGCCGGCACCCGACGTTCGTGCTGTTCCTGGAGCTCGACCCGACGGGTGTCGATGTCAACGTCCACCCGACCAAGCACGAAGTACGCTTCCGTGACGGGCGCATGGTCCACGACTTCCTGTATGGAACCCTGCACCGGGCGCTTGCGGATGTACGTCCGGACGATCAGGTAGCGGCGCCAGCGGCGACCACGGAAATCATCCGGCCAACGGGTCAGCAAGCCGGGGAATTCGGACCTCAGGGCGAGATGCGCCTGTCCGCCAGCGTGCTTGAACAGCCGGTTGCCTCGCCTTCGGCTAGCCCGGCGGGCTCGGGCGCTGGTGCGGGTTACCAGTACAACTACACCCCGCGCCCGAGCGCCGCGCTGCCGGTTGGCGAGACGCGTGAGGTCTACCGGGAGTTTTTCTCGCCGCTGCCGAATGCCGAGCCCGCGCCGCTGCCGGAAGGCGAGCGTGATATTCCGCCGCTGGGCTATGCGCTGGCGCAGTTGAAAGGCATCTATATCCTCGCGGAAAACGCCCACGGCCTGGTGCTGGTGGACATGCACGCTGCCCACGAGCGGATCATGTACGAGCGGCTGAAAGTGGCCATGGCCAGCGAAGGCCTGAGCGGCCAACCTCTGCTGGTTCCGGAGTCCCTGGCCATGAGCCAGCGCGAGGCCGACTGCGCCGAAGAACACGCGCAGTGGTTCCAGCGCCTGGGCTTCGAGTTGCAACGTCTGGGCCCGGAGAGCATTGCGATCCGGCAGATTCCGGCGCTGCTCAAGCAGGCCGAGGCCAATCGCCTGGTGCAGGATGTGCTGGCCGACCTGATGGAGTACGGCACCAGCGACCGGATCCAGGCGCACCTCAACGAGCTGCTCGGCACCATGGCCTGCCACGGCGCCGTGCGCGCCAACCGGCGCCTGGCCTTGCCAGAAATGAACGGCCTGCTGCGCGACATGGAAAACACCGAGCGCAGCGGCCAATGCAACCATGGCCGACCGACCTGGACCCAAATGGGGCTGGACGATCTGGACAAACTGTTCTTGCGCGGTCGTTGATATGGCGGGTTCTCTCCCTCCGGCGATTTTTCTGATGGGCCCGACCGCTGCGGGCAAGACCGACCTGGCCATCGAACTCACCAAAGTACTGCCGTGCGAGTTGATCAGTGTCGATTCGGCGCTGATCTATCGCGGCATGGATATCGGCACGGCCAAGCCGTCGAAGGACGTGCTTGCGGCCCATCCACACCGCCTGATCGACATCCTCGACCCCGCCGAAAGCTATTCCGCCGCTGATTTTCGCCGCGATGCCCTGCAAGCCATGGCCGAAATCACTGCCCGCGGCAACATTCCGTTGCTAGTTGGCGGCACGATGCTCTATTACAAGGCATTGCTCGAAGGCTTGGCCGATATGCCGCCTGCCGATCCTCAGGTTCGCGCCGAACTCGAAGCGCAGGCCCAGCAGCACGGTTGGCAGGCGTTGCACGATGAGCTGGCGGCGGTCGATCCGGTGTCGGCGGCGCGCATTCACCCGAACGATCCGCAGCGTCTGATCCGGGCGTTGGAGGTCTATCGGGTGAGTGGTTTCACGATGACTTCACATCGTTTGCGTCAAGCTGAGCAAAGTAATGGCCCAGGCGCTTCTGGGCAGGGGCAATTGCCCTATACTGTCGCCAGCTTGGCTATCGCCCCGCAGAATCGACAGGTTCTGCATGAGCGAATTGCGCTACGATTCACGCAAATGCTGGAACAGGGCTTCATTGACGAGGTCCGATTGCTGCGCGCTAGAAGTGACTTGCACGCGGGACTGCCGTCTATACGGGCAGTTGGGTATCGTCAGGTCTGGGATCATCTTGATGGCAAGCTGACTTCAGTTGAAATGCAGGAGCGCGGCATCATTGCCACCCGCCAATTGGCGAAGCGGCAATTTACCTGGTTGCGCAGTTGGGCTGATCTTCACTGGCTGGATAGTCTGGCCTGCGACAATCTGTCTCGCACCTTGAAATACCTCGGGTCGGTCTCCATATTGGGCTGAATCCCAGCGATTGCCGTCTATCCTTGGGGGTGGGGCGGCTTTAGCCATCAGTTTTCTTGTTTTTTTACTATTGATCCTTACAGGAGTGCGGCATATGTCAAAAGGGCATTCGCTACAAGACCCTTACTTGAATACTTTGAGAAAAGAAAAAGTCGGGGTTTCGATCTATCTGGTCAACGGCATCAAGCTGCAAGGGACCATCGAGTCCTTCGACCAGTTCGTGATCCTGCTGAAAAACACCGTCAGCCAGATGGTTTACAAGCACGCGATCTCGACCGTTGTTCCGGTTCGTCCGATTCGCCTGCCTAGCGCAGCTGACGCCGAACATGGCGATGCTGAGCCAGGTAACGCCTGATAGGAGTTCGCTTTGTTCTTTGAGCGCCACGGTGGTGGTGAACGAGCCGTTCTCGTTCATCTGGAAGGTCAGAGCCCTGAGGCGCGCGAAGACCCGCAGGAGTTCCAGGAGCTGGCCTTGTCGGCTGGCGCCGATATTGTTGCGCTCGCCAATGTGGGGCGGCACCAGCCTACTGCCAAGTTTCTGATTGGCAGCGGCAAGGTCGAGGAGTTGCGCGACCTGGTCAAGGCTGAAGAGGCCGACCTGGTGATCTTCAATCACACCCTCACCCCAAGTCAGGAACGCAACCTCGAGCGCGTTTTCGAGTGTCGCGTGCTTGACCGCACCGGCCTGATCCTCGACATCTTCGCCCAGCGCGCCCGTACTCACGAGGGCAAGCTGCAGGTGGAGCTGGCGCAGCTTGAACACATGAGCACGCGACTGGTTCGCGGCTGGACTCACCTTGAGCGGCAGAAAGGCGGTATTGGTCTGCGCGGCCCGGGCGAAACCCAGCTGGAAACCGACCGCCGCTTGCTGCGTGTGCGTCTGCGGCAGATCAAGGCCCGTCTGGAAAAGGTCCGCAGCCAGCGAGAGCAGGCGCGCCGCGGTCGCAAACGCGCCGAGGTGCCTTCGGTTTCACTGGTGGGTTATACCAACGCCGGCAAATCGACCCTGTTCAACGCCCTGACCGAGTCCGAGGTCTACGCGGCCGACCAGCTCTTCGCCACACTCGACCCGACCCTGCGCCGACTGGAGCTGGGTGATATCGGGCCGATCGTGCTGGCGGACACCGTGGGCTTCATTCGTCACCTGCCGCACAAGCTGGTCGAGGCTTTTCGAGCTACGCTCGAAGAGTCGAGCAACTCCGACCTGTTGCTGCATGTGATCGATGCCCATGAGCCTGAGCGCATGGCCCAGATCGAACAGGTCATGGCGGTGCTGGGCGAGATCGGTGCTGAAGGCTTGCCGATACTCGAGGTGTATAACAAACTCGATCTGCTCGAAGGCGTTGAGCCGAACATTCAACGCAATGCTGATGGCAAGCCCGAGCGGGTCTGGGTCTCGGCCCGAGAAGGCCGTGGTCTTGAGCTGGTGGGGCAGGCGATTGCCGAGTTGCTGGGGGATGACCTGTTTGTGGGTACCTTGCGTCTTGAACAGCGTTTCGCGCGTTTGCGTGCGCAGTTCTTCGCAGCGGGTGCGGTGCAGAACGAAGAACACGACGATGAAGGCAGCAGCCTTCTGGCAGTGCGCTTGCCACGGGCCGACCTCAATCGTCTGGTGTCACGCGCGGGGCTTGAGCCCGTCGACTTCATCGAACAACACACTTTGCAATAAAAGCCTGATGACGCTGTCAGGCAGCCGTGACAGGCATTCTGTAGCATTGGACGGCGCGCCGTTGGCGCGTCTTTGCTTTATCAGATGGAGAGCGCTATGGCTTGGAATGAGCCGGGTGGCAACTCGAACAATCAAGATCCTTGGGGTGGACGCCGCGGCGGTGGTGGTGGCGACAAGAAAGGGCCACCGGATCTCGACGAGGCCTTCCGCAAGCTGCAGGATAGCCTGAACGGCATGTTCGGCAGTGGCAAGAAACGTGGTGGTGGCGATGGCCTCCCCAAAGGCGGCGGCTTTGGTCTGCTTGGTGTCGGACTCGCTGTGCTGGCTGCTATCTGGCTGTACAGCGCGGTCTATGTGGTCGACGAGCAGGAGCAGGCAGTCGTTCTGCGTTTCGGCAAGTACTACGAGACCGTAGGTCCGGGCCTGAACATCTATTTCCCGCCAATCGATCGCAAGTACATGGAAAACGTCACGCGTGAGCGTGCCTATACCAAGCAGGGCCAGATGCTGACCGAAGACGAAAACATCGTCGAAGTGCCGCTGACCGTGCAGTACAAGATCAGCAACCTGCAGGACTTCGTCCTGAACGTCGATCAGCCTGAAGTCAGCCTGCAACACGCGACCGACAGTGCCCTGCGTCACGTGGTCGGCTCCACGGCCATGGACAAGGTGCTGACCGAAGGTCGCGAGCAGATGGCCGTCGAGATCAAGGAGCGCCTGCAACGCTTCCTCGACACCTACCGTACCGGTATCACCGTTACCCAGGTCAACGTACAGAGCGCGGCAGCCCCGCGTGAAGTGCAGGAAGCCTTCGATGACGTGATCCGTGCCCGTGAAGACGAGCAGCGTGCCCGCAACCAGGCCGAGTCCTACGCCAATGGCGTGGTGCCGGAAGCCCGTGGTCAGGCGCAGCGCATCATCGAAGACGCCAATGGTTACCGCGACGAAGTCGTCTCGCGCGCCAAGGGTGAGGCCGATCGCTTCACCAAGCTGGTGACCGAGTACCGCAAGGCGCCGGAAGTCACTCGTCAGCGTCTGTACCTCGATACGATGCAAGAGGTCTACAGCAACACCAGCAAAGTGCTGGTTTCGGGCAAGGACGGGCAGAGCAACCTGCTTTACCTGCCGCTGGACAAGATGGTCGAAGGCAGCCGCAATGCCGCACCGGCCAGCAGCGTACCGACCTCGTCGGCCAACGATGCAGCCAGCCGTGCCGCTTCCGATCTGCAACAGCAACAGCAGCAACTGCGTTCTAGGGAGAGCCGCTGATGAGCAATAAATCGCTGATCGCCCTGATCGTTGGCGTCGTGCTGGCCATCGTGGCCTGGAACAGCTTCTATATCGTGTCCCAGACCGAACGCGCGGTACTGCTGCAATTCGGTCGTGTGGTCCAGGCCGATGTTCAGCCTGGCCTGCATGTCAAAGTTCCTTACGTCAACCAGGTGCGCAAGTTCGACGCCCGCCTGATGACCCTTGACGCTCCGACCCAGCGGTTCCTGACCCTGGAGAAGAAGGCGGTCATGGTCGATGCTTACGCCAAGTGGCGGGTGAAGGACGCAGAGCGTTTCTACACCGCGACCTCCGGCATGAAGCAGATTGCTGACGAGCGTTTGTCCCGTCGTCTGGAAAGCGGTTTGCGCGACCAGTTCGGCAAGCGCACCCTGCACGAAGTGGTGTCGGGTGAGCGTGACGCGCTGATGGCGGATATCACTGGCTCGCTGAACCGCATGGCGGAAAAGGAGCTGGGCATCGAAGTGGTCGACGTTCGCGTCAAGGCCATCGACCTGCCGAAGGAAGTGAACCGCAGCGTGTTCGAGCGTATGAGCACCGAGCGTGAGCGTGAGGCTCGTGAGCACCGCGCCAAAGGTAACGAGCTGGCTGAAGGCATTCGTGCCGACGCCGATCGTCAGCGTCGGGTACTGCTGGCTGAAGCCTATCGCGAGTCGGAAGAGGCCCGCGGTGATGGTGATGCCCAAGCGGCGGCGATCTACTCCAAGGCCTATGGCCAGGATCAGGACTTCTACGCGTTCTACCGTAGCCTGAAAGCCTACCGTGAGAGCTTCGCCAACAAGAGCGATGTGCTGGTTCTTGATCCGAGCAGCGAGTTCTTCCGCTTCATGGAAAAGGCCAAGCCTTGAAACAGATCACCCCGTCGGGCGGCTAATACGTCTGGCGGGGTGATACTGCAAGAAAACGGGTGTATGATGCGGCAGCCGGGAAATTCCCGGCTTTTTTGCGTCTGCAAGATCGAATGACCGCCTGGCGGTCTTGATTCGCGGCGCAGCCCAGGATTTACGAGGGTATCGGCACTGCGGTAACGCTGGAATCAGCGCTGCCCGACATTATTTGCCGGCACCTGCTTCACTCAAGGCTCGCCCGCAGGCAGGCCGCCCGGACCACAGGGGAAATGGCGTAATGGCAACGGTAGACCGCTGGCTGCTGCCAGATGGCATCGAAGAAGTACTGCCACCTGAAGCGACGCGCATCGAAATCGCGCGTCGCCAGGTGTTGGATCTGTTCCAGAGCTGGGGTTACGAATTTGTCGTGACTCCGCATATCGAGTACCTGGAATCGCTGCTCACCGGTGCCGGTCAGGACCTGGACCTGCGTACCTTCAAGGTTATCGACCCACAGTCGGGCCGGCAGATGGGCTTCAGGGCCGACATCACGCCGCAGGTGGCGCGCATCGATGCGCACACCCTGCGCCGCGAAGGCCCGAGCCGCCTGTGCTACGCCGGCAGCGTGCTGCACGCCAAGCCCCGTGCACTGTCGTCCTCGCGCAGCCCGATCCAGTTGGGTGCCGAACTGTACGGCGATGCCAGCCCGGTCAGTGACGTCGAAGTCATCAGCCTGATGCTGGCCATGCTGCAACTGGCCGACGTACCGGATGTCCATATGGACCTTGGCCACGTCGGTATCTACCGCAGCCTGGCCCGTGCGGCCGGCCTGTCGGGTGATGTCGAGCAGCAGTTGTTCGATGCCCTGCAACGCAAGGCCGTCGACGAAGTGATCACGCTGACTGCCAACCTGCCGGCCGACCTGGCCGGCATGCTGCGTTCGCTGACTGAGCTGTGCGGCGGTCGTGAAGTGCTGGAAGCGGCCCGCGTTCGTCTCGGCCGTGCACCGGCTGCGGTACTGGCGGCACTGGATGACCTGCTGGCGATCGCCGACCGTCTGACGGCGCGGTACCCGGATTTGCCACTGTATTTCGACCTGGGCGAGCTGCGCGGCTACCACTACCACACCGGTGTAGTGTTCGCGGCGTTCGTGCCGGGTGTCGGTCAGTCGATCGCCCAGGGCGGTCGCTACGACGATATCGGAGCTGACTTTGGCCGGGCACGTCCGGCCACCGGTTTCTCCACGGATTTGAAGACCCTGGTCACACTGGGGCGGGCAGAGGTCGTGTTGCCCACTGGCGGGATCTGGATGCCCGACAGCAGCGACGCGGCTCTGTGGCAGTTGGTCTGCCAGTTGCGCAGTGACGGTCAGCGGGTTGTGCAGGCTCTGCCTGGCCAGCCACTGGCTGCCGCCATCGAGGCGGACTGCGATCGGCAATTGATTCTGCAAAACGGGGCCTGGCAGGTACTGCCACTGGCCATCTGAGATTAGCCGCCGACCCCGTGGTCGGCGCCAAGTTTGCGCGAATGAGGACAAGTGTTATGGGTAAGAATGTCGTAGTCCTGGGCACCCAATGGGGTGATGAGGGCAAAGGCAAGATCGTTGATCTGCTGACCGAACATGCCGCCGCCGTAGTGCGTTACCAAGGTGGCCACAACGCCGGTCACACGCTGGTGATCGACGGTGAGAAAACCGTGTTGCACCTGATCCCGTCGGGCGTCCTGCGCGAAGGCGTGCAGTGCCTGATCGGCAACGGCGTGGTGGTTGCTCCCGACGCACTGATGCGGGAAATCATCAAACTGGAAGAGAAAGGCGTCCCGGTACGTGACCGCCTGCGCATCAGCCCGGCTTGCCCGCTGATCCTCTCCTACCACGTTGCCCTGGACCAGGCGCGCGAGAAAGCCCGTGGCGAAGCCAAGATCGGCACCACCGGTCGCGGCATTGGCCCGGCCTACGAAGACAAGGTCGCTCGTCGCGGCCTGCGCGTCGGTGACCTGTTCCACCGCGAGCGTTTCGCCGCCAAGCTGGGTGAGCTGCTGGACTACCACAACTTCCAGTTGGTCAATTACTACAAAGAGCCGGCCATCGACTTCCAGAAAACCCTGGACGAGTGCATGGCCTACGCCGAGCAACTGAAGCCGATGATGCTCGACGTCACCGCCGAGCTGCACGCTCTGCGCCGTGCCGGCAAGGACATCATGTTCGAAGGCGCCCAGGGTTCGCTGCTGGACATCGACCACGGTACCTACCCGTACGTCACCAGCTCCAACACCACTGCGGGCGGCATCGCCACCGGTTCCGGCGTTGGCCCGATGTACCTGGACTACATCCTCGGTATCACCAAGGCCTACACCACTCGCGTCGGTTCGGGGCCGTTCCCGACTGAACTGTTCGACGAAGTCGGTGCCTTCCTGGCCAAGCGTGGCCACGAGTTCGGCGCCACCACGGGTCGCGCTCGTCGTTGCGGCTGGTTCGACGCCGTCATCCTGCGTCGCGCCATCGACGTCAACAGCATCTCGGGCCTGTGCCTGACCAAGCTGGACGTGCTCGACGGTCTGGACACCATCCGCATCTGCGTGGGTTACAAGAACGAAAACGGCGCAGTCCTCGACGCACCGACCGACGCCGACAGCTACATCGGCCTGGAGCCGGTGTACGAAGAAATGCCGGGCTGGAGCGAGTCGACCCTGGGTGCCAAGACCCTGGAAGAGCTGCCGGCCAACGCCCGTGCCTACATCAAGCGTGTGGAAGAGCTGGTCGGTGCGCCGATCGACATCATCTCCACCGGCCCTGACCGCAACGAAACCATCGTTCTGCGTCATCCGTTCGCCTGATCTCGGTCATGCTGTAACCACCAAAGGCCCCTCTAGAGGGGCCTTTGGCGTTTTTGCCTTCTGCTGCGGCACAACCTTTGCTGTGAAAATGCCTTCAGGGATGCCATCACTGTAATGGCTCCGAAAAGCAGAGGGATTTACTGTGTCTGCCGTCATCTCATTGTTACGAAGCCGCCTTTTGCGGCCTGTCTTTGTTGCGCTTGGTATCGCTCTTTTGGTGCAAGTGGTGGTCGCTGTGGTGTTGACCCGCAGTACCGTCACCGCGTTGGAAGCCGATCTGGGCAATCGTTTGGGCACCGATAGCCAGAAGCTCACCACCGAGCTGGATCAAGCGGCGAAGGAGGTCAGTTCCGGGCTGAGCAATCTGTCCGAAAGCACCCGTCAGCGCCTGACCGCCGGTTTGTCGTCGCGTCTGGAGGAAGAACAGGCGCAATTGCGCGCCACCCTGGAGAAGAACCTCAAGGACTCGGCCAATGACATGGCCGAACTGCTCGCCTCGGTGGCGCCCCGCGCGGTGTGGGACGCCGATGTACCGACCCTGTCGGAGTTTGCCCGGCGCGCCCAGCGCAACCCCAACGTGCTGTTCGTGGTGTACAACGATGCCCAGGGAGAACACCTCACCCGCTACCTGAACCGTCAGAATCCCATCAACCAGGCCCTGCTCGACAAGGGCAAGGGTGAACGCGCCCTGGACAAGGTGCTGGAAGCCGCCCGCAACGACCCGTCGGTGTACTTCGTCGAAGCCTCGATCAGCCCCAATGGCGTCGAGATCGGCAAGGTCTTGATGGGCGTGTCGACCGCGTCGGTGGATGCCGAACTGCAAGCCCTCGACAAACGTTTCTCCGCGCTGATCGCCAGCGGTGACCAGTTGGTGGGCGACAGCCTGACCAGCGCCGCCGCCGACAGTACCAAAGCGCTGCGCAGCCGGCTGGAGACGGCGCAGGGCAGCGCCGCGCAGATGGCCGCCAACACCTCGCAAAGCGTTCAAGGCGCCGCAGAAACCCTGCGCTGGCGCATCGGCCTGGGCCTGGCCCTGGTCGGGTGCGGCGTGTTGCTGGTGGTGGCGGTGGTGTTGGGTCGTCGGGTGGTGAACAAGCTGCGCCTGCTGATTGCCGCGCTGGACGATCTGGCGGCCGGCGAAGGCGACCTGACCAAGCGCGTAGCCATCGACAGCCGCGACGAGATCGGCGACATGGCGGCGGCGGTGAACCGCTTCGTCGACAAGTTGCAGCCCATCGTTCGCGAGGCCGGCGAAGTGGCCCAGCGCACCGGGGTCGAGATCGGCGCCATGGCCCAGCAGAACGCCGGTGCCGATTCGGCGGCGGCGGCCCAGCGTGATGAAGTGGCCGAAAGCCTGCGCGCGCTGTCGAGCATGGCCGATGAAGCCCAGGCCGAGAGCAAAGCCATGCAGGCCGCATTGCAGCAGGTGGTGGATATCCGCCAGGCCACCGACGAGAACAGTCGCACCTCGGCGCAGGTTGCCAAACTGATCGAGGCGCTGGCCGGGCAGGTGGACACCGGTTCCAAGGTGATCGTGCGTTTGGCCGAGCAGAGCGAGCAGATCGAGGTGGTGCTGACGGTGATCCACGGGATTGCCGAGCAGACCAACCTGCTGGCGCTCAACGCCGCAATCGAGGCGGCACGGGCGGGCGAGACCGGTCGCGGCTTTGCCGTGGTGGCGGACGAGGTGCGGGCGCTGGCGAGCAAGACCCAGAGTTCCACCGGCGATATCCAGGCCCATATCGGCGCGCTGCAACAGGGCGCGAAGGAAGCGGTGGCGGCGATCAGCCAGGCGGGGCGTCAGGCCAGCGAAGGCTTGCTGGTATTGCGTGACAACGCTCGTTTGCAGCAGTCGGTGCAGGCGTCGGTGGAGCAGGTACATGCGGCCATCGGCCTCGCGACCCGCGCTGCCGAGCAGCAGGCCCAAGGCGCGCAAGCGGTTCGCGGACGGGTGGAGAACATCCATGCGCAGGCCGAACGGGCAGCCCAGGTGGTCATGCAGACCACCGCCAGCAGCAAGGTGCTCGACGACCTGGCGGCCCAGCTCAAAGCCAGCCTGGGCCAGTTCCGCGCCTGATCAGGCGCGGTTCAGGTACATCCGGGTGGTCAGCAGGTACACCGGCAACCCGGACACCAGGATCAGCAGCGCCGCATACGGCGCTGCGGCGGCGAACTCGACGTTGGCGGTGTGCGCCCAGACCTCGGTGGCCAGGGTAGTCATGCCGGTCGGGCTGAGCAGCAAGGTCGCCGTCAGCTCCTTCATGGCGTCGAGGAACACCAGGGCGAAGGCCGCGGCCAGGGCCGGGAAGATGATCGGCAAGGTCACCCGGCAGAACGCCGTGAACGGGGTCGCCCCCAGCGTCCGCGCCGCTTCTTCCAGTTGCGGCGCGGCCTTGGTCAGCGCGGTGCGCACCGGCGCTTGCGCGAGGGGCAGGAACAGCAGCGCGTAGGCCAGCAGCAACAGGCCGGTGGTCTGGTACATCGCCGGCACATAGTGCAGGGCGAAGTACACCAGCGTCAGCGCAATCACCAACCCCGGCAGGGCATGCAACAGGTACGGCAGGCGCTCGGCCCAGATCGCCAGGCGACCTTTGTAGCGCACCACCAGAAAACTCACCGGCAACGCCAGCAGCAGGCTCACGCCCGCGCCGCCCAGCGACAGCGACAGCGATGACAGCAGCGCCCGGCTGATCTCCGCCACCGGGAAGGCCGCCGACGAGCCGACACTCAGCCAGTACGCCAGCATCCCCAGCGGAATGCCGCTGCCGAGAATCGCCAAACCGAGGCAATACACTTGGCCCAGCGGCATCCAGCCACGCAGGCGAACCGGCGCGCCGCGCCGCGCCACGCCCTGGCCGATGCGCACATGGCGAGCCTTGCCGCGTACCCGCAGTTCCAGCCAGAGCATCAGCAGGCACATGAACAACAGCACCGCCGAGAGCATCGCCGCGTTGGCGTTGCTGAATTCCAGTTCGAACTGCTGGTAGATCGCCGTGGTGAAGGTCTGCAGACCGAGAATCGACAGCGCGCCGAACTCCACCAGCATGTGCAGGGCGATCAGCAGGCTGCCGCCGAGGATCGACGGCCACAGCAGCGGCAGGGTGACGCGCCAGAATACCGCCCAGCGGTTGCAGCCCATGGTCCGCGCCGACTCTTCCAGCGAGGTGTCGAGGTTGCGCAGGGTCGCGGCCACCGGCAGGAAGATCAGCGGGTATTTCGACAGGCTCATCACCAGAATCGCCCCGCCCAGCCCCTCATACACCGGGCTCAACGACACCCAGGTGAAGCCGCTGACGAACGACGGCACGGCGAACGGCAGGCACAGGATCACGCCCCACAGGCGCCGCCCCGGCAGATCGCTGCGCTCCAGCAACCAGGCGAGGGACAGGCCGACCACCGCGCAGGTGACCGTGACCCCGACCATCAGCAGCAGGGTGTTGCGCATCAGGCCCCAGACGAAGGGCCGCCAGATCAGGCGCAGCGCTTCGTGCCAGCCGGCCTGCCAGGTTTTAAGGGCGACGTAGAGCAGTGGCAGCAGGCTCAGCCCCACCAGCAGCAGGACCGGCAGCACCACCCAGATCGAGGGCCGCTTGCGGCGGGGAACGAAACCGGTGCCGAGCTGAACGGGCAGGGCAGCGCTCATCAGAGCAGGCCGACTTCGCGTTCGAGTTCCAGCGCTTCCTCGGCGTTACCCAGGTCGGCCGGGGTGATCTTCGGCGGACGCAGGTCTTCGAACGGCTTCAGGCCCTGGTCGGAGACCATGCCCTTGTGCAGCGGGTACTCGGCAGTGGTCTGGGTGATGACGCGCTGGCCTTCTTCGCTGGCCATCCAGGCGAGCAGGGCCTGGGCTTCTTTCGGATGCTTGCTGGCCTTCACCGCGGCGGCGCCGGAGATGGTCATCAGGCCGCCGACGTCGCCGTCCGCCAGGTAGTACAGCTTGGAGTCGAGCTGGCCGCGTTCTTTCTTCAGCGCGTACCAGTAGTAGTTGTTCACCAGCACGGCGGCGACTTCACCGTTTTCCACGGCTTTGAGCGCGACCATGTTGTTGGTGTAGGTCTTGCCGAAGGCTTTCAGGCCGGTCAGCCATTCTTCAGCGGCTTCGCGGCCGTGGATTTTCAGGATGGCCACGGCCTGTTCCTGGAACGCGCCGCTGGTGGGCACGAAGCCGATCTTGCCGTCCCACTCGGGATCGGCGAAGTCCATTACCGATTGCGGCAGGTCTTTCTCATCGATCTTCTTCGGGTTGAACGCGACCACGCGGGTGCGCGCGGTGACGCCCATCCAGCTGCCGTTGCTGGCGACGAAGTCCTTGGGCAGCATCTCCAGGGTCGAATCATCGATTTTGGCCAGCAGGCCCAGCTCGCCGAGGTTGTTCAGCGGCGGCGACTCTTCGGTGTAGATCACGTCGGCCGGCGAGCGGTCGCCTTCCTCGATGACCTGGCTGGCCAACTGGTTGCTGCTGCCTTTGCGGATCTTGATGTGAATGCCGGTCTTGGCCTCGTAGGCCTTGGCGATGGCGTCACCGATTTCCTTGTGCTGGCCGTTGTACAGCGTCAGGGTCACAGGATCGGCGGCCATGGCGGCCGGCGCTGCGAGCACCAGGCCGAGAAGGGAAACGGCCAGGCCGCGCAGCATCGGGTTACGGCGAATCGTCATGCGGGTGGTTCCTCGCTTACGGCTACATATTTGGAAACAATGGTAAACGAAATTGTTTCT
The DNA here is from genome assembly GCF_025466035.1 of Pseudomonas sp. 20P_3.2_Bac5. NCBI lineage: Bacteria > Pseudomonadati > Pseudomonadota > Gammaproteobacteria > Pseudomonadales > Pseudomonadaceae > Pseudomonas > Pseudomonas sp. 20P_3.2_Bac5. Next base: position 1,707 of record NZ_JANLOA010000033.1, on the reverse strand, counting down.
CAAGTGGCCGGATGACGGGAAATTCATAAGCTGACTATCGGATGGCTTGACGCCGGCTGCGGCCAGTTGGGGGCGGGACCGGCTACCAGCCGGCGATCCCGCCCTGAACAGCCAGGACCTGATCCTGGGTCATCAGTGCCTCGACCAGAAAGAAGGTCGCGCAGGCCGATTCCACCAGTTGCTCCTGCTCGGTGCCGGTGCGGTAGTAGTGTCCGACGAAGCATCCCTGCTGGACCTCGCTCGACAGCAACGCGGCGATCTGCTGACAAGCCAGGTCGCGCCAGTCGTTCATGCCCGGCAGGCACTGCCACAGGCGCAGCAGCGCCACCGACGCGATGGCCACTGCGCACGGGTCGGCATTGCGCGCGACCAGGGTGCCCCGGCTGGCCGCTTCGCCCCAGCGGCTCAGCCAGTAGGCGCAAGCCTCGCGGGCGGGCGCGGCGTACTCGCCGCCATACAAGCCGACCGCCTCGGCCAGGCCGAGCATGGCCCATGCTTGGCCGCGTGCCCAATCACCCGCAGGGCCCCGCTGGAACTGGCCGTGTTCATCGAGCCGGGCGTGGCTGGCCCAGGCACCGTCGGCGCCGCGCAGGGTGCGCAGGCACAGGTCCAGATGGCTGCGCGCCATGTCGCGCTTGTGCGCATCGGGCTGCAAGTGCATCAGCGCCAGCGTCGGAGCCAGGGCGTCGATATTGAGGGTTGCGTGGCCGTTGTCGCCGCCGCCCATGCCGGGGCCCAGCGGCCAGCCGCCGATATCCGGGCGAAAATCCCGGGCCAGGGCGTCAGCGGCACGCAAGGCCAGCTCCCGTGCCGGTTCGTCCTGGGCGAGGCGGCCACCGAGGGCGGCGCCGTACCAGAACACGAAACTGCGATTCAGACTGGGTTCGTCCAGTTGCGCACCCAGTCGGCGCGACCAGAACACCGCCTGGTCGAGGTCTTCGCTGAGTTCGGTGAACGCTGCGCGGCGCCACCACAGCGCCGCCCAGAAACCGCCGAGCCACGAGCCTCGCCGCGACAGCTTCCATTGCCGGTCCCGCGGCAGGCGGTACAGCGGGAATTGCTCGCCGCACTGGCGGGAAATACTGTCGAGCTGCTTGAACAGGGCGTGGACCACCGCCTGGCGTTTACGCTGTGTCGGCATGGGGATGAGCCTCTTCTGAGCGACGGGCGCGGTACAGGTTTCGGCACAGCACGGCGCCGACACATAGAGCGAAAATCAGCAGGGTCCAGGCGGCGGAGAAGCCGCCGGGCTGGCGCAACAGCACGCCGAACAGCGGTGGCCCGATGGCGATGCCGCCGAAGAAACCCAGCGAGAGCATGCCGGCGCTGCTGGCCACGCCACCGAAGCGCGGTTCGCGCAGCAGCATGCTCATGGCCACGGCGTTGCTCGCCACCAGGCTCAGGCCCATGCCGACCACGGCGAACCACAACGGCCAGTGGCGATCGGCGGCGGCGTATTGCATGACCAGCACGGTGCCGAGGCTGACCAGGAACAGCCCGCCAAGCAGCACGGTTTCGTCCTTGAGGCTCGCGCCTAGCGGGGTCAGCAACAGGCGGGAGAGAATGCCCATCAGGCCGAATCCGCTGACCATCAGGCCGATGGTGGCGGCACTGACGCCCAGGCTGCTGGCGTACACGCCGAAGAAGGTGATGAACGCGGACAGGCACAATCCCGCGCAACCTTGAATGCCCATCAGCCGCAGCAGC
>NZ_JANLOA010000128.1:0-189086 GCF_025466035.1 Pseudomonas sp. 20P_3.2_Bac5 | reverse complement strand
TCCACCCCGCCACCCCGAAAGGAACACCGCATGCCCCCGTTCTTCCCGCGAGCGTCCATCCCCCTGGTTCGTGCTGTCCGCCTGGCGCTGTTCGGCCTGCCCATGGTTTCCCTGCCGCTGCTCAGCGCCCTGCCCGGCCAGGCCATGGCACAAAGCGCCAGCCAGCAGTTCCAGATCGCCGCGGGTCCGCTGGGCACCAGCCTGAGTTTGTTCGCCACCCGCGCCGGGATCACCCTGACCTTCGATGCCCGCCAGACCCAAGGCCGGCAGTCCGCCGGGCTGCAGGGCAACTTCAGCGTCGAAGACGGCCTGGCGCGCTTGCTGGCCGGCAGCGGCCTGCGCGCCCAGCGTCAGAGCAACGGCGGTTACGTGTTGGTCCCGGCCGGTGACGGCAGCGCCGTGGAACTGGGCGCCACCAGCATCGACGGCCAGTGGCTCGGCGAAACCACCGAACACTCCGGCAGCTACACCACCGGCGTCAGCCGCACCGCCACCAAGCTGCCACTGTCGATCCGCGAAACGCCGCAATCGGTGACCGTGGTCACCCGCCAGCAAATGGACGACCAGGGCGCCAAGAGCATCGCCGACGTACTGCGCAACACACCGGGCGTCGCCGGCCAGGTCTACGACAGCGACCGCACCGAGTTTTCCAGCCGCGGCATGGTCATCACCAACTACCAGTACGACGGGGTGAACACCGTTTACGACGGCGTCTACAACGAGGGCGTGACCCAGGTCGACATGGCCACCTACGACCGCGTCGAAGTGCTCAAGGGCGCCACCGGCCTGATGACCGGCTCGGGTGATCCGTCGGCCACCGTCAACCTGATCCGCAAAAAGCCCACCGCGCAATTCCAGGCCTCGCTGACCGGCAGCGCCGGCTCGTGGGACAACTACCGTGGCGAAGGCGACATCTCCGGCCCGCTCAACGACTCGGGCAGCCTGCGCGGTCGCTTCGTCGGCGCCAAACAGGACCGCAAGGGCTACCAGGATCACTACCAGCAGGAAAAAGAAGTCTGGTACGGCATTCTCGAAGCCGACCTCAGCCCCGACACCCTGCTGACCGTCGGCATCGACCAACAGACCACCACACCGCGCGGCACCTCCTGGACCGGCAACCCGGTGTACTTCTCTGACGGCGGGCGCACCGATTTCTCACGTTCGTTCAACCCTGGCGCCGACTGGAGCCGCCGCGACTTCCAGAGCCGCACCTACTTCGCCAGCGTGGAACAGGCACTGGCCAACGACTGGACGCTCAAGCTCAGCCTCAACCAGATGCAGTCCGACCACGACACCCGCCTGGCCTCGGCCAGCGGCGGCAACCCGGACCGCGCCACGGGCGACGGCATGTTCTTCTACTGGGGTCGCTGGGAAGGCCACCGCGTGCAGAACAGTGCCGACCTGAGCCTGTCCGGGCCGTTCAGCCTGTTCGGCCGCGAGCATGATCTGGTGGTCGGCTTCAACAACTCCACCTCGCGCCAGACCGGCGCCACCTACGACACCAGCCTGTTCGCCATGGTCCCCGGGAGCATCTATGACTGGCAGGGCGATATCGACCGTCCGGTATTCCCGAAGAACGGCAAGTACGAGCAGAACAAACGGCAGAACGGCGCCTACATCGCCACCCGCCTGAAGCCGGCGGACGACCTGTCGGTGATCCTCGGCACCCGGGTCAGCAACTTCAAGTACGACGATGACTACAACTACGACGGCCTCAACCCGATGTTCCAGGACAGCCAGGCCAGCTATGAGCAGCATGGCGTGGTCACGCCCTACGCCGGGGTGGTCTACGACCTTGATGACACCTGGTCGGTGTATGCCAGCTACACCTCGATCTACCAGCCGCAGACCAACAAGGACATCAACGGCGCGACCCTCGATCCGGTGGAAGGCGACAGCTACGAGACCGGTCTCAAGGCAGCGTTCCTCGGCGGCAAACTGAACGCCAGCCTGGCGCTGTTCCGCATCGAACAGGACAACGTCGCCGAGTCGATCGGCACTAACCCTGTGACCAACGAAGGCATCTACAAATCCACCGACGGCGCCACCACCAAAGGCCTGGAACTGGAAGTGGCCGGCGAGCCGCTGGACGGCTGGAATATCAGCGCCGGCTACACCTACGCCCGCACCCGCGACGCCGACGAGCAGCGCATCTTTGGCTTCCCGATGAGCACCAGCAAGCCCGAGCACCTGATCCGCCTGTTCACCACCTACCGCCTGCCAGGCGCGCTGGAGAAGGTCACCGTGGGCGGCGGCGTGAACTGGCAGAGCGCGTTCTACGGCAACATCTGGAACCCGGTGCTCAGCGACTACAGCCGCATCAAACAGGGCGGCTACACCCTGGTGGACCTGATGAGCCGCTACCAGTACGACGAACACCTGAGCTTCACGCTCAATGCCAACAACGTGTTCGACAAGCGCTACCTGAGCGGGCTGGGGAACTTCGACACCACTTATTACGGCGAGCCGCGCAATGTGATGGTGACGACGCGCTGGGCGTTCTGAAGATCCAAGGGCCGCTTAGCGGCCCATCGCTGGCAAGCCAGCGATGGGCCCCAACAGAATGAACTGAGCAGCCCCCGCCTTCAGCCCGCCAACAAATGTTGCAACGCCCGGCAATCCGCCGCATGCCAATCCGCCAGTTCCGGCCAGGGATTATCCGGCAGGTTCACCAGCACGGTGCGGGTCCCCGCGGCGCGGCCGCAGTCGAGGTCGAAGCGGTAGTCACCGACCATCACCATCCTGGCCGGCGCCACCTCCCAGGCCTCGGCCAGTTTCAACAGTCCGCCCGGGTGCGGTTTCGGCGGCGCTTCATCGCGGCCCAGCACGCTGTCCACCGGGAAGCAGTCGGCCAGGCCGATGGCGTCCAGGGTCACATGCGCCAGTTCCCGCGCATTGCGGGTCAGGATGCCGAGTTGACACCCCCGCTCCGCCAGCTCACGCACCAGCTCCACCGCGCCCACCGCCGGTTTCGAGGCGATCGCCAGGTCCCGCTCGTGTTCGAGCAGCCACGCATGCTTGGCCTGTGCCTCCTGCGCCGGTAACGCGGCGAGGTGGGTGAGGATGTCGTCTTCGGCGGGAATGCCCAGCGCTTCGCGAATCGCCGCGAAATCATGCACGGCCACCGTCAGGGTGCCGTCCATGTCGAACACCCAGTGACGAATCTCGGCGAGGCTCATGTCCAGTCCTTGCGGTGGCGAATCAGCCCTTCCTGACACGACGACGCCACCAACTGCCCCGCACGGTTGAAGATGCTGCCGCGGGCGAAACCACGGGCATTGCCGGCCCACGGGCTGTCCATCGCATACAGCAGCCACTCGTCAGTGCGCAGGTTGCCGTGGAACCACAACGCGTGATCGAGGCTGGCGATCTGCATGTCCTTGTGCCAGACCGATTTGCCGTGAGGCATCAGCGAGGTGGTCAGCAGGCCGAAGTCCGAGGCGTAGGCCAGCATGTACTTGTGCAGGGCCTGGGAGTCAGGAAGGGTGCCGTCGGCGCGGAACCAGGCGTACTTCACCGGATCGCCGGGCTTGGGATTGAAGGGGTCTTTCTCGGTGACCGGGCGCACCTCGATCGGCTTGGCGCACAGCAGCTTGTCGCGAATGTGCTCCGGCAGGTGCTCGGCCATGGACTGGGCCAGCTCCACTTCCGATGGCAGGTTCTCCGGGCCGACCACCTCGGGCATCTGCCCCTGGTGCGAGAAGCCTTCTTCGTCGTACTGGAACGACGCGCTGCAAGTGAAGATCGGGTTGCCCTTCTGGATCGCCGTCACGCGCCGGGTGCTGAAGCTGCCGCCGTCACGCACGCGGTCCACCGAGTAGACCACCGGCATGGTCGCGTCGCCCGGACGCAGGAAATAACCGTGCAGGGAGTGCACGTGGCGCGCTTCTTCGACCGTCTGGCTGGCGGCCGACAGCGACTGGCCGAGCACCTGGCCACCGTAGAGCTGGCGGAAGCCAAGGTCCTGGCTACGGCCGCGGAAGAGGTTTTCCTCGATCGCTTCCAGACTCAACAGATCGACCAGATCGTCCAACACGTGGCTCATTCGAGATTCTCCAAAGCAGGGCGCAAGGCGGCAAATGATACAGGATCTGTCATTACTGGCCTGTATGTTCGCTGATTCAGCCGCGCAAGGTGGACTGCCACTGGGCGCGGTTGATGCGGTACAGCACATGGGGGCGCAGCGGATGACCGGCCTCCAGTTTCGGGTGTTCGAAGTCGCCGGCAGGGTCGGCCTGCATGCCGATGGCCTGCATCACTTTCTGCGACGCGAGGTTGTCGCGGCTGGTGAACGACACCACTTCTTTCAAGCCGATCTGGGCAAAGGCGCAGCGCAGGGATGTCCAGGCCGCCTCGCTGGCAAATCCCAGGCCCCAGTGACGTCGAGCGAGGCGCCAGCCAATTTCCACCGCCGGGGTGAAATCGGCGTCGAAGCTGACCTTGGTCAGGCCGGTCATGCCGATAAAGGCGCCCGTGTCCTTGCGCTCCAGCGCCCAGAGGCCAAAGCCGTATTCGGCGAAATGCCCACGCACACGGCCGATCAGCGCGGCGCTTTCCAGCCGGGTCAGGGGCGCGGGGAAATAGCGCATCACCTGCGGATCGGCGCACAAGGCGGCGAACTCCTTCAAGTCGTCGTCCTGCCACTGACGCAGCAGCAGGCGCGCACTTTCCAGTTCGAGTATTGGCGTCATCACGGCTCCCAAATCACGGCCTCGCAGTCTACAGCGTAGGCAGCCAATGCTGGCCCTGCATGGCCAGCATCGCCCGGCGCTGGCGCACGTCGCCGGGCAACTGGCAAGATCGGCCGATCTCCACCAGCGGACCGACCATGCGCCTGCCTCTTGTCTATCACGACGACTACAGCCCGGAATTTCCTGCCGAACATCGCTTTCCCATGGACAAGTTCCGTCTGCTGCACGACCACCTGATCGACAGCGGACTGACCACCGACGCGGCGCTGTTGTGCCCGGAAATCTGCCCCAACGACATCCTCGCCCTGGCCCACGACCGCGGCTACATCGAGCGCTACCTGAGCGGCGAACTGTCCCGCGAGGACCAGCGTCGCCTCGGCCTGCCCTGGAGCGAAGCCCTGGCGCGGCGTACCGTGCGCGCGGTGGGCGGTTCGCTGCTGGCGGCGGAACAGGCGCTGCAACACGGCATCGCCTGCCACCTGGCCGGCGGCACCCACCACGCCCATTACGATCACCCGGCCGGCTTCTGCATCTTCAACGACCTGGCGGTGATCAGCCATTACCTGCTGGAGGCCGGCCGGGTCCACCGGCTGCTGATCTTCGACTGCGATGTGCACCAGGGCGACGGCACCGCGCGGATTCTCGAACACACGCCGGATGCCATCACCGTGTCGCTGCACTGCGAACAGAACTTCCCCGCGCGCAAGGCCCGCAGCGACTGGGACATTCCCCTGCCCCGCGGCATGGGCGACGCCGACTACCTGAAGGTGGTGGACGATGCGCTGAACTACCTGCTGCCGCTCTACCAGCCGGACCTGGTGCTCTACGACGCCGGCGTGGATGTGCACAAAGACGACGCCCTGGGTTACCTGCAACTCACCGACGAGGGCCTGGCCGCGCGGGATACCTGCGTGCTGCGCCATTGCCTGGGCCGCGATATCCCGGTGGTGGGCGTGATCGGCGGCGGCTACAGCAAGGACCGCGAAGCCCTCGCCCGCCGCCACGGCATCCTCCATCACAGCGCGCAACGGGTGCTGGATTACCCACAATGACTGTGGAACCGCTTGTGGATAACCTGAGCGAAAGCCCGTTTGGTCCTTTGAAACCGGGCATGCGCGGCACTTGAGCATTTTTTGTACAGTGCCGCCTGTGACCCACCTCGGGTAGAATGGCCGGCTCTTTTATCCCCAGCCTGCCGCCACCATGACCGACGCCTCCACCACTCCCCCCGCCCACGTTGCCATTATCGGCGGCGGCCCCGCCGGCCTGATGGCGGCGGAAGTCCTCAGCCTGGCCGGGGTTCGCGTCGATCTGTACGACGCCATGCCCTCGGTAGGACGCAAGTTTCTCCTGGCCGGCGTCGGCGGCATGAACATCACCCACTCCGAGCCCTACCCCGCCTTTATTTCCCGCTACGCCGAGCGCCGCGAAGACATCGCCGCGCTGCTGCAAGGCTTCGACGCCGATGCGCTGCGCGCCTGGATTCACGGCCTGGGCATCGACACCTTCGTCGGCACCTCGGGCCGGGTTTTCCCCACCGACATGAAAGCCGCGCCCCTGCTGCGTGCCTGGCTCAAGCGCCTGCGCGATGCCGGCGTAGTTATCCACACCCGCCATCGCTGGCTGGGATGGAACGACGAGGGCGCGCTGCGGATCGGTTATCCACAGGGCGAACTGGCGGTAAAACCCGACGCGGTGATCCTCGCGCTTGGCGGCGGCAGTTGGGCGCGGCTGGGGTCGGATGGCGCCTGGTTGCCGCTGCTGGCTGAGCGGGGTGTGGATATCTCGCTTTTGCAGCCGGCCAACAGCGGTTTCGAAGTGGCGGCCTGGAGCGACCTGCTGAAACAGAAATTCGCCGGTGCACCGTTGAAGAACATCGCCCTCAGCCTGCCCGGCCAGGCGCCGCGCCTGGGTGAATTCGTGCTGACCGAAGGCGGCGTCGAAGGCAGCCTGGTGTATGCCTGGTCGGCGCAGGTCCGCGAAAGCATCAACCGCGACGGCAGCGCCACCCTGCTGCTGGACCTGCTGCCGAACAAGCCTGTGGACAAAATCGCTGCCGCGCTGAGCAAGCCACGGGGCTCGCGCTCCATGGCCAGGCACCTGCACGGTCAGTTGGGCCTGGACGGCGTGAAAGCGGCGCTGCTGCGGGAGTTGACCGGGCCGGAGGTGTTCGCTGACCCGCAACGGCTGGCGGCGGCGATCAAGGCGTTGCCCATAGTGGTCGTGCGGCCGCGGCCACTGGATGAGGCGATCAGCAGTGCTGGCGGGGTGAAGTTCGAAGCGCTGGATCAGGGCTTGATGTTGAAGCCGATACCGGGGGTGTTCTGTGCCGGCGAGATGCTGGACTGGGAGGCGCCGACGGGGGGGTATTTGCTGACGGCGTGTTTTGCCAGTGGGCGGGTGGCGGGGTTGGGTGCTCTCGACTGGCTGAAAAACCGGTGATTATCGATTCATTGTTCGGGCCTATCGCTGGCTTGCCAGCGATAGGCCCGAATAAGCAAAGAACTTCTTAAGGCTTACGCTTCTTGGGCCCGGTATTGAACGCCGGCACCTTGCGCACCGCCTTCGCCGGCACCGGCGCATCGCCGCTGTCGGTCCAGCGCCCGAGGCTGCCTTTCGCGCCGCTCTGCTTGGGCTTCTTCGGTTTCTTCGGCTTTTTCAGGATCTGTCCGCTGGCATCAGTCTCCGGCACCCGGTGATCCGGCTCGAAATCCGGCTCCATATGACGCGGCAAGGTCTTGCGGGTCAGGGTTTCGATTGCCGAAAGCAATTGCACTTCATCGGCGCAGACCAGGGAAAGCGCTTCGCCGGTATTGCCCTTGCGGCCAGTCCGACCAATGCGGTGGATGTAATCCTCGGCGACGATCGGCAAATCGAAGTTCACCACCAGCGGCAGGTCATCGATATCCAGGCCCCGCGCCGCGACGTCGGTGGCCACCAGAATCTGGGTTTCCCGCGCCTTGAAACTGTCCAGCGCACGCTGGCGGGTTGCCTGCGGACGATCACCGTGGATGCCGTCGGCATTGATGCCCAGGCCGACCAGACGCTCAACCAGTTGATCCACACCGTTACGGGTCTTGGCGAACACCAGCACCTGGCTCCAGCGCTGCTTGCGCAGCAGGTGGCAGAACAGCTCGGTCTTGCGCTTTTTATCCACAGGCACGATCCACTGCTTCACCGTGCTCGCGGTGACGTTGCGCGGGCTGACTTCGATGCTCAGCGGGTCGTTGAGCATCTGCCCGGCCATCAGGCGGATTTCGTCGGAGAAGGTGGCGGAGAACAGCAGGGTCTGGCGCTTGGCCGGCAGCGCGGCGTAGATCGAACGCAGCTCTTCGGCGAAACCGAGGTCGAGCATGCGGTCGGCTTCGTCCAGCACCAGCGCCTGGAGCTGGTTGAATTTCACCGCGTTCTGGCGGAACAGGTCGAGCAGACGGCCAGGCGTCGCCACCAGCAGGTCGATGCCCTTGCGCAGTTTCATCATCTGCGGGTTGATGCTGACCCCGCCGTACACCGCGTAGGTGCGCAGCGGCAGGTGCTCGGCGTATTCGCTGATGTTGGCGTGAACCTGCTCGGCCAGTTCGCGGGTCGGCACCAGCACCAGGGCGCGGACCGAGTTGCTGGCGACCTGGGCGCCTTCCATCGTCAGGCGCTGCAGCAGCGGCAGGGCAAAACCGGCGGTCTTGCCGGTGCCGGTCTGGGCCGCGGCCATCAGGTCGCGACCGGCCAGCACGGCGGGGATGGCCTGGGCCTGAACCGGCGTCGGGGTGGTGTAGTTCAGGCCTTCGAGGGCGCGCAGCAGCGGTTCGATCAGGCCGAGTTTGGCGAATGTCATGGAAATACCGTCAGGGGATTCGTGCAATGGCGCGAAGTTTACCCTGTTCGGCCCCGGATCACCGAGTTCCGGACATCTCGCCTTTCAGCACCTCGGGCGCGGGCGGCGTCACCGGCGTCTTGCGCCACTGCGGAATGCCGATCAGCACCACCGCGCCGATGATCACCGCCATCGCCAGGCATTCCTCGGCGCCGATCTGCTCGCCAGCGAAGGCGATGCCCAGCAGTACCGCCACCGCCGGGTTGACGTAGGCATAGCTGGTGGCCGCCGCCGGGCGCACATGCTTGAGCAGGTACATGTAGGCGCTGAAGGCCAGGATCGAGCCGAACACCACCAAGTAGGCCAGCGCACCCCAGCCGGCGGCGGTGGGCATCTGGGTCATGCGCTCACCGCTGAACGCGCTCGCCGCCAACAAGGCCACGCCGCCCACCAGCATCTCCGCCGCACTGGCCATCGGACCTTGGGGCAGCGGCAGACTCTTGCTCCACACCGAGCCGAACGCCCAGGACGCCGCGGCGAACAGGATCAGCGCCGCGCCCAGCGGACTGGCCTGCAGGTTCGAACCGAGGTTGAGCAAGCCGATGCCGAGCAGCCCGAGAAAGATCCCGCCCCATTCCAGACGGGTATTGCGGTGCCCGAAGAACAGTCCGAACAGCAAGGTAAACAGCGGCACCGTGGCCACCGCCAGCGCCGCCACGCCGGACGCGACGCCCGCGTGCTCGGCCACCGTCACCCCGCCGTTGCCGCAACTGAGCAAAAGCACGCCGATCATCCCCGCCGCCTTCCACTGTTGCCAGGTCGGCGCCGGCACCCCGCGCCAGCGCAGGAAACCGTAGAGCAGCGCCCCCGCCACTACGAAGCGCACACCCGCCATCAGCATCGGCGGCCATGACTCGACACCGATGCGAATGGCCAGGTAGGTAGACCCCCAGACCAGATAGAGGGCAAGGAACGCACCGATCAATAACCAGGGAAAACGACGGGAGGCAGGCATGGGGGGCTCGAATTTGAGTTGTTGTGGCGTTAGTTTAGAAAGCTTCAGCGGCAAAATTAAGTTTCAAAAAACGCTTATCGAGTACCTGGACTTTCGAAAAAACGGATCTTTCAGGTGTTTCCCTTTGTTTTCACAAGGCCCTTTGCAGACCCCATGGACAAGTACGATCGCATGCTCCTCGCCGCCCTCCTGGAAAACGGCCGCGCCTCCTTCGCGCAACTGGCGCGCACCGTCAATCTCTCGGCCCCGGCGGTGGCCGAGCGGGTGGCGAAGCTGGAAGCCAGCGGGGTGATTACCGGTTATCAGGCCAAGGTCGACATGAGCAAGATCGGCCTGCCGATCCAGTGCGTGATCGAGCTGCGCCTGGCCAGCCACGGCAATCAGCAGGCGTATGAAGCGCTGACGCAGATTCCCCAGCTCACCGAATGCCACCGGGTCACCGGCGATCCCTGCGTGATCATGCAGGCGGCGGTGGGGTCGATGCCGGAGCTGGAAGAGCTGATCAACCGCGTGGCGCAGTTCGGTTTCAGCAAGACCTCGATCATCCTCTCCAGCGCCGTCGAGCGGCGGGTGCCGCTGGGGCAACTGGAGAAAAAGGCTTAGCGGTGTTTGCTCAGGGCTTCGCGGATTTTCGCGGCGGGGACTTTCTGCAGGCGGCACAGGAATGAGTGGGACAGCGCCTGCACACCGTGGGTCTGGCGCAGTTCGCCGACCAGGTGTTGCAACAGGTTGGCGGCCATCTCGGCGTCGGCCATGGCCCGGTGCGCGGTGCCGGTGTCCGGCAGGCCGGCCCAGCGGGTCAGGGTGCCGAGCTTGTGGTTCGGCGCCGCCGGCAGCAGGCGCCGCGACAGCAATAGCGAACAGGCGAAGGACTGATTGCGGCTGCGGCCGATACGGCTCAGTTCGTAGTCCCAGAATTTCTGGTCGAAGGCGGCGTTGTGCGCCAGCAGCGGCGTGTCGCCGACGAACTCGGCGACTTCGTTCATCACCTGATTGACCGGCGGCGCGCTACGCAGCATCGCCGTGGTGATGCCGGTCAGCGCGGCAACGAAGGCCGGTACCGGCACGCCGGCGTTCATCAGGCTCTGGTAGCGCTCGACGATGCGGCCCCGCTCCAGCATGACCACCGCCACCTCGGTGGCGCGGCAACTCGCGCCCGGGGTGATGCCGGTGGTTTCAAAGTCGATGACAGCGATACGTTCCACGAAAAAACCTCAATGCTTGAGCAAAAGCGCGCCGTCGATGGGCACATAGCGCGTGGCGGCGCGGATCAGCGAATTCGCGGTCAGCCCCGGCACGCCGTAGGCCACGGCCTCGACGCCATGGCGCTGAATGATGCGTTCCAGCAGCAGGTCGAAATCGCCGTCGCCGGACGCCAGCACCACCTGATCGACCCGGGCGGCGGCGTCCACCACATCCAGGGTGATGCCCACGTCCCAGTCGCCCTTGGCCGAGCCATCGCTGCGCTGGATATAAGGCTTGAGCTTGACGGTGAAACCGAGGTTGCGAAGGATCTGCTGGAATTGCTGCTGCTTGCTGTCGCCACGGTCGATGGCGTAGGCGAAGGCCTCGACGATCTCGCCATCACGGCTGACGTCGGCCCAGAAGGCGGCGTAGTTGAAATGACAACCATAGGCCTGGCGGACGGTGTAGTAGAGGTTCTGGACATCGACGAACAGCGCGATTTTCTTCACTTCCACCTCCTTTCACACCGGGTTTGAGCCAACAAGGGCGCCCAGTATGCCGCCCTTGGAGGGCAATCGCGAGCAAGCTCGCTCCTACGGGTGCCATAGGAGCGAGCTTGTCGGGGCGCCGAACCGTCGCGATCAGACGTAATCGTCGTCGGAGAAGAAGCCGCCACCGTCGTCGTTGTAACCGGTGTCGGTGAAGCCCGCGTCGTTGCCGTTATCGGCGGTATAGCGCTGGTTGTCATCATTCCAGCCGCCGTGATCACTGGTCGGCGCTGGCTCTTCCTTGATGACTTCGACAATTTCTTCCGGCTGCGAATTGTGGTGGAACAGGCTACTGATGCCTTGCGCCAGCATCACGCCACCGGCCACGCCGGCCGCAGTCTGCAACGCACCGCCGAGGAAGCTGCTGGCTCCACTGCGGGCCGGGGCCGCCTGGGGCGCCGGCGCAGGTGGCGCACCCCAGTTGGATTGCGGAGCGCTGCCAGGACCATCACGCCAGCCGCCGCCGCTCGAAGGGGCCGGCGCAGCCGCGGGCTGGCTCGGCGCCGGACGGGTACCGGAACCGAAGATGCTCGACAGGAAACCACCACTGCTTTGCTGCGCCGGCGCACTCGCGGCGGCGGCGGCCTGGGCCTTTGCCGCAGCCAATTCGGTCTGCAACTGCCGGTTCTGCTCGTCGAGACGCTTGATCGCAGCCTCCTGGACCAGGATCGCCTGGGCCATGTAGTACGGCGCGACCGCATGTTGCTGAACAAGGCCCGCGATATGGGCCTGGGCCTGGGCATCCCGCGGTGCGCCTTCGGCTTCGGCCTGGCGCAGCCTGGCGAACAGGCCATCGATCAGGGTTTGTTCTTCGTGATTCATGACGCGACCTCTCTAGTACGGTTGCAGTGAACATGAAGACAAGCATCGCCAATTCAATGCGACACCGGCATGAAACTTTGTTCAGATTCGGCCCCTGCGCTAAAGTGGCCGCTTGCTTTGGACTTCGAAAACGACCCATGAATCCGCTCAGTGTTTTGCGTGACTCGCTGTATTTCTTCCGCCGCCACCTGATCAGCATCGCCGGCCTGTGCCTGCCGCTGGTGATCATCGAGGCCCTGTGCACTCAATTGCTCTACGGCCAGTTGGGCGATGAAGCCTCGCCGGCCTACGGCCTGTTGGTGGGGCTGCTGTTCTATCCGCTGTACAGCGCCGCCCTGATCCTTTATCTCGACGCCCGCAGTGACGGCCATGAGCCGCTCAAGCGCAACCTGATGGCGCGGGCCCTGCAGTTGTGGCCGTCCTTCGCCCTGCTGGTGCTGCTCAGCTCGCTGCTGATCATGGCGGGTATCTCGCTGTTCATCCTGCCCGGCATCTGGGTGATGACCAACCTGGTGTTCGCCGAGTACCTGCTGGTGCTGCAAGGCCGCGCGCCGATCGCCGCCATGCGCGAGAGCTTCCAGATGGTCAACGGCCACTTCTGGCGAATTCTGGTGTGCATGCTCGGGGTCATGGCGCCGCTGTGGCTGTTCAACGGGCTTACCCTGGCGCTGCTGCCCGAACAGGTCAGCCCGGTGCTGGAACTGCTGGTGAATGTGCTCAACAGCTTCCTGCAACTGTTCAGCACGGTGGTGCTGTTCCGCCTGTTCATGCTGATAAGCGAGTCCACCCCGGCGCGTTCCTGAACCCCGGGGCTATGCTCAATCGTCACACCCGACCTTGCCGAGCCCGATGACCCGACTACTGCGCAACCTCCTGCTGATACTGCTGTTGATCGCCGTCCTGCTCTGGCTGCTGGCCTGGCAGGCGGGTTGGCGACCGGAGCCGGAAGAAACGGTGCCGGTGGCCTGCACCGCCCCGGCCAAGCCGCTGATTCCCGGCCAGCAGCTCAAGGTGATGAGCTGGAACGTGCAGTACCTGGCGGGCAAGCGCTATGTGTTCTGGTATGACGAGGCCAAGGGCGACGACCGCCGCCCCACCGAACAGGACCTGGCCGTCAACCTCGATGAAGTGGCGCGGGTGATCCGCGCCGAGCAGCCGGACATCGTCCTGCTCCAGGAGCTGGACAACAACGCCAAGGCCAGCGATTACCAGGACCAGTTGGCACTGCTGCGCGAACGCCTTGCCGATCTCTATCCCTGCGCCGTCCAGGCGTACCAGTGGAAAGCCGAATTCGTCCCCGACTGGCATATCGCCGGCAGCGTCGGCCGCACCCTCGCCACCCTCAGCCGCTACCCGATCCAGCAGGCGCAGCGGATCCAGTTGCCGCGGGCGTCCGACAACCTCCTGAGCCGTTTGCTCCAGCCGCAACAGGCGGTGCTGGTCAGCTACCTGCCGTTGCGCGAGGGCGGTCAGTTGGCGGTGCTCAACACCCAACTGGCGCAGCATGAACCGGGCAGCGACGTGCAGGCGCGCCAGGTCGCCGAGCTGGAGCGATTGCTCGACCAGTTCGAACGCCAGGGCACGCCGTGGTTGATCGGTGGGGATTTCAATCTGCTGCCGCTGGGGCAGTACCGGCGGTTGAAGCCGGAACAGCGCCCGTTCTATTCGGCGGACAGTGAGCTGCATGTGCTGTGGGACAAGTACCCGATGATCCCCGGCAATGCCGAAGCCACCGGCGCCGAGCGTTCGGCGTGGCTGACCCATTTCCCCAATGACCCGCAACTGGACGGGCCGGACCGGACGCTGGATTACCTGTTCCACAGCCCGAAACTGCGTCGGGTGAGTGCGCAGGTGTTGCAGCAGGACACGTTGGAGATTTCCGATCATTTGCCGGTGACAGCACGGCTGTTGTTGCCGATGCCGCCGGAGTCCTGAGCAGGGGAGTTCTGGTGCACGTCAGTAGATTGTCTGCGCGCTCAAGATCGAGCGCCGCCCGCGCGGCGCTCGATCTCAAGCACGCACCCCATCACCCGGCATGCACATCAAACACCCCACCCTTAGATCAGTACTGCTGCCCCGGCACCCAGTTGGTCCCCGCCAACGGCACCCGCGCCATCGCCGCCGCTTCCACCGTCAGCGCCACCAGATCCTCGGGGTCAAGGTTGTGCAGGTGCGACTTGCCGCACGCCCGCGCCATGGTCTGCGCTTCCAGCACCAGCACCCGCAGGTAATTCGCCAGGCGACGCCCCGCCTCCACCGGATCGAGGCGCTTGGACAGTTCCGGGTCCTGGGTGGTGATGCCCGCCGGGTCGCGGCCGTTCTGCCAGTCGTCGTAGTAACCGGCCGCCGAACCGATTTTCTTCAGTTCTTCATCCAGCCGCGGATGGTTGTCGCCCAGCGCCACCAGCGCCGCGGTGCCGATGGCCACCGCATCCGCGCCCAGGGCCATGGCCTTGGCGACGTCGGCGCCGTTGCGGATGCCGCCCGACACGATCAACTGAACCTTGCGGTGCATGCCCATCTCCTGCAGCGCCTGGACCGCCTGCGGAATGGCCGGAAGAATCGGAATGCCGACGTGTTCGATAAACACTTCCTGAGTCGCCGCGGTGCCGCCTTGCATGCCGTCGAGGACGATCACATCAGCACCGGCCTTCACCGCCAGCTTGACGTCGTAGTACGGGCGGCTGGCGCCGATTTTCACGTAGATCGGTTTTTCCCAGTCGGTGATTTCCCGCAGCTCGGCGATCTTGATCGCCAGGTCGTCCGGGCCGGTCCAGTCCGGGTGACGGCAGGCGCTGCGCTGGTCGACGCCGATCGGCAAGGTGCGCATGCCGGCCACACGCTCGGTGACTTTCATGCCCAGCAGCATGCCGCCACCGCCCGGCTTGGCGCCCTGACCGAGGACGATTTCGATGGCGTCGGCCTTGCGCAGGTCGTCCGGGTTCATGCCGTAGCGCGACGGCAGGTACTGATAGACCAGGTGCTGCGACTGGCCGCGTTCTTCCGGGGTCATGCCGCCGTCACCGGTGGTGGTGCTGGTGCCGGCGATGGTGGCGCCACGGCCCAGTGCTTCCTTGGCGTTGGCCGACAGCGCGCCGAAGCTCATGCCGGCGATGGTCACCGGGATTTTCAGGTGGATCGGCTTCTTCGCGAAGCGGGTGCCGAGCACCACGTCGGTGCCGCATTTCTCGCGGTAGCCTTCCAGCGGATAGCGCGACACCGAGGCGCCGAGCAGCAGCAGGTCGTCGAAGTGCGGCAGCTTGCGCTTGGTGCCGCCACCGCGGATGTCATAGATGCCGGTCTCGGCGGCGCGCTGGATTTCCTGGATGGTCAGGCGGTCGAAGGTCGCGGACTCGCGCAGCACAGGGGTGTTTTTTTCGCTCATGGGAATACTCCTCGCCGCGGGTCAGTAGGCGGATGCGTTATCGACTTTGAAGTTGTAAAGCTGGCGAGCCGAGCCGTAGCGCTTGAAGCTGGCCGGGTCTTCGGCAAAACCTGCGCGGTTGAGCAGTTCTGCCAGCTCGCTCAGGTGCTCGGCGCGCATCTCTTTCTCGATGCAGTCCGAGCCCAGCGACTTGACCGTGCCCTTGACGTAGATGCGCGTCTCGTAGAGCGAATCGCCCAGCGCGTCGCCGGCATCGCCGCACACCACAAGGCGCCCGGCCTGGGCCATGAAGCAGCTCATGTGGCCGATGCTGCCGCCGACCACGATGTCGACGCCCTTCATGGAAATCCCGCAGCGCGCGCCGGCATCGCCCTCGATCACCAGCAGGCCGCCATGGGCAGTGGCGCCGGCGGCCTGGGAGGCGCTGCCTTTGACCCGTACCGAGCCGGACATCATGTTTTCCGCCACGCCGACGCCGACGTTGCCGTGCACGGTGATGCAGGCTTTCTGGTTCATGCCGGCGCAGTAGTAGCCGGCGTGGCCCTGGATATCGATGCTCACGGCCTGGTTCAGGCCCACCGCCAGGTTGTGCTTGCCGTCCGGGTGGCTGACCAGCCACTCGCGGTCCTGCACCTCGCCGTGCAGGGTCTGGTTCAGTTCACGCACCGTGGCGCTGGAAAGGTCGATGGTTTTCATGTGCGGGGCTCCTCAGGCACGTTCCCAGATGTACATGGTGGCGGGTTCGGGCTCCCAGACTTTCGCCTTGTCGATGCCCGGCAGGCTGGCCAGCGCCTGGTATTCGGAGGCCATGGCGACGTAGTCCTCGGTCTCGGCGAGGATCGCCGGCTTGCAGGCGATCGGGTCGCGGATCACGGCGAAGCCGTTGCGGGTGCCGATGGCGAAGGTGAAGAAGCCGTCGAGGTCTTCGAGGGATTTATCCAGCGCCTCTTTCAGGCTGTCGCCCTGACGCAGGCGCCAGGTCAGGTAGCCGGCGGCCACTTCGGTGTCGTTGTCGGTTTCGAAGGTGATGCCTTCGCGCTTGAGTTCCTGGCGCAGGCGGAAGTGGTTCGACAGCGAGCCGTTGTGCACCAGGCACAGGTCGGCGCCGGTGGAGAACGGGTGGCTGCCTTCCATGGTCACGGCGCTTTCGGTGGCCATGCGGGTGTGGCCGATGATGTGGCTGCCCTTCATCCGCTTGAGGCCGAAGCGCTCGGAGATTTCCCGCGGCAGGCCCATGCCCTTGAGGATTTCGATGCTCTGGCCGGCGCTCATGATGCGCACATCCGGGGCCAGTTCGGCGAGGGCGGCGCGCACCGGTTCCTCGGCGCTGTGGGCCTTGAGCACGGCGGCGCTGGCGTTCTGGAACCAGTCCAGCGAGCAGCCGAGGCGGCCTTCCAGCTCGCCCATCAGGTGTTTCCAGTCGTAGCCGAGGTCGGTGGCCTGCAGGGTCAGCTTGACCCAGCCGTCGGCGACTTCATCACCGTAGATAGCGAAGCCGGCGCTGTCCGGGCCGCGGTCGGTCATGGCTTCGAGCATGGGCTCGAACAGTTTGCCGAGCTGGCCTTCAAGCTCGGGCTTCTTCAGGTAAAGGCCAACGATTCCGCACATGGCATGTCTCCTTGGGGCAGATGAAATTGGAGTGGTTGTCAGAAAAATTCGGTGTAACGCTGGATCTCCCAGTCGGAGACGTGGCGGCTGTACTCCACCCATTCCATGCGTTTCTGGCGGATGAACTCGTCGACGATCCCGGCGCCCAGCACTTCGCGGAACAGCGGGTTGGCGGCCAGGGCGTCGGTGGCTTCCTTGAGCGACTGCGGCAGGGTCTTGATGCCGCGAGCAGCGATTTCTTCGAGGCTGAGGTTGTAGAGGTTCTCGTTACACACGAAGTCCGGTTCCAACTGGCGCTCGATGCCGTCGAGGCCGGCGGCGATGATCGCGGCGGTCACCAGATACGGGTTGCAGCCAGCGTCCGGCAGGCGGAATTCGAGGCGGCCGTAAGGCACGCGGACCATCGCTGAACGGTTGTTGGAGCCGAAGGCGATGAACGCCGGGGCCCAGGTCGAGCCGGACAGCGAGCGACCGACGACCAGGCGCTTGTAGGAGTTCACCGTTGGCGCGGCGAAGGCGCACAGCGCGGGGCCATGAGCCAGCAGGCCGGCGGCGAAGTGATAGGCCATTTTCGACAGGCCCATGCCGCTCGGGTCGCTCGGGTCGTGGAACAGGTTCTTGTTGGTCGCGCTGGCGATCGACAGGTGGAAGTGCATGCCGTTGCCGGCGCGCTTCGGATCGGGCTTGGGCATGAACGAGCAGATCATGCCCATGTCGTTGGCGATCTCGCCGGCGGCCATGCGGAAGAAGGTGAAGCGGTCCGCCGACTCCATGGCGTCGCTGTAGGTGTAATTGATTTCGAACTGGCCGTTGGCGTCTTCGTGGTCGATCTGATAGATGTCGAAGCCCACCGGCTGCAGCGCTTCGGTCAGGCGCTCGAGGAATTCCCGCGAGCGCGACAGGCCCTTGTAGTCGTAGCAAGGCTTGTCGAGGTTGTCCGAGGCGTCCACCAGTTGCAGCTTGCCGCCGGCGTCGCGGCGGAACAGGCTGAATTCCGGTTCCAGGCCGGTGTTGAGGGTCCAGCCTTTGTCGGTCAGGCGCTGCACCTGCTGTTGCAGCACGTAGCGGGTGTCGTAGGGCCAGGGCTCGCCGTTGACGTGGCCGATGCAGACGATCCGGCCGTAGCCCGGCTGCCAGGGCACCGGCACCAGCGTGGACAGGTCGCCCCGGGCCATGAAGTCCGGGCCGTGGGGTTCCATGCCCATGCCGCAGATGGCGAAGCCGGCGAAACCGGCACCGTCCTCGGCCACCGCCTTGAGCCCGTTGACCGGAACGGATTTGGTCTTCGCGGCGCCATGGATATCGACGAACTGGGCCAGCACGTACTTGATGCCGTGCTGTTCGATGATGCGCTGCGTTTCAACTGGCAACATGATTCTTCACTCCTGGAAAAGGGCAAGGCGGTCGATAGAAGGCAGGCGAACAAGGACGGAACGCGCCAGCATCTGTGCCCGAAGAAGCGAAACCCGCGGTGGGAAGCTGGCCTGGATCATGTGAATTCCAATCAGGAAATTTAGTTTCCCTGTAGGAATGCAATGCCCTTGCCAATTTTTCAGCGGCCAACAGAAATGGCCCCGGCGTTGCACCGGTCTGCTGTTTATATGGGAAACTCTCTTTCACCCGAGGAAAGTCCCGGCGCCCTGACCCGGCGCCGGGATCTTTTTTGCACTTTCTCAGTGCGAAATTAAATTTCCTGAACCGAAAAAAAGCAGGATTAACCGACCGTGAATACCGAGACCCCGCCTCGCCTTCGCCTGGAGCAGTACCTGGGTATGCAGATCCGCCGCGAGCGCCAGGCCCAGGAGCTGAAACTGGCCGATGTGGCGCGCATCGCCGGGATCAGCCAAGGCATGTTGAGCAAGATCGAAAACGCCCAGGTGTCCACCAGCCTGGATATCCTCAGCCGCCTGTGCGACGTGCTGGGCATGCCGATGTCGAAGTTGTTCAGCCAATATGACCAGCCGGACGGCAACGCCATCCTGGTCAAGGCCGGCGAAGGGATGGAAGTGGTGCGCCGCGGCACCGAGAAAGGCCACACCTATCACCTGCTCAACCACACCCGTGGCCCGAAGAAGAATTTCGAGGCGTACATGGTGAGCATGGATGACGCCAGCGAAGAGTTCCCCACCTTCGCCCACCCCGGCACCGAGTTCCTGCACCTGCTGGAAGGTGAGCTGGTGTACCGGCATGGCAACCAGCTCTATCACATGCAGGCCGGCGACAGCCTGACCTTCGATGGTGATGTGCCGCATGGGCCGGAGAAGCTGGTGCAGGTGCCGATCCGGTTGTTGTCGGTGATGAATTACGGCAACGAATGAAGTGCTGATCGCGACGGCGTCGAGCCGTCGCGAAACCTGCCCAGCGTCACCCTCGCAAAAGTTTCCTCCCAAGATAAAAATTTTCCCCACAGGCTAGACCTGCACCTTCCTTTCGCCTATAAAAGCGCAAAAGGAATATTTTATTCCCACCAATAAATAATCTTCACCGACAAAACGTCGCTTCACCGCTGAAATTTCCGCCTTGCGAGAGCTGCCGCCACTCCACCCGAGGACCTGAAATGCAACACGCCACCAGCCACTACATCCTCAAGATCAGTTGTCCGGCAACGTCCGGCATCGTCGCGGCGGTTACCACTTACCTGGCGGAAAAAGGCTGCTACATCAGCGAAATGTCGCAGTTCGACGACGAGACCAGCGGGCGTTTCTTCATGCGTGCGGTGTTCCGTTTCAACGATCACTACGAAGGCGACATCGATGAGGTCGAGCAAGGCTTCGACCCGGTGGCCCGGCGCCTCGACATGCAATGGAGCCTGCACGGCAGCGCGCAGCCGATGCGCGTGCTGCTGATGGTCAGCAAATACGACCACTGCCTCGCCGACCTGCTCTACCGCCACCACAAGGGCGAGATGGACATGCAGATCACCGCCATCGTCTCCAACCACCTCGACCTGCGCCCGATGGCCGAACGCGAGGGCATCCGCTTCATCTACCTGCCGGTGACCCGGGACACCAAGTCACAACAGGAAGCGGCGCTGCTGCAGATCGTCGAAGAAACCGGCACCGAGCTGGTGGTGCTCGCCCGCTACATGCAGATCCTTTCCGATGACCTGTGCAAACAGCTTGCCGGCCGCGCCATCAACATCCACCACTCGTTCCTGCCCGGCTTCAAGGGCGCCAAGCCGTACCACCAGGCCTACGCCCGCGGCGTGAAGCTGATCGGCGCCACCGCGCACTACGTGACCTCGGACCTCGACGAAGGCCCGATCATCGAGCAGGAAGTGCAGCGCGTGGACCACAGCTACCTGTCCGACGACCTGGTCAATGTAGGCCGTGATACCGAAACCGTGGCCCTGTCCAAGGCGGTGAAATACCACCTGGAGCACCGGGTCTTCCTCAACGACGACCGCACGGTGATCTTCCGGTGAACACTCCTATCTCCCCAAAAATCATCGACGGCAAGGCCGCCGCCGCCCGTGTCCTCGCCGAAGTGAAAAGCCAGGTGCAGGCGATGAAAACCGAAGGCATCACCCCCGCGCTGGCGGTGGTGCTGGTCGGCCAGGACCCGGCCAGCCAGGTCTATGTGCGCAACAAGGTGCTGCGCGCCGAGGAATGCGGCATTCGCTCGCTGGAACACAAACTGCCGGCGGAGACCGATGAATCCGCGCTGCTGGCGCTGATCGCGCAATTGAATGCCGACCGCGACGTGCACGGCATCCTCGTGCAATTGCCGCTGCCGGGGCATATCGACGAAACCCGCGTGCTGCAGGCCATCGACCCGCTGAAAGACGTCGACGGTTTTCACGCCGAGAACGTCGGCGGCCTCAGCCAGGGCCGCGACGTGCTCACGCCCTGCACCCCCGCTGGCTGCCTGCGCCTGTTGCAGGACACCTGCGGCGACCTCGCCGGCCAGCATGCGGTGGTGATCGGCCGCTCCAATATCGTCGGCAAGCCGATGGCCGCGCTGCTGCTCAAGGCGCACTGCACGGTGACCGTGGTCCATTCGCGCAGCGCCAACCTGAAGGAACTGTGCCGCCAGGCCGACATCGTCGTCGCCGCCGTCGGCCGCCCGCGCCTGGTGGACGCCGACTGGCTCAAGCCCGGCGCGGTGGTGATCGATGTCGGCATCAACCGCATCAGCGAAGGCGAACGCTCGCGGCTGGTGGGTGACGTCGATTTCGACAGCGCCCTGCCCACCGTCTCAGCCATCACCCCGGTGCCCGGTGGCGTCGGCCCGATGACCATCGCCTTCCTGATGAAAAACACCCTGACCGCCGCCCGTCTGCAACAACCGGCGTCGGTCACTTTCGCTGAGCATCCGGAGGCCGCATGCCCTTCAATCTCCTGAAATACGGCCTGAGCTCCGAATACCCGGCGGAAGTCGATCTGCCGCCGCCGACCGAACTCAAGCCGTCCTACGACGTGGTCATCATCGGCGCCGGCGGCCATGGACTGGCCATCGCCTATTACCTGGCCAAGTACCACGGCATCACCAATGTCGCGGTGCTGGAAAAGTCCTACCTCGGCGGCGGCAATACCGCACGCAACACTGCGGTGATCCGCTCCAACTACCTGACCAGCGAGGGCGTGCGCTTCTATATCGAGTCGGTGAAGATGTTCCAGGAGCTCTCCAACGAGTTCGACTTCAACATCATGTACTCCGAGCGCGGCCAGCTCACCCTGGCCCACACCGACGCCACGGTGCGCGCCTTCCGCCAGCGCGCCGAAGTGAACAAGCACTTCGGTGGCCGCACCGAGATGCTCGACCGCCAGCAGATCCGCGAACTGGTGCCGACCCTCAACCTCGACCCCGGCCACCTGCCGGTGATCGCCGGGCTCTGGCACATCGACGGCGCCACCGCGCGCCACGACGCCGTGGCCTGGGGCTACGCCAAGCAGGCGGCCAAGCGCGGGGTGGAAATCCACCAGCTCACCGAAGTGCAGGACCTGGTTATCGAGCACGGCCGTATCACCGCGGTGAAGACCAACCGCGGCACGGTGAAGTGCGGCTGCGCGGTGCAAGCCATCGCCGGCGCCAGCTCGCTGATGCTGCAAAAGGCCGGGATTCGTGCGCCGATTCACACCTACCCGTTGCAGGCCATGGTCACCCAGCCGTTCAAGCCGTTCCTCGACCCGCTGGTGAGTTCGTCCGCCCTGCACTGCTACGTGCAACAGACCAGCCGTGGCGAAATCGTCTTCGGCGGCGGCTCCGATCCGTACCCGCTGTACAACACCCGCTCGACCCTGGACCTCAAGGAAAGCCTGCTGGCCCACGCCATCGAGATGTTCCCGTTCATGGCCAACGCCAAGCTGATGCGCCAGTGGGCCGGGATCACCGACATGACCCCGGACTACAGCCCGATCATGGGCCTGTCGCCGGTGCAGAACTATTACCTCGATGCCGGCTGGGGCACCTGGGGCTTCAAGTCGACGCCGATCTGCGGCAAGACCATGGCCGAGCTGGTGGCCAGCGGCGGCCGCGTGCCGGAGCTGATCAAGCCGTTCGCCCTGGAGCGCTTCAGCACCTTCCAGCAGGTCAACGAAATGGGCGCCACCGCGGCCAGCCACTAAAGGGGAACGTCATGAAAATCATGCACTGCCCGCTCAACGGGCCGAGAAACATCAGCGAGTTCACCTACGGTGGCGAGTTCAAGGCGATGCCCGACCCGGCCACCTGCAGCGACGCCGAATGGGCCGACTACGTGTTCAACAGCGACAACCTCGCCGGCGTCGTCCGCGAGTGGTGGCTGCACAACGCCTCCAGCTACTGGTTCCTCGCCGAGCGCCACACCGTCACCGACCAGATCATTCGCACCTTCGACGCGAAGGAAATCTTCACCCAGCGGGTCGAGTTCGCCCCGCGCACCGAGGAGATCGCCGGATGAACCGCCTCCCCGCTCCGATGGGCCTGCTGATCGACCGCGAGCAGCCCCTGCGCTTCAGTTTCGACGGCACCGACTACCAGGGCTTCGCCGGCGACAGCATCGCCAGCGCCCTGCTCGCCAACGGCCGCTGGCTGCTCTCGCGCTCGTTCAAATACCACCGCCCGCGCGGCCCGCTGACCATGGCCGGGCAAGACGCCAACACCCTGGTGCAACTGCCGGACGAACCCAACGTGCTGGCTGATGCGCACGCCATCGACGCTGGCATGACCGTCACCGGACAAAACTTCAACGGCTCGCTGGACAACGACAAGGACGCGTACCTGGGCAAGTTCTCGCGCTTCATGCCGGTGGGTTTCTACTACCGCTCGTTCTACAAGCCCAAGGGCATGTGGAAAGTCTGGGAACCGCTGATCCGCAAGAAAGCCGGCCTCGGCGTGCTCGACCTCAACTTCAAGCCGCAGTACTACGACAAGGCGTACCTGTTTGTTGATGTGGCGATCATCGGCGCCGGCCCCGCCGGACTCAGCGCCGCCCTCACCGCCGCCAATGCCGGGGCGCGGGTGCTGCTGGTGGAACAGCAGGCGCTGCTCGGCGGCGCGCTGACCTACGCCCGCTTCGACGCCGACGGCCAGCGCGCGCAAACCCTGCGCCGCGAGCTGGTGGACGCGGTGCAAGGCCACGCCAATATTCAGGTGCTGACCCAGGCCACCTGCAACGCCTGGTTTACCGACAACTACCTGCCGGTGATCCAGGGCCGGCGCATGTACAAGGTGCGGGCGAAGCAGTGCATCGTCGCCGCCGGGTCCTTCGACCAGCCGGTGGTGTTCCGCAACAACGACCTGCCGGGCGTGATGCTCGCCAGCGCCGCGCAACGGCTGATGAAGCTGTACGCGGTCAAGCCGGGCAACTGCGCGGTGGTGTTGAGCGGCAACGACGACGGCTACCTCGCCGCCCTCGACCTCGCCGAACAGGGCGTGAAGGTCGCGGCGCTGGTGGACATGCGCCAGCAACCCGCCGACATGGCACTGAAAGTCGCGCTGGAGAAACAGGGCATCCCCGTGCATGTCGGCAGCACCGTCTATGAAGCGCTGCACGACAAAGGCATGCGCCACGTCAGCGGCGTGGACATCCGTCGCATCACCGCCCAGGGCCAGGTCGCCGAACACGGCCTGACGCTGGACTGCGACCTGCTGTGCATGTCCGCCGGCTACATGCCGGTCTACCAGTTGCTGTGCCAGGCGGGCGGCAAGCTGGCCTACGACGAACAGCGCGCCGAGTTCGCCATCAGCGGGCTGCCCGACGGCCTGACCGTCGCCGGTTCGGTGAATGGCCGCCATCAACTGGACAATGTGCTGCTCGACGGCAGCCGGGTTGCCGCCGCCGCCGTGCAGGCGCTGGGACTGGCGCCGGGCATCGGCGACGTCACCTTCGCCGGCGAGGCCCGGGTCAATTTCGACTGGCCGATCTTCGCCCACCCCAAGGGCAAGGATTTCGTCGACTTCGACGAAGACCTGCAAGTGCGCGATATCGTCAACGCCACCCGCAGCGGCTACCGCGACGTGCAACTGGTCAAGCGCTTCTCCACGGTCGGCATGGGCCCGTCCCAGGGCCGCCACTCGGCGCTGCCGACCGCGCGACTGGTCGCCCAGGCGACCCAGCGCAGCATCAGCGAAACCGGGGTGACCACCGCCCGGCCGCCGTTCGAAGCGGAAAAACTCGCCCACGTCGCCGGCCGCGCCTTCGACCCGTATCGCCAAACCGCCATGCACAGCCGTCATGTCGCCGCCGGCGCCAAGCTGATGCCCGCCGGCATCTGGCAGCGCCCGGCCTTTTACGGCCAGCCCGGCGAGCGCGAGCGCTGCATGCAGGACGAGGTTCGCCAGGTGCGCGAGAAGGTCGGCCTGATCGACGTCTCGACCCTCGGCGGCCTCGACGTGCGCGGCGCGGATGCCGCCGAGTTGCTGGAGCGCATGTACACCATGCCGTTCAAAAAACAGCCAGTCGGCCGCACCCGCTATGGCCTGATGACCAACGAGCATGGCGTGGTGATCGACGACGGCGTCATCGCCCGCATGGCCGAACACCACTTCTACGTCACCGCCACCACCAGCGGCGTCGATCGCATCTACCAGCAGATGCTCAAGTGGAATGCACAATGGCGCCTGGACGTCGACATCACCAACGTCACCGCCGCCCTGGCCGCGGTGAACGTGGCGGGGCCGCTGTCGCGCAAGGTGCTGGAGAAGCTCTGCGCGGACGTCGATCTGTCCGCCGAGGGCTTTCCTTATCTGGCGGTGCGCACTGGCAGCGTGGCGGGAATTCCAGCGCGGCTGATGCGGGTCGGTTTCGTCGGTGAGTTGGGCTACGAGATCCATGTGCCGGCGCGCCATGGCGGCAAACTCTGGGACGTGCTGATGGAAGCCGGCGCCGCGTTCGGTATTCGTCCGTTCGGCGTGGAAAGCCAGCGCCTGCTGCGCCTGGAAAAAGGCCACGTAATCATCAGCCAGGACACCGACGGCATGACCCACCCCGGCGAGATCGACATGCAGTGGGCGATCGGTCGCAAGAAGCCGTTCTTCGTCGGCAAGCGCTCGATCGAGATCCTCGAACGCCAGCCGCTCAAGCGCAAACTGGTGGGCTTCAGCCTGCCCAAGGGCAGCAGCCAGCCGCTGGAAGGTCACCTGGTGCTCAGCGGTGCGGACATCAGCGGCAACGTCACCTCCTGCGAGTACTCCGCGACACTGGGCCAGATCATTGGCCTGGCCTACGCCGGCGCCGACCAGGCCGAGCCGGGCATGCGCATCCCGATCCGTGTCGAAGGCGGCGAAGTGGTTCAGGCCACCGTGGTGAAACTGCCGTTCTACGACCCCGACAACCAGCGCCAGGAGCTCTGAGCCATGACCAGCCTCAACCCTATCGAGCGCTGCGCGCTCATCGACCTGACCGACCTGCCGCGAGTGGGCTTTCGCGGCGCCGACACCGCCGCCTGGCTGCAACAGCGTGGCTACGAACTGCCGCCGGCACCCAACCAGGCCGTGTTTCTCGCCGACGGCACACTGGTGGCGCGGCTGTCGCAGACCGAGTATCTGCTGCTGGGCAGCCTGGTGGATCGCGGCGAGCGCATTGCCACCGAAGAAGCTGGCTGGCAGTTCAGCGAGCAGCGCAATTATCTGCTGCCGCGCCAGGACAGCCATGCCTGGGTGCAGCTTTCGGGGCGGCATATCGCCGAGGTGATGGCCAAGCTGTGCGGCGTCGACCTGCGCAGCGAAGCCTTCCCTGTGGGGAGCGTGGCGCAGACCTCGGTGGCGCGGCTCAATGCGATTGTGATCAATGCCGGGAACGCGGAGTTGGCGCGGTTCCACATTCTTTTTGATCGGGCTTCGTTGGCGTATTTCCAGGACGCGCTGCTGGATGCGATGGGGGAGTTTGGGGGGTTGCCGGTGAGCCTTGAGAGTTTGCTTGGCTGATCTATTTTGGGGCCGCTCTGCGGCCCTCTCAGGAGACCCCAATGACCGCCATCGAACCCACCGACTACCACGTCCCCGCGCTGCAACGCGGCCTCGCCATCCTCGGCATGTTCAACGCTCGCCAGCGCACCCTGAGCATGCAGGACATGGCCGAGCGCCTGGCGGTCAGCGCCTCCGCCGTCTACCGCATCGTGCAAACGCTGGTGGACATGGGCTACCTGCGCAAGGTCGGGCGCAGCGACTTCGAGCTGGGCAGCCGGGTCATTTCCGACGGCTTCGCCTACCTCGCCAGCCGCGACATCGTCGAAGTTGCCATGCCCCACCTCAACGACCTGCGTGACCGCACCTCGCTGTCCTGTCACCTGAGCATTCGCGAACAAACCGACAGCCTCTACATCTACCGCGCCTTCGCCCCGCAGCGCCTGACGGTGAACATCCCCATCGGCACCCGCCTGCCCTGTCACGGCACAGCCCTGGGCCGGGTACTGCTGACGGCCTTGAACGACAACGAACTGAGCCAGCTTTACCAGCACGTGCGCCTCGATGACTATCCGCCGCCCGCGCCGCGCACCCTGCCGGAACTGCGCCGGTTGATCTCCGAAGACCGTGAACGCGGCTGGGTACTGCACCGCTCGGATTACTCCACCGCCATCGCCACCGGAATCCGCGATCACAGCGGCGCCATCACCGCCGCGATCAACCTGTCCGGTCCTGACGCGGTAATGAACACGCCCGCAGCGCAGGAGGCGTTTCTCGATGCCCTGCTGGCGGCGAGCGGGGAGATTTCGGCGGCACTGGGGTTCAACGCCTGAAGGCGCTAGCGCTCTAGACCGGGCATCTCGGCAATCACACCTTGCGCGCATGCACTATCAATTCGCTTACGGTGCTTTGTCCCCGGCTGCTAGCCTAGCCCGCACACAGGACAGCATCGGCAGGTATCGCCACCGCATGGTTCATGCGTGCAACCGTATAAAAAAAATAACGGGATTCCAGATGACCACTAGCAATCACACCCTCACAGAGAAGGGTGACGAACAACTTCGTCGCGTGCTGGGGCTGCCCGCCCTGGTCTTTTTCGGGCTGGTGTACATGGTGCCGCTCACCATCTTCACCACCTACGGCATCGTGACCGAAACCACCGGTGGCAGAACCGCAGGCGCCTACCTGGTGACCCTCGCCGCCATGCTCTTCACCGCCGCGTCCTACGGCATCATGGTTCGCCGCTTTCCGGTAGCGGGTTCGGCTTACTCCTACACCAATATCGCCTTCGGCTCGAATGTCGGCTTCCTCGCCGGCTGGTCGCTGCTGCTCGATTACCTGTTCATCCCGATGATCAACTACCTGTTGATCGGGCTGTTCCTGAACATCGCCTTCCCCGCCATTCCGGCCTGGGTTTTCGTCCTGGTGTCGATCGCCCTGGTGACCGTGCTCAACGTCCTCGGGATCCGCTCGGTCGCCAAGGCGAGCAACCTGATCGTCGGCGCGCAGGTGATTTTCATCGTGGTTTTCGTGGCCCTGTCCTGTCACTCGCTGGGCAATGGCGGGCCGGTCGACTACCTCTCGCCGCTGCTGGGCGACGGCAGCAAGCCTGGCTTCAACCCGCTGATGGCTGGCGCCGCGATCCTGTGCCTGTCGTTCCTGGGCTTCGACGCCGTATCGACCCTCGCCGAGGAAACCCGTGACGCCCGCCGCACCGTGCCGCGCGCGATCATGCTGACCACCCTGGCGGCGGGCGTGCTGTTCACCGTGCTGGCCTACCTCAGTCAGTTGGCGATCCCGGGCAGCCACTTCGAAAACGCCGACACTGCCGCCAATGAAGTGATGTTCACGGTCGGCGGCCAATTCCTCGCCAACTTCTTCACTGCGGCCTTCGTGGCCGGCAGCCTGGGCTCGGCACTGGCTTCGCAAGCGGCCGTCTCGCGGATCATCTACAGCATGGGCCGCGACAAGCTGCTGTCCGAGCGCTGCTTCGGCACCCTGTCGGCGCGCTTCGGCACCCCGGTCAACGCGACCCTGCTGGTGTCGCTGATTTCGCTGGTGGCGCTGGTCATCGACCTGGGAACGCTGGCATCGCTGATCAGCTTCGGCGCACTGGTGGCCTTCTCGGCGGTGAACATGGCCGTGCTGCGCACCCACCTGTTCGCCAAAGGCCAGCCGAAAAACCTGCTGCTGCACGGCGTGGTGCCGCTGGTCGGCCTGGCCCTGACGCTGTGGCTGTGGACCAGCCTGTCCGCCCTGACCCTGAGCATCGGCCTGGCCTGGTTCGGCGTCGGCGTGGTCTACCTGCTGGTGCTGACCAGCGGCTTCCGGCGGAATGTGCAGGTTGCTGACTTTTCGGAAGCTGGCTGAGAGTCACCTGAAACCTGAGTGCGCTTTACGGCGCACTCAGGTCCCCCGCGGCTTGGCCCGCGCCGTCGCTTCCGCCACCAGCGGGTCATCCGGCCAATAGTGCTTCGGATAGCGCCCCTTCAAATCCTTCTTCACTTCGGCGTAGGTACTGCGCCAGAAGTTCGCCAGGTCCTGGGTCACCTGCACCGGCCGCCGCGCCGGCGACAGCAGGTGCAACAACACCGTCTGCCGGCCTTGGGCGATGCGCGGCGTGTCGGCCAGGCCGAACAGTTCCTGCATGCGGACCGCCAGCACCGGCGGGTGCTCGCTGTAATCGACGCGGATGTTCGAACCCGAGGGCACGCTGATATGCACCGGCGCCCATTCGTCCAGGCGCTGCGGTAGCGGCCACGGCAGCAAATTGCGCAGGATCGAGGAGAGGTCGAGCTGGGCGAAGTGGCTCAGGCGGGTGACCTTGCCCAGGTACGGCTGCAGCCAG
The DNA here is from genome assembly GCF_025466035.1 of Pseudomonas sp. 20P_3.2_Bac5. NCBI lineage: Bacteria > Pseudomonadati > Pseudomonadota > Gammaproteobacteria > Pseudomonadales > Pseudomonadaceae > Pseudomonas > Pseudomonas sp. 20P_3.2_Bac5. The sequence continues at coordinate 159,846 of NZ_JANLOA010000128.1, read as the reverse complement.
TCCGGCAGGGTCGCCAGCAAGGCGTCGTCGCTCAGGTCCGGCCATTCGCTCTCAGCGCCCGCGGCGAGATCGAGTTGGCGCAGCAGCGCCACCCGCGCCTGCCACTGGCGCAGTTCCGGGGTCCATGACAGCAGCGCCAAGCCCTTGCGCCGCACCAGGTCGAGCAAGGCGCGGGCACGGGCGTCGTCGTCGAGACCGGTCAGCGGTTCGCGGCTGAGCACCAGTTCGCCAAGCTTGCGCTGGCGCTCGGCGCGCAGGACGTTTTCCTTTTCATCCCACTCCAGTTGCTCGACCACGCTGACCTGCTCGGCGAGCACGTCATCGAACAGCGCCGGATCAAGCTCGGCAGCCAGATAGATGCGCTCTTCGCGCTGGCCCTGGCGACTGCCGAGGTCGGCGACCACCAACCAGGGCTCTTTCATCAACGCATCGGCCTCGCCGAACTGCGCGGCGCGACCATTGGCCAACCGGTACTCGGCGCCCCCGGCGCGGCGCTGCTGGGCCACCCGGTCCGGGTAGGCCAGCGCCAGCAGCGCGCCGAGCCAGCGCGGGTGATCCGGGTCGGCGACGGCGGCGCCGGGTTTGCCCCGCAGATAGCCACGGTACTGGCGCGACAACTGCCGCGCCCGCTGCACGCCACCTTGGCCGCCACGGTTGGCGCGGGTCTCACCGCTGAGCAGGCTCAAGCGGCTGTGCAGGTCGGCGCCCGCACCGCGAAGAATGTCGCGCTCGCCGAGCAAGGCGGCGACATCACAGGCCATCGCGGTCAGGCCGAGGTCCTGGCCGCGCAGCAGTAAGTGGGCAATACGCGGATGCGCCGGCAGCTCGGCCATCGACTGGCCGTGCGCGGTGAGGCCGAGGCGTTGCGCCGTCAGCGCGCCGAGGCGTAGAAGCAGGTCCTGGGCCTGGGCGTACGCGGCGGCGGGCGGCACATCGAGCCAGCGCAATTGCGCCGGGGTCACGCCCCAGCGACTGAGTTGCAGGGCCAGCCCGGAGAGGTCGGCCTGGATGATTTCCGCGGTGCCATAGGCGGCCAGTTGTTCGTGCTGGGCCTCGGACCACAGCCGGTAACACACGCCCGGCTCCAGACGCCCGGCGCGACCCGCACGCTGGGTCGCGCCGGCGCGGGAAATACGCTGGGTATCGAGGCGGGTCATGCCGCTGCCGGGGTCGAAACGCGGCACCCGCGCCAAGCCGGCATCCACCACCACCCGCACGCCATCGATGGTCAGGCTGGTCTCGGCGATGTTGGTCGCCAGCACCACCTTGCGCATGCCTGCCGGAGCTGGCTCGATGGCGGCGCGCTGGGCAGACAGGTCGAGTTCGCCATGCAGCGGGCACAGCAGAATGCCGGCGCGGCCCGCCAGCGCTTCCTGCAACGACTGGTGCACGCGGCGAATCTCGGCCTGACCCGGCAGGAACACCAGCAGGCTGCCGCTTTCGTCGTCCAGCGCCTGCAGCACCGTGTCCACAACCCGTGGCTCGATGTACTCGCCTGGCTGGAACGGGCGGCTCCAGCGCATCTGCACCGGGAACATGCGGCCCTCGCTGCTGATCACCGGGGCATCGTCCAGCAGCGCCGATAGGCGTTCACCTTCGAGGGTGGCGGACATCAGCAGGATTTTCAGCGGCGAATCATCGCGCAGCAGTTCGCGACCATTGAGGCTCAAGGCCAGGGCGAGGTCGGCATCAAGGCTGCGTTCGTGGTACTCGTCGAAGATCAGCAGGCCGACGCCCTCCAGCGCCGGATCGTCCTGCAGACGGCGGGTGAGGATACCTTCGGTGACCACTTCGATGCGCGTGCGCGGGCCGACCTTGCTGTCCAGGCGGATGCGATAACCCACCGTCTCGCCAACCTTTTCGCCCAGTTCGCTGGCCAGTCGTTCGGCGGCGGCGCGGGCGGCCAGGCGCCGTGGTTCGAGCATCAGGATGGTCTGCCCGGCTAGCCACGGCTCGTTCAGCAGCGCCTGCGGTACGCGGGTGGTCTTGCCGGCGCCAGGCGGTGCTTCGAGCACGGCTTCGTGGCGTTGCGCCAAGGCTTCGCGCAGCGCTGGCAGAACGGCATCAATCGGTAAGGAAATCATGGTAGCCCTCAAACAATGGGGCGAGTATAACGGCGAACCCACCCTGCCCTATCATGGTCTTATCCCCTGAAGCCGGCCTTTTGCCGGTATCGTTGCGGCTTTCATTGCGGAGACTCTCAATGCGTATTTCTTCCCGTGTCACTGGCGGCGCCCTGATCGCGGCCCTGCTGACCCAGCTCACGGCCTGCGGCACCCTGTTCTACCCCGACCGCCGCGGCCAGATCGAAGGCAAGATCGACCCGGTGATCGTCGCCCTCGACGCGGTCGGCATCCTCTTCTATGTGATCCCCGGCCTGATCGCCTTCGGCATCGACTTCGCCAGCGGCGCGATCTACCTGCCGGGCGGCAGCACCGCGCAGGTCTCGCCAGAGAAGCTCAACGAAGCCATCGGCGCTGACGGCAAAGTGGACAACACCCGCCTGCAAGCCATTATCGAAAGCGAACTGGGCCAGCGTCTGCCGCTGAACGACCCACGCCTGATCCAGCACAAAGGCAGCACCGAACAACTGGCGATGTACGGCCTGGTTCCTGCCGCCTGACATGACCACCACCTCCGCCGAGCACGCTCGCCTGCTGCGCCTCGCCACCCGCGCTTCGCTGGCGGTGGCGTGCATCCTGATCGTCAGCAAGGCGATCGCCTGGTGGCTCAGCGGCTCGGTCAGCCTGCTGGCCGGCCTGACCGATTCGCTGCTCGACGGCGCCGCGTCCTTTCTCAACCTGATCGCGGTGCATTACGCGCTGCGCCCCGCCGATGAAGATCACCGTTACGGGCACGGCAAGGCCGAAGCGCTGGCGGGCATGGCGCAGGCGCTGTTTATCAGTGTCAGTGCGGTGCTGATCGCGTTTCAGGCCGTGGAGCGGCTGCAGAACCCTCAGCCGCTGGGCAATGCCGGGCTGGGCGTGGCGGTGATGGTGTTGTCGCTGGTGCTCACCGTGGCGCTGCTGATGGTGCAAGCGCGGGTGATCCGCATCACCGGCTCCACGGCGGTGCGGGCTGATTCGCTGCATTACCGTTCCGACCTGCTGCTCAACGGCAGCATCCTCGTCGCCCTGTTGCTGGCAGCGTTTGGCTGGCCGCAACTGGATGCGTTTTTCGGCTTGGGGATTGCGGTCTACATCCTCTGGAGCGCGCTGACCATCGCTCGCGAGAGCTTTGCCACGCTGATGGACGAGGAATTGCCGGCGGATGTCAGCGAGCGGATGCTCGGTCTGGTGTGTGCGGTGCCGGGCGTGGTCGGGGCGCATGACCTGCGCACGCGGGTTTCGGGAAATCGCTGGTTCGTGCAGGTGCATCTGGAATTGCCGGGGGCGTTGCCGCTGACCCAGGCGCACGGGTTGTGCGAGGACGCGGCAGCGGCGATCACACGGGAGTATCCGCGGGCCGAGGTGCTGGTACATGCGGATCCGGTTTAGGGGTGATCTCCAGGGCCTCAATCGCGGCGGTTCGGCACCCCGACACGCCAGCGATTGAGCCCCAAGATCAGTTGACGCTATACCCCCGCCCCGCCATGCAAGCGCCCATCGCCCGCCGATAGGTATCCGCCACCTGCACCGGTGGCGTCTGGGTGGCATAGGCCGGGTCGAAACCACTCTGCTCCACCGCCCAGCGATGGCATTGGTAGCGGTCCTGCTCGACCTGCTGCGGCGGCTGGCCCTGCATCGGGTAGGCGATCACGTCATAGCCGCTGCCCTGCACCGGCACGGGCTGCTGGACCTGCGGCGGATTGACCACCACGTAGTCGCGGCTGTCATTCAGGTACTGGTAATAGGTGTCCGCCACCAGGAAGAACAACGCCCCGCCGATCCACATCTCGCGGGCGTAATCCGGCAGGTAGCTCACCCGCACGCCGTAAGGCGGGGTCACCACGACGTAGCCGCCGCCATGCGGGCGATACCAGTAGCCGCCAGAGAAAAAGTAGTCCTGGCCGCGATACGGCACCCGCGAAAAACGATCAGGGAAACGGTCGATGGTGTGCCCCGGCCGATACTGCGGCCCCGGGCCCCAGCCATTGCCATGCCCGCTGGGGCGGCCGTTCCAGTTCGGCTGCTGCGGTCGTTGACCGCCCTGGTTGCCCTGCCAGTTCGGATTGCCATCGTTGCGCCGGGGGATGTCCTGGTAATGGCCCTGGCGCGGCTGCTGGGTCTGTCGCACTTCGTCCGGCCGCTGGCCCAGCGGCGATCCCTGCTGGTGCTGCTCGCCACCTCGGGACTCCGAAGGCCCGCGGTGATCCCGCTCGTCATCGGCATAGACGCCCAGGCTCAGGCAGAGCACGCCGACACCCACCAACGGCCAGATACGCAAGGTCATGCTGTTCCTCTTTCATCGTAGGAAATGATCACAGCGCCACTCTAGCAGGCGCAGTTCCGGTCGCCAGATGAAATCTCGGACATTAAAAAAGGGCGACCATTGGGTCGCCCTTTGAGAATTTTGTCCTGGCTCGGCGCTTGTGACGCCGGCTCACCTCACACCTGTCTTGTGGACCGTGTGTAGCCCGGGGGCCAAGCACAACCCTGTGGGATTGCTGGCCGCGACTGTCCTGATTGAGTCAGTCGCCGTGGACGTGTGTCCGGGCAGTGATTCTGGAAACAATCATAGGAAAATAGAGGTGATAGAGGATTGCGAAGATTGCGAAAAAAAACACCACTTGCGCAATTTTTTACTAAATATTAATAATTGTCAGCAATTCAAACAGAAAAGGCCTGATCGATGAGCAAGCTGGACCGCTATGACCTGAGCATTCTCGCCGAATTGCAGCGCGACGCACGCATCTCCAACCAGGAACTGGCCGAGCGCATCGGGCTGTCGCCCTCGCCCTGCTCGCGCCGGGTCAAGCAACTGGAAGACGACGGCTTCATCTCCCGCCAGGTCGCGCTGCTGGACCGCAAGAAGCTCGGCCTTAGCCTGACTGCCTACGTGCTGATCGGCATGGACCGACACACCCCCGAGCGCTTCGAAACCTTCGAAGCGGCGATCCGCAACCTGCCGCAGGTGCTGGAATGCAGCCTGGTCACCGGGATGGACGCCGACTACCAGCTCAAAGTGGTGGTGCCGGACATGGATCATTACCAGAAACTGCTGCTCGGTCACCTGACCCGTATCGAGGGCGTGACCAGCGTTCGCTCAAGCTTTGTCCTGAATCAAGTGTTGGCCAGTACGGAGCTGCCGCTGACGCACCTGCGTTAGTCAGCCCTGAGGGTGAGGCGTATACTTGCGCGCCTCACGCCGCCGGAGAAAATCGATGGATCCTGTGTTGTTCGAAGAGTGGATGATGACCATCCTCGTCACCATCCTGATTGGTTTCATGGGCTTCATCGTCTGGGACCTGGCAAAGAAGTCCAAGGCCGGCAAACTCGGCACGTTCATCCTGTTTTTCGCGCTCGGCCTGGGTGTCCTCGCCTTCGTCATCAAGAGCGTGGTGATCACCTGGATCGAGCTTCATCAGTAAGCCTCAGCGCTTCGCAGGCACTTCCTTCCACTGGCCTGGCTCAAGCCCGTCCACAGTCCAGTCGCCGATCCTGACCCGCACCAGACGCAGGGTCGGCAGCCCCACCGCTGCGGTCATTCGTCGCACCTGGCGGTTACGCCCTTCCTTGATGATCAACTCCAGCCAAGAGGTCGGCACGCTCTTGCGAAACCGCACCGGCGGATTGCGTGGCCAGAGTTCCGGCTCTTGCAGTTGCCGGGCCTGGGCCGGCAGGGTCATGCCGTCATTCAGTTCGACGCCGTCGCGCAGGCGCTGGATCTGCTCTTCGTTCGGCTCGCCTTCCACCTGCACCCAATACGTTTTCGGCAGCTTGTGCTTCGGGTCGGCGATGCGCGCCTGCAACTGGCCGTCGTTGGTCAGCAGCAGCAGGCCTTCGCTGTCGCGGTCGAGGCGACCGGCGGGATAGACGCCGGGCACCGCGATGAAATCCTTGAGGGTCGCCCGCCCCTCGCCGTCGCTGAATTGGGTCAGCACGTCGAAGGGCTTGTTGAACAGGATCAACCGCGACTCGGCCGGCGGCGCCTTGGGCGGGCGTCGCGGACCGGCGGGTTTTGCCGCGGGGCGGCGCGGCGTGGAGCGTGGGGGTAACGGCATGGGGCCTCAGCGGAACGGCGGCTCGTCAAAACTGCGCAGTTTACGCGAGTGCAGCGAGTTCAGTTCGGTGCGCAGCAGATCGAGGGCGGCGATGCCGATCTTCAAGTGCTGGCTGACGGCGCGGTTGTAGAAGGCGTTGGCCGCGCCCGGCAACTTGATCTCGCTGTGCAGCGGCTTGTCGGAGACGCACAGCAACGTGCCGTAAGGCACCCGCAGGCGATAACCCTGAGCGGCGATAGTGCCGCTTTCCATGTCCACCGCCACGGCGCGCGACAGGTTGATCAACGGTCGTTCCTGCGCCCAGCGCAGTTCCCAGTTGCGGTCGTCGTAGGTCAGCACGGTGCCGGTGCGCAGGCGTTTCTTCAGTTCGTCGCCACGTTCGCCGGTGACCTGCGCCGCCGCTTCCTGCAAGGCCATCTGCACTTCGGCCAAGGCCGGGATCGGAATGTTCGGCGGCACCACGCGGTCGAGAATGCCGTCGCGCCGCATGTAGGCGTGGGCCAGCACGTAGTCACCGATGGTCTGCGACTGCCGCAGGCCGCCGCAGTGGCCGATCATCAGCCAGCAATGCGGACGCAGCACCGCCAAGTGGTCGGTGATGTTCTTGGCGTTGGACGGGCCGACGCCGATGTTGACCAGGGTGACACCGTCGCCATCGGCGGCGATCAGGTGATAGGCCGGCATCTGGTAGCGGTGCCAGACCACCCCGGCCACCAGCGCCTGGGCCTCGCCGTTGTCCATGGCCTTTTCGATGATGACGTTGCCCGGCAGGACCATGCGCACGAAGCGCGGGTCGTCGCGCAATTGCTCAAGGCCATGGCTGATGAACTGGTCGACGTAACGGTGGTAGTTGGTCAGCAGGATCCACGGCTGCACATGGCGCCAGTCGCTGCCGGTGTAATGCACCAGGCGGCGCAGCGAGAAGTCCACCCGCGCGGCGTCGAACAGCGCCAGCGGCAGGGTCTCGGCGCTGCCCCAGTCGTACAGGCCGTCGGCGATACCATCGGTGGCGGCGGACAGGTCGGTGCTCGGAAACACCCGCGCCAGCGCGGCGGCGGTGATGCCGGTGCCGGCCAGTTCATCGCCCTGCTCGACCACGTAGGGGTAAGGAATGTTCTGTTCGCTGACGCCCACTTCGACGGTGACGGTGAAGTCCTGCATCAACGGGCGCAGTTGTTCCAGCAGGTAGCCGCGGAATGCCGCCGGATGGGTGACGGTGACGCTATAGGTGCCCGGCAACTGGACCTTGGCGTAGGCGCGGGTGGTGGCGGCGACCTCACCGTTGTAGTGATAGGTCAGGCGCAGTTCGGGATAACGGAACTGCGCACGCTCGTCCGCATCCGGCTCGGTACGGTCCTTCAGGTAGCGCTTGAGCGCCTGGCTCAAGGCGGTAGTCGCGTTTTCGTGCAGGGCCGCGAGGCGATCGACAGCTTGCTCGGCGGTTTCTACGACAACGAAGGCTTCATCAAAACGGCTCACTGGTTACTTCCTGTCTGACATGCAGGTTTCCATCTTGCCTACATCCGCGGCCAAAGGCACGCCCGTTCAGAGCGGCCAGGCCGGCGTGGCCCGTTGCACCAGCGCGGCGACGTCCACGCCTCGCGGCAAGGTGCCATAGACCCGCCCGCCGCCACTGAGCCGGCTGGCGATAAAGGCGTCGCTCACCGTGGCGTTGCCCGCCTCCAGCAGCAGCTTGGCCTGCAGACCGACGGCGATTTCTTCGACCAGTTGCCGGGCGCGGTACTGGATATCGCCGGTGTCGGCGAACGCCGCCTTGAGGTTGCCGATATGCGCGGCCAGACGCGGGTCGCCGTGGCCGTCGCCGAGTTCGGCGAACAGGCTGTCGAGAACACCCGGCTCTTTGGACAACGCCCGCAGCACGTCCAGGCACTGGACGTTGCCCGAGCCTTCCCAGGTCGAGTTCACCGGCGCCTCGCGGTACAGCCGCGGGAGAATGCTGTCTTCGACATAACCGGCACCGCCCATGCACTCGGCGGCCTCGTTGATCATGGCCGGGGCGCGTTTGCAGATCCAATACTTGCCCACCGCCGTCACCAGCCGGGCGAAGCGGGCCTGGTGCGGGTCGTCGAGATGGTCCAGGGCATGGCCCATGCGCAGGCTCAGGGCCAGCGCCGCTTCGCTTTCCAGCGCGAGGTCCGCCAGCACGTTCTGCATCAGCGGCTGTTCCGCCAACAGGCGGCCGCTGACCTGACGGTGCGCGCAGTGATGGGCCGCCTGGGTCAGGGCCTGGCGCATCAACGCGCTGGAACCGACCATGCAGTCGAAGCGGGTCATCGCAACCATCTCGATGATGGTCGGCACGCCGCGGCCTTCCTCGCCGATCATCCAGGCCAGGGCGCCGCGGAACTCCACTTCGCTGGACGCGTTGGACCAGTTGCCGAGCTTGTTCTTCAGGCGTTGCACGTAGAACTCGTTGCGCTGGTCGTCCGGCCGATGGCGCGGCAGCAGGAAGCAGCTCAGGCCCTTTTCGGTCTGCGCCAGGGTCAGGAAGGCGTCGCACATCGGTGCCGAACAGAACCATTTGTGACCGACCAATTCATACGCCTGGCCCGGCCCCGGCGAACCCACCGGGTAGGCCCGGGTGGTGTTGGCCCGCACGTCGGTGCCGCCCTGTTTCTCGGTCATCGCCATGCCAATGGTGACCCCGGCCTTGTGCCGGTCGCCGACATTGCGTGGGTCGTACTCGGTGGCCAGCACCTTGGGCAACCAGTAGTGCGCCAGTTCCGGCTGCAACTTCAGCGCCGGCACCGCGGCGAAAGTCATGGTCAGCGGGCAGCCACTGCCGGCTTCGGCCTGGCTGTGCAGGTAGGTCATAGAGGCGCGGGCGACATGCGCGCCTTCCCGCGGGTCGGTCCAGGGCAGTGACGGCAGGCCGTGTTCAACGGCCGTGCGCATCAGCTCGTGATAGGCCGGATGAAACTCCACCAGATCGATCCGGTGGCCGTAGCGGTCGTGGCTGACGAATTGCGGTTTGTTCTGGTTGGCGAGAAAGCCCGCTGCCATCAGCGGCCCGCCGGCGAGGGCACCGTAGGCATCGATCCGCGACTCGGCCCAACCGGCCCCGAACCTGCGACTCCACTCCTGCAACGGCAGGTCGAGGCGGTAGAGGTTGGCGCCATCGAGGGACGGCGGCTGGTTGGTGACTTCGTGGGTTTCAGCGTACTGATGCAGGTTCATGCGGGCTCCTGATCGTATGGGACGTGTCTGAAAAACCCAGTGAATCACGCCCCGCCGTCCGGTCAAAGTGACATAAACGCCACACTAGCCGCGATATGACACCTGCCCCTGGGCATCGCCCTGCGGCGCTGCCAGGGTCACCGCTACCCCGAGCTCGAAGCGGCTGCCCTCGCCCGGCACCGAGCTGTGCTGCAATCGGGCATCGATCAGCCCGGCCAGCTTCCGGCAGATCGCCAGGCCAATGCCGAGCCCGCCGTATTCGCGGCTCATCGAGCCATCGACCTGGAAGAAACGCTGGTACAGCAGGGTCTCGTCCAGCGCGGCGAAGCCGATGCCGCTGTCGCGCACGACGAAACTCAAGTGCAGCGACTGCCCCTGCGCCCTGACACCTCGCACCTGCAGGCTGACGCCGCCGCGGTGGGTGAACTTGAGGGCGTTGTCGAGCAGGTGGCCAAGGCACAGGGCCAGCTTGTGCCGGTCGCCGACGATCCGGTCCGGCAGTTCTTCCGCCGCGTCCAGGTTCAGCAGCAGGCCCTTGTCCAGGGCTGTCGGGTGGAACCGCCCGCGCAATTCGTGCAGCAGGCCACGCAGGCTGAACGGCTCGTTGCGCGCGGCCAGCCGGCCGGCCTGCAGTTCAGTGAGGACGAGGATGTCATCGACCATGCGCATCATGTTCTGCGCGGCAACGCTGGCGGTGTGCTGGTAGTGGCCCAACTCGGCTTCCAGCGTCAGCGTCTGCATCAGTTCCAGCGAGCCGATCACGCCGTTCATCGGGGTGCGCAGTTCGTGGGTCACGGTGGCGAGGAATTGATCCTTGAGGCGGTTGCTGTGGGCCAGTTGCTGGTTCATTTGCTCCAGCGCATGACCGGCTTCGCGCAGGGTTCGTGCCTGTTCATCGCGCATGCCGTTGATCCGGTCGGCCAGGGCCAGCGACAGCAGGCCAACCTCCAGCGCCGCGCCGATCTGGCTGGCGTACATGGTGAGGAAGACGTTGGGCAGGTAGCCGAGCACCATCAGCGTGTTGACCAGGCCACCGAGCAGAAACGCCGACCAGGCGATGATGAAGTAGCGCGCTACCCGCATGCCTCGCAGCCAGGCGAACACGCCGGCGGCAAAGATGCACAGGGTGAAGGCCAGCGCCAGCGCGGTGGCCAGGCGCAAAGCGAGGCCGTAGCTGGACGCCAGCGACATCAACATCACCAGCGCCGAGCAGGCCACCAGCACTTGCAACAGGCGGTCGAAGGCCCGGCTGTGGCGGGAAATCTGCAGGAAACTGCGGGCGAACTGGCAACCGAACAGGCCGGCAGCGCCGATGAACAGCGGCGTCGCGGCATTCGCCCACCACGGGCTGTCCGGCCAGAAATAGGCCACCGCCGCACCGTTGACGGACAACTGATAGAGACCGAACGAGGCGATATAAAGGATGTACCAGAGGTAACTGGTGTCGCGCACGCTGACATAGATGAACAGGTTGTAGACCAGCATCCCCAGCAGCACGCCGTAGATCAGCCCGAGCACATAGATCTTCGCCGGCAGGGCTTCCAGATAGGCCTGGCCAGACCACAGCGTCAGCGGCGCCTGCACCGAGCCTTCGCTTTGCAGGCGCAGATAAACGGTCAGCGACTGGTCCGGCTGCAAGGGCAGTTCAAACAGGTAGTTGTTCTGGGCGATCTGTCGGCTGGCATACGGCAGCGCATCGCCGGTGCGCTGGACCAGGCGGTAACTGCCGCCTGCGTCCGGCAGATACAGCTCAAGGTGATCCAGCGGCGGGTAGGCGAGCTCGAGCAGCCAGGTGCGCGGCGCGGCCTGGGGCATGGCGTTGTAGTGGAGGTCGATTTTCAGCCAGAACGCGGACTTGGAATAACCGGCGTTGAGCACATCAGCCTGGTGCGGCTGGAAGTGGGTGGCAAAGGATGGCGCACTGACCTGGGCGATGGAGGCACTCCCGTCGTGGTCTTCGAACACCTGCATGACGCGGCCCAGGGGCAGGTTTCGGGTCGAGTCGTCGAACTCCACCGCATCGGCCAGCAACGGAAGCCAGCCCAACAGAACGATCAGCAAATAGCGCATACAGCCCCAGCGTGGCCTGCACGGTCGCGTCGCGATGCCTCCTGTCCGTTTGAGACGACGAAATCCGGCAGTGCCTGATGTCAATTTCGAAGCGCGCAAGTATAGCCGCTCGGCGCTGCCATCGACCACGTAGAATTTCAAGGCGGCCGCTCTATCCCGGCCTATACAGCCATAAAACAAAATATTTCTGACCGGTCGATCAAAAAACTCGCGCGCGGCGGCAAACCCGCTAAAAGAGTTTGGTGGTAAGCTCGCGCACCATGAATATCTACAGCTCCCGCCCCGTTGTCCTCTGTCTCTCCGGCCACGACCCCAGTGGCGGCGCCGGCTTGCAGGCAGATATCGAAGCCCTGATCGCGCAAGGCTGTCACGCCGCTCCGGCCGTGACCGCACTGACCGTGCAGGATACCGTCAATGTCCAGGACTTCCGCGTGCTCGACCGCGAGTGGGTACTGGCCCAGGCCAACATCGTCCTGGCTGATTCCGAGGTCGCCGCGGTCAAGCTCGGCATGCTCGGGTCGCTGGAGATGGTCGAAACCGTGGTCGGACTGCTCAGCGCGCATCCGCACCTGCCGGTGGTCTGCGACCCGGTGCTGCGCGCCGGTGGCGGCGGTCGGCTGGGCAAGGACGAAGTTGGCTACGCGATCCGCGAACGCCTGCTGCCGCTGGCAACCATCGCCACGCCGAACCTGCCCGAAGCACGCATCCTCGCCGAACTGCCCGAGGGCACGGCCGACGAATGCGCGGAAAAACTCCTGCCGTTCGTCAAGCACCTGCTGATCACCGGCGGCCACGGCGAAGAAACCGAAATCCACAACCGTCTTTACAGCCGCGGCGGCGAGCAATCCACCTGGACCTGCCAGCGCCTGCCCGGCAGCTACCACGGTTCCGGCTGCACACTGGCCAGCGCCCTCGCCGGCCGTCTGGCCCTTGGCGAGCAACTGCCGAGCGCGGTGCGCTCGGCGCTGGATTACACCTGGCGGACCCTGCGCGACGCCGAACAACTGGGCAAGGGCCAGTTCGTGCCCCGCCGCCTGCCCCTGGATTTCTGCTCCTGAAACACTGATTGCTGTGAGGCGCCTGTAATGAAGCTACGCGGTTTGTATGCCATCACCGACAGCCAGTTGCTGGCCGGCCGGTTTCTGCCTTATGTCGAGGCCGCGCTGGAAGGCGGGGTGACCCTGCTGCAATACCGCGACAAGAGCGACAACCAGGCGCAACGGTTGCGCGATGCCGAAGCGCTGCGCGACCTCTGCGAGCGCTACAAGACCCACCTGATCATCAACGACGACGCTGAACTGGCCGCGCGCCTGGGCGTCGGCGTGCACCTGGGGCAGACCGACGGCCCGCTGACCCCGGCGCGGACCCTGCTCGGGCGCCAGGCAATCATCGGTTCCACTTGCCATGCCCAGCTTGATCTGGCCGAACAGGCCGCCCGCGAAGGCGCCAGCTATGTCGCCTTCGGCCGCTTCTTCAACTCGGTGACCAAGCCCGGCGCACCGGCGGCCAACGTCGAATTGCTGGAGCAGGCCCGCACGCGGATCAAACTGCCGATAGCGGTCATCGGCGGCATTACCCTGGACAACGCCGCGCCGCTGGTCGAGCACGGTGCCGACCTGCTGGCGGTGATCCACGGTCTGTTCGGTGCCGACAGCACGCAGGAAGTCACCCGCCGCGCCCGTGCCTTCAACGCCCTCTTTACCCGTATCTGATTTGCGAGAGACCACCATGTCCCGTTCCGAAATCCTGTTCGCCAACGCCCAGAAACACATCCCCGGCGGCGTCAACTCGCCGGTCCGTGCCTTCCGCAGCGTCGGCGGCACCCCGCTGTTCTTCAAACACGCCGAAGGCGCCTACGTCACTGACGAAGACGACAAGCGTTATGTCGATTACGTCGGCTCGTGGGGCCCGATGATCCTCGGCCACAGCCACCCGGACGTGCTGGCGTCGGTGCGCAAGCAACTGGAGCACGGCCTGTCCTACGGCGCCCCGACCGCGATGGAAACCGAGATGGCCGATCTGGTCTGCTCGCTGGTGCCATCGATGGAAATGGTGCGCATGGTCAGCTCCGGCACCGAGGCGACCATGAGCGCCATCCGCCTGGCCCGTGGCTTCACCGGTCGCGACAGCATCATCAAGTTCGAAGGCTGCTACCACGGTCACTCCGACAGCCTGCTGGTGAAAGCCGGCTCCGGCCTGCTGACCCAGGGCGTACCAAGCTCGGCCGGTGTGCCGGCGGACTTCGCCAAACACACCTTGACCCTGCCGTTCAACGACATCGACGCGGTCGCGAAAATGCTGGCCGAAGTGGGCCAGGACGTGGCCTGCATCATCGTCGAGCCGGTGGCCGGCAACATGAACTGCGTGCCGCCGGCGCCGGGTTTCCTCGAAGGCCTGCGCAGCCTGTGCGACCAGCACGGCGTGGTGCTGATCTTCGACGAAGTGATGACCGGTTTCCGTGTCGCCCTCGGCGGCGCCCAGGCGCACTACGGCGTGACTCCGGACCTGTCGACCTTCGGCAAAATCGTCGGCGGCGGCATGCCGGTCGGCTGCTTCGGTGGCAAGCGCCACATCATGGAACAGATCGCCCCGCTGGGCCCGGTCTACCAGGCCGGCACCCTGTCGGGTAACCCGCTGGCCATGGCCGCCGGTCTGACCACCCTGAAGCTGATCAGCCGTCCGGGCTTCCACGACGAACTGAGCGCCTTCACCAGCCGCCTGCTGGACGGCCTGCAACAGCGCGCCGACGCGGCGGGCGTACCGTTCGTCACCACCCAGGCGGGCGGCATGTTCGGCCTGTACTTCACCGGGGCCGACGATATCGTCACCTTCGAAGACGTGATGGGCAGCGACACCGACCGCTTCAAGCGCTTCTTCCACCTGATGCTGGAAGGCGGCGTGTACCTGGCGCCAAGTGCGTTCGAAGCGGGCTTCACCTCGATCGCCCACGGCGAAACCGAACTGAAGATCACCCTCGATGCCGCCGAGCGGGCCTTCGCCAGCCTGAAGTAAGCAGCGGGTAAACATAACGGCGGCGAAAGTCTTGAAGCCAATGGCTTGTAAGACTTTCGCCCCTGTTTATTAAGAATTAACCAAAGGCGTGGCAGTTAATTCCGTCTCATTAACAGAAATTCTGGTAAAGACTTTGTAAGGTTGGCGCTGCTTATCCCATAATGTGCCACCAGACACACTTTGGCCGCAGCTTTGCAGAGGTAAGTCGATCACCATGAACCGCGCCGGCCGCGCCCTCGTCCTGGGCTGCCTGTTGCTACTTCAGCCCCTGCTGGCCATGGCAGGCGGTAACTCGTTGCTGATCCCCACCACGGGCCGCTGCACCCTCAACACGTCCCCAGAAGAACTCGCCGACGCCGTGACTCGCTGCAAGCAGTCCGCGCAATCCGGCGATGCCCAGGCGCAATACGAACTGGGTGAGTTCTATCACGATGGCAAGAACACTCCGCGCGACCTCAATCAGGCCCTGAATTATTTCGAGCAGGCTTCGCTGCAAGGCCACGCCGACGCGCAACTGCAACTGGGCACGATGTTCTTCCGCGGCGAAGGCGTCCCCGCCAACAACGTCCAGGCGTATATCGTGCTGAAGATGGCGGCGGTCAACGGCGCCGAGGATGCGCTGGACCTGGCCGACCAGGTGTCGGCGCAGATGCAGCGTGATGAACTGGAAGTCGCTACCCAGGTGCTCGGGCAGATTTTCCGCAAGTATTTGCTGGAGCTGCAGACCGTCGACGGTCGCACCCCCTTCTCGCCACTGCCCTGATCCGGGCTTATTTCTCCGGCTTACTTATCCGAGATAGGCATCGGGAACGGCATCACATTGCTGACGCCCTTGGCCTCACTGATCTTCGGCGTACCCAGGCGCTCGACTTCATCGATTCGCACGATCGAATGCATCGGCACAAAGCTGCGGGTGACACCTTCGAACTGCGCCTTGAGCTTCTCTTCGCTGGGATCGACCACCACCTGGGTGCGCTCGCCGAACACGAATTCCTCTATTTCGAGAAAGCCCCACAGATCACTCTGGTAGATCTGCTTGGCATACATCTCGAATACCTGACCCTGATTGAGAAAGATCACTTTGTAGATGGGGGCTTCACGCTTGGTCATTTTCGGCAGGCAAGATCGGAATCAAAGAGGGCGCGAACTATAGCACAGGCCCTTGGGACCACTGGCGTGGGAACAGTCCGCCACCGGTCCTGCACTGTGCACCCGTTGGGTCACCCGATGATCGCGCACGGTGGCGGGGCCGGACAAACCCGCCACCCATTGATCGTTTCAGCGCTTTCGCAGGCACGCGGCTGGGGTTATCCTTCACCACATATTTCTTGCCCAAGGGCGGCTTAAAACAACCTTGAACGCACCCATCGAACCCCATCGTTTCATCCTCGAGCCCTTCGAAGCTCACCGTTTCGCCAACCTGTGCGGCCAGTTCGACGAGCACCTGCGCCTGATCGAACAACGCCTGGCCATCGAAATCCGCAATCGCGGCAACCAGTTCGAATTGATTGGCGAGCCCAAGGTCACCTCCTCCGCCGAGCAACTGCTGCGCCGTCTCTATCGCGAGACCAAGGCCACTGAACTGTCGCCGGAAATGGTCCATCTGTACCTCCAGGAATCCACGGTTGAAGCGCTGGAAAACCCGGCCATCAACGAAGTCAGCGTCTCGCTGCGCACGCGCAAGGGCACCATCCGTCCGCGCGGGCTGAACCAGCAACGCTACGTCAAGGAAATCCTCGGCAACGACATCAACTTCGGCATCGGCCCGGCCGGTACCGGCAAGACCTACCTCGCGGTAGCCTGCGCCGTGGACGCGCTCGAGCGCGAACAGGTGCGACGCATCCTGCTGGTGCGCCCGGCGGTAGAGGCGGGTGAAAAACTCGGCTTCCTGCCCGGCGACCTGGCCCAGAAGATCGACCCGTACCTGCGCCCGCTGTACGACGCCCTGTATGAAATGTTCGGCTTCGAGCACGTGACCAAGCTCATCGAGCGCCAGGTCATCGAAATCGCCCCGCTGGCCTACATGCGCGGCCGCACGCTGAACAACAGCTTCATCATTCTCGACGAGAGCCAGAACACCACCGTCGAGCAGATGAAGATGTTCCTGACCCGCATCGGCTTCGGCTCCACCGCCGTGATCACCGGTGACATCACCCAGGTCGACCTGCCGCGTGGCACCAAGTCGGGTCTGGCCCATGTCATCGAGGTGCTCAAAGGCGTGCCGGGCATCACCTTCACCCATTTCCAGCCCAAGGACGTGGTGCGCCATCCACTGGTGCAACGCATCGTCGAAGCCTACGAGCGCTTCGAAGACCAGCAGGCCAAGGCTGAAGGCAAACCGCGCAATGCTTGAACTGGACCTGCAACGGGCGACCGAAGCGGCCGCCCCCGATGACGCCCTGTTCCGCCGCTGGTGCGAACTGGCCCTGCGCCAGCGCACTGCCGACTCGGAAATGACCATCCGTCTGGTGGACGAAGCTGAAGCCCGCGAACTGAATCACACGTACAGGCACAAGGACTACGCCACCAACGTACTGTCCTTCCCCGCCGACGTCCCCGACGACATGCTCGATATTCCGCTGCTGGGCGATCTGGTGATCTGCGTGGCAGTGGTCGAGCGTGAAGCCGCCGAGCAAGGAAAGTCCCTTGAAGCCCACTGGGCGCACCTGGTCATCCATGGTTGCCTGCACCTGTTGGGCTACGACCACATCGATGACGATGAGGCCGAGGAAATGGAAGCACTGGAACGAACGTTGCTAGCAGAACTGGGTCATCCGGACCCTTATGCCGACGACGAAGACGACACACCTCACACTGATATCTGCAAGGATCACGAGTAACCGCCATGAGCGAAGATCGATCGAGCAACGGGCAAAAGTCCTGGCTGGGCAAACTGACCCAGGCTTTTGCCCATGAGCCGAAAAACCGCCAGGAGCTCCTTGAGCTGCTGCGCGAAGCCCACCAGAACAAGCTGCTCGACAGCGAAGCGCTGACCATCGTCGAAGGCGCCATCCAGGTCGCCGACCTGCAGGTGCGCGACATCATGGTGCCGCGCTCGCAGATGATCAGCATCAAGTCGTCGCAGTCGCCCCGCGAGTTCCTCCCGGCGATCATCGACGCCGCGCACTCGCGCTATCCGGTGGTTGGCGAAAGCCACGACGATGTCCTCGGCGTCCTGCTCGCCAAGGACCTGTTGCCGCTGATCCTCAAGGAAAACGGCGACAGCTTCAACATCAAGGACCTGCTGCGCCCGGCCACTTTCGTGCCCGAGTCCAAGCGCCTGAACGTCCTGCTGCGCGAGTTCCGCGCCAACCATAACCACATGGCCATCGTCATCGACGAATACGGCGGCGTGGCAGGTCTGGTGACCATCGAGGACGTGCTGGAGCAGATCGTCGGCGATATCGAGGACGAGCACGATGTCGAGGAAGACAGCTACATCAAACCGCTGCCCAGCGGTGATTTCCTGATCAAGGCGCTGACCCCGATCGAGAACTTCAACGAGTTCTTCGACAGCGAGTTCTCCGACGACGAGTTCGACACCGTTGGCGGCCTGGTCATGAGCGCGTTCGGGCACCTGCCCAAGCGCAACGAAACCACTGAAATCGGGCCGTATCGCTTCCGTATCCTCAACGCTGACAGCCGCCGGATACACCTGCTGCGCCTGACCCCCGTCACCCGCTAAGGACCACCATGCGTTGGATCACCCGCCCCGGCTGGCCCGGTAACCTGCTGGCCGTGGCGGCCGGCGCCCTGACTCCGCTGGCGCTCGCGCCGTTCGATATCTGGCCGCTGGCCTTGCTGTCGCTGGGTCTGTTCTACCTCGGCCTGCGCGAGCTGAGCCCGCGCCAGGCGCTGGGTCGCGGCTGGTGCTACGGCTTCGGCCTGTTCGCCGCCGGCACCTGGTGGATCTACGTCAGTATCCACACCTACGGCGGTGCCTCGGCGCTGCTGGCCGGCGGGCTGATGCTCGCGTTCTTCGCCTCCATCGCCTGGTTCTTTGCCCTGCCCGCCTGGCTCTGGGCGCGCTGGCTGCGGCGCAACGAAGCGCCACTGGCCGACGCCTTGGGCTTCGCCGCCCTGTGGCTGGGCCAGGAAGCCTTCCGCGGCTGGTTCCTGACCGGTTTCCCCTGGCTCTACGCCGGTTACAGCCAGCTTGACGGCCCACTCGCCGGACTCGCGCCGGTGGGCGGCATGTGGCTGGTGTCCTTCACGCTGGCGTTGACCGCCGCGCTGCTGTGCAACCTGCGTCTTCTGCGCCAGCGCAAAGCCTTCCTCGCGGCCGGCATCGCCTTGCTGGTCGGCCCGTGGGCCATCGGCCTGGGGCTCAAGGGGCATGCCTGGACCGTGCCGTCCGGCGATCCCCTGAAGGTCGCGGCCATCCAGGGCAACATCGAACAAAGCCTGAAATGGGAACCCAATCAGTTGCGCAGTCAACTGGAGCTGTACCGCGACATGAGCTTCACCAGCAAGCCGGTTGACCTGATCGTCTGGCCGGAAACCGCGGTGCCGGTGTTCAAGGATTCGGTGCAAGGCTATCTGGACATGATGAGCGGCTTCGCCGGAGATCGGCATTCCGCGCTGATCACCGGGGTTCCGGTGCGGCAGATCGAACACGAGCAGCGGCGCTACTACAACGGCATCACCGCGATCGGCGAAGGCGACGGCACCTACCTGAAACAGAAGCTGGTGCCCTTCGGCGAATATGTTCCGCTGCAAGACCTGCTGCGCGGCGTGATCCAGTTCTTCGACCTGCCCATGTCCGACTTCGCCCGCGGCCCGGCCGACCAGCCACTGCTGCAGGCCAAGGGCTACCAGCTTGCGCCGTTCATCTGCTACGAAGTGGTCTACCCGGAACTGGCCGCGAGCCTGGCGGCACGCAGCGACATCCTCCTGACCATCAGCAATGACACCTGGTTCGGCAAGTCCATCGGCCCGCTGCAGCACCTGCAAATGGCGCAGATGCGCGCCCTTGAAGCCGGACGCTGGATGATCCGTTCGACCAACAACGGCGTTACCGGCCTGATCGACCCGTTCGGTCGCATCACCGCGCAGATTCCGCAGTTCGAACGCGCCATCCTCTACGGCGAAGTGGTGCCGATGCAGCAACTGACGCCTTACCTGCGCTGGCGTTCGTGGCCGCTGGTGATCCTCTGCACGCTGTTGCTGGGCTGGGCATTGCTGACCAGCCGGATCGCCAAGACGGTCTGAGCCTCAGTAGAAAAGTCGGTAACCGACAAGGCCAACTGCTTCGTTGAACAGTTGGCCGCTTTGCCACATCACCTTGCTGTGCGGCAGCCAACCGCCGAACGGGTAGCCGTGGTCGATGCCCATGAAGCCCACCGGCGCTGGCACCACGTCAAAACCAGCCTGCTGGAAACTCCAGACCGAGCGCTGCATGTGCCAGGCCTGGGTCACCACGACAACCCGCTTGACCCCTTGTGGCAGCAGCATCGCGGCGCTCAGCTCGGCATTCTCCCAGGTGGTGCGGCTCTCTTCCTCCAGCCAGCGCACCGGCACACCGAAATCCCGCTGCATCGAATCGGCCATCAGCCGTGCTTCGCTGGGCGGCGAGCCGTAATGCAGACCGCCCGTGGTCAGTACTGGCAGCCCGGACGCCTTGGCCAGTTGCGCGGCATAGCGCATGCGTTCGAGGGCCACCCCGGTTGGCTGGTCTTGCGAGCCCCAGGCCGGGTCGCCGCGCTCGCGCCCTGCACCGAGGACGACGATGGCATCAGCGCGCTCGGCCAACGTTGCCCACTGGTCCACGCTCAACGCCGGCTCGGTCTCGAGCTGACTGGCCATTTGCTGCATCACCACCGGCAGGCTCATCGCCAACAGGCCGCCGAATCCCGCGACGAAGCACAAACGGGCCGTACGCGGCCACGATTTGCGCAGCCACCAGCCGACAATCAGCAGCACGAAGAAAATGCCTGGCGGCATCAACCATTGTTTGACGAAGAAACGAAACGGCATCGGGCATCTCCCTGAAATGCGCGAAGCCTAAGAGAAATCGGCGCCTGGAAACAGTAACCAGGCGCCGTATCGGAGAAAAGAATGCTGCGGTGGCGCACTCCAGACTGCGCCGTGATAGGCCTAACGCTATTTGCGTTGCAGCGCTCGGGTTTTGAGCGCTGCGGTAGAACGTGCCTTGTCCTTGAGCCAGATGACCCGACCCGAAGGGGGCGCTTCCATTGAGGGTGCAACGCCGGAAACTTTTTGCCCGCGTGCCGGCGCGGACTCGAGATAGGCTTTGATAACGTCGAACTCGGCGCTGCTCAAACCACGCAGTTCCAGTTCGTCGGGCATTTCATCGCGTAATCGAACCGAGGTCCGGGCCACATCCAGGGCCAGTCCCAGACGGTCGATCAGTCGTTCGTAAAGCTCCGGTTTCAATGCTTGTAGCTGCGAATCTCCCATCCGTTCACCTCATCGAAGATAAAATTCATCTCCCCCAGACATGAGCTTAGCGTCACCGGCAAAAGCGGCTGGACGCCGCGACCAACGGCCCTGGCGCCGGCCCGCGATGCAATCAGGGTTTCCCACGACCGTTGGGGGTCATGTATGCTACGGCGTTCACTCTTGACACCGGATTACCGGGCACAAACGGTTTTCAACCGGCCTGGATAAGGTCTCCCATTTCTCAGCGCAAAGTAGCCATGCACGAACACTATCAGCCCCGCGAAATCGAAGCCGCCGCCCAGTCCTACTGGGACGAGCACAAGTCTTT
The DNA here is from genome assembly GCF_025466035.1 of Pseudomonas sp. 20P_3.2_Bac5. Lineage (NCBI taxonomy): Bacteria > Pseudomonadati > Pseudomonadota > Gammaproteobacteria > Pseudomonadales > Pseudomonadaceae > Pseudomonas > Pseudomonas sp. 20P_3.2_Bac5. The sequence continues at coordinate 138,673 of NZ_JANLOA010000128.1, read as the reverse complement.
TGAAGTCAGTGAACAGCCAGGCAAGGACACTTACTACTGCCTGTCGATGTTCCCGTACCCGAGCGGCAAGCTACACATGGGGCACGTGCGCAACTACACCATCGGCGACGTGATCGCGCGCTACCAGCGCATGCTCGGCAAGAACGTCCTGCAGCCGATGGGCTGGGATGCCTTCGGCATGCCGGCAGAAAACGCCGCGATGAAAAACAACGTCGCGCCGGCGAAGTGGACCTACGAAAACATCGACTACATGAAGACCCAGCTCAAGAGCCTGGGCCTGGCCATCGACTGGTCGCGTGAAGTCACCACCTGCAAGCCGGACTACTACCGCTGGGAACAGTGGCTGTTCACCCGCCTGTTCGAAAAAGGCGTGATCTACCGCAAGAACGGTACCGTGAACTGGGACCCGGCCGATCAGACCGTACTGGCCAACGAGCAGGTCATCGACGGCCGTGGCTGGCGTTCGGGCGCGCTGATCGAGAAGCGCGAAATCCCGATGTACTACTTCAAGATCACCGACTACGCCGACGAACTGCTGGAAAGCCTCGACGATCTGCCGGGCTGGCCCGAGCAGGTCAAGACCATGCAGCGCAACTGGATCGGCAAGTCCCGCGGCATGGAAGTGCAGTTCCCCTATGACGAGGCGAGCATCGGCGAAGCCGGCGCGCTGAAAGTCTTCACCACCCGTCCCGACACCCTGATGGGCGCGACCTACGTCGCCGTCGCCGCGGAGCACCCGCTGGCCACCCTCGCGGCCCAGGGCAACCCGGAACTGCAAGCGTTCATCGACGAATGCAAGAGCGGTAGCGTTGCCGAAGCCGACATCGCCACCCAGGAAAAGAAAGGCGTGGCCACCTCGTTGCTGGTCCGCCATCCACTGACCGGCGAGAAGCTGCCGGTGTGGGTCGCCAACTACGTGCTGATGCACTACGGCGACGGCGCAGTCATGGCCGTACCGGCCCACGACGAACGCGACTTCGAATTCGCCACCAAGTACCAACTGCCGATCAAGGCTGTGGTCCGCACCAGCGCCGGTGATGAAGTCGGTAGCGAATGGCAGGCCGCCTACGGCGAGCATGGCCAACTGATCAACTCCGGCGAGTTCGACGGTCTGGACTTCGCCGGCGCTTTCGACGCCATCGAAGCCGCGCTGATCCGCAAGGAGTCGGGCAAGTCTCGCACCCAGTTCCGCCTGCGCGACTGGGGTATCAGCCGCCAGCGCTACTGGGGCTGCCCGATCCCGATCATCCATTGCCCGTCCTGCGGCGACGTACCGGTGCCGGAAGACCAGTTGCCGGTCACCCTGCCGGAGAACGTGGTGCCGGATGGCGCTGGCTCGCCACTGGCGCGCATGCCCGAGTTCTACGAGTGCACCTGCCCGAAATGCGGCACTGCGGCCAAGCGTGAAACCGACACCATGGACACCTTCGTCGAGTCGTCCTGGTACTTCGCCCGTTACGCGTCGCCGAACTACGAAGGTGGCCTGGTCGATCCGAAAGCGGCCAACCACTGGTTGCCGGTCGACCAGTACATCGGCGGCATCGAACACGCCATCCTGCACCTGCTCTACGCGCGTTTCTTCCACAAGCTGATGCGTGACGAAGGCCTGGTCAGTTCCAGCGAGCCGTTCAAGAACCTGCTGACCCAGGGCATGGTGGTCGCCGAGACCTACTACCGCGTTGCCAGCAATGGCGGCAAGGACTGGTTCAACCCGGCCGACGTCGAGCTCGAGCGCGATGCCAAAGCCAAGATCATCGCCGCACGCCTGAAGACCGACGGCCTGCCGGTGGAAATCGGCGGCACCGAGAAGATGTCCAAGTCCAAGAACAACGGCGTTGACCCGCAGTCAATGATCGATGCCTACGGCGCCGATACCTGCCGCCTGTTCATGATGTTCGCCTCGCCGCCCGACATGAGCCTGGAATGGTCCGACTCCGGCGTCGAGGGTGCAAGCCGCTTCCTGCGTCGTGTCTGGCGCCTGGCTCAGGCGCATGTCGCCCAGGGCCTGCCGGCCAAGGCCGACCTGAGCAGCCTGAGCGACGCGCAGAAAGCCGTGCGCCGCGCTACGCACTCGGCGATTCGCCAGGCCAGCATCGATGTCGGCCAGCACCACAAATTCAACACCGCCATCGCCCAGGTGATGACCCTGATGAACGTGCTGGAAAAGGCCGCCCAGGACAGCGAGCTGGACCGCGCGCTGATCCAGGAAGGTCTGGAAGCCGTGACCCTGATCCTGGCTCCGATCACCCCGCATATCAGCCATGGCCTGTGGCAGAGCCTCGGCCACAGCGGCCCGGCGATCAACGCCGGCTGGCCAGCCGTGGACGAAAGCGCCCTGGTACAGGACAGCCTGCAACTGGTCATCCAGGTCAACGGCAAGTTGCGCGGGCAGATCGAAATGCCTGCCGCCGCCAGCCGCGAGGACGTCGAAGCCGCCGCACGCAGCAACGAGAACGTGCTGCGCTTCACCGAAGGCCTGACGATCCGCAAGGTCATCGTGGTACCCGGCAAGCTGGTCAACATCGTCGCCAACTGACAGGACCGGGCGCCCTGGCGGGCGCCCGCACAGACAAGGCCCACAAGGTTTCAAGGGAGCAACAAGATGATCAAACGCAATTTGTTGGTAATAGGCCTGGCGGTAATGCTCAGCGCCTGCGGTTTCCAACTGCGTGGTACCGGGACCAACGAGCTGGCCATCAAGGAACTGGATGTGAGCGCCCGTAACGCTTACGGCGAAACGGTCACTCAACTGCGCGACGTGCTGAAGAACAGCGGCGTCAACGTCCATGCTGGCGCGCCGTTCAAACTGGTCCTGACCAACGAAGTCGAAAACCAGCGCGCCGCCAGCTACGCCGGCTCCGCTCGCTCGGTGGAATACGAGCTGAGCACCGAACTGTCCTACGAGATCCAGGGCCAGAACAACACGCCGCTGCTCAACGACAAGCTGGAAGTCCGCAAGATCTACGTGCATGACGGCAACAACATCACTGGCTCCGGCCAGGAAGCAGGCCAGATCCGCAAGGAAATGCGTCGCGACCTGGTACAGAACATGGTGCTGCGCCTGCAACTGCTGACTCCGGCCCAGCTCGACGAGCTGCAAGCCAAGGCCGACGAGCGCGCCCGGGCAGAAGCCGAGGCACTGGAAGCGGCCCGCCGCGCCCAGGCAGCCCAACCCCAGCAATCGCCGCTGGAAATCCCGGCCCGCTGAGGCTGAACGGGGCGCTTCGGCGCCCCGACTTCTTTTATGAAACTTGCTCCCGCCCAGCTCAACAAGCACCTGCAAGGCGCGCTCGCCCCGGTTTATGTGGTCAGCGGCGATGATCCGCTGCTGTGCCAGGAAGCCGCCGACGCCATTCGCCTGGCTGCGCGTCAGCAGGGCTTCGATGAGCGTCAGGTATTCAGCGCCGATGCCAACTTCGACTGGGGCACCCTGCTCCAGGCGGGTGCCAGCCTCTCGCTGTTCGCTCAGAAACGCGTGCTGGAACTGCGCCTACCCTCCGGCAAACCGGGCGACAAGGGCGCTGCGGCGCTGATCGAATATTGCTCACGCCCCGCCGAAGACACCCTTTTGCTGATCAGCCTGCCCAAGCTCGACGGCAGTGCGCAGAAAACCAAGTGGGGCAAAGCACTCGTCGAAGGGCCGCAGGTGCAGTTCATCCAGATCTGGCCGGTCGACACCCAGCAACTGCCGCAGTGGATCAACCAGCGCCTGGCCCAGGCCGGGTTGGCGGCGCAGCGTGATGCGGTGGAACTGATCGCCGCGCGGGTCGAAGGCAACTTGCTGGCCGCCGCCCAGGAAATCGAAAAGCTCAAGCTGCTCGCCGACGGCAACACCATCACCGTAGAAACGGTCCAGGGTGCGGTCGCCGACAGCGCGCGCTTCGACGTCTTCGGCCTGGTCGACGCCATCCTCAATGGCGAAGCCGCCCACGCCCTGCGCATGCTCGAAGGCCTGCGCGGCGAAGGCGTCGAGCCGCCGGTGATTCTCTGGGCCCTGGCCCGGGAGCTGCGCGTCCTCACCGGCCTGGCCCAGCAGTACAGCCAGGGCGTACCGTTGGACAAAGCCTTCAGCCAGGCTCGTCCGCCGGTCTGGGACAAGCGCAAGCCACTGATGAGCAAGGCACTGCAACGCCATTCGGCACAGCGCTGGGGTCAACTGCTGTTTGACGCCCAACGCATCGACGCGCAAATCAAGGGCCAGGCCCAAGGTTCGCCGTGGACCAGCCTGACCCGCCTTTCGCTGCTGATGGCCGGGCAGCGGCTGAACCTGCCGGCGGAATAACCGCCAGGATCGTGACCAACGGCCTTGCGACGGACGCGTGACAGTCCTATAGTTCGCGCCGAATCCACCCAGGCAGGACCTCTCCCATGAGCAAGAAATCGGCAAAATCCCGGCCGAACAAGGCCAAATCCATCATTGCCCAGCCCCTGTTCCGCAGCCGCCAGGAACAACCGGAAAAGGGCAAAGGCAGCTACCGCCGCGAAGCCTTCCAATCGAGAGATTGGGAGGCTTCTTGCTTTAAGGCCGCATGAAGGCAGGAAATCCACAGGCATGATATGGTCGTCACCTGACCCGTATTACCTGGATTCGTGCATGCCCTTCCGCCTTTCCCGTCGCTGGCAACTCCGCCAACTGACCGCTGCTTTCAGCCTCATCCTGCTCGTTGCCTGCGCCGAGCACCCGACCGCCGCCGATGCCCTGCCCATCGCGCCAGTCCAGCCGGCCCCGGTCCTTGTCCAGCCCACGCCATCCGCCGACATCGTAGTCCAGCCACAGCAAACGTTCGCCGAGTGGCAGGCCAGTTTCCGTCAGCAAGCGTTGCAAGCCGGCGTATCGCCAAGCCTGTTCGATCGCGCCTTTGCCGGCATCACCCCGGATATGGATGTGATCAAGGCCGACCGCAGTCAGCCGGAGTTCAGCCGCCCGGTATGGGAATACCTCGATGGCGCGCTGTCGCCGCTGCGGGTGCGCAACGGCAAGGCACTGCTGGCGCAGAACAGCGAACTGCTGAGCCGCATCGAGCAACGCTACGGTGTAGAGCGCAATGTGCTGGTGTCCGTCTGGGGCATGGAAAGCAATTTCGGCCAGTTCCAGGGCAACAAATCGGTGATCCGCTCCCTCGCGACCCTGGCCTATGAAGGCCGTCGCCCGGCGTTCGCCCAGGCACAGTTGCTGGCGGCGCTGAAGATCCTGCAGAACGGCGATATCGCCCCCGAAGCCATGCGCGGCTCCTGGGCCGGGGCCATGGGCCAGACCCAGTTCATCCCCACCACGTACGACACCCATGCCGTGGACTTCGACGGTGACGGCCGCCGCGACATCTGGAACAGCTCCCCCGACGCCCTCGCCTCCACCGCCCACTACCTGCAAAGTTCAGGCTGGAAACGTGGTGAGCCTTGGGGCTTCGAAGTCGAACTGGCACCGGGTTTCGATTACTGGCTGGCTGACGGCACTCAACGCAAAACCGTCGCAGAATGGCTGCACCTGGGCCTGAAACTGCCAGCCGGCGCTCGCGTCCCGGCCGGCAGCGAGCAACTCTCCGCCGCCCTGATACTGCCTGCGGGCTACCGTGGCCCGGCGTTCCTGGTGCTCGACAACTTCCGCGCGATCCTCAAGTACAACAATTCGTCGTCCTACGCCTTGGCGGTCAGCTTGCTGAACGAGCGCTTCGACGGAGGGGGCTACATCCGTGGCGCCTGGCCGAAGGACGATCTGCCGTTGAGCCGCAGCGAGCGCATCGAGTTGCAGGACCGGCTCAATGCCACCGGGCATGAGGCCGGCACGGCAGATGGCATTATCGGCGCCAACACCCGCAAAGCGATTCGCAATGCCCAACAGACCTTGGGCTGGCCGGCGGACGGGTATCCGACGCGCAAGCTGCTGGATAGCCTGCGCGCGCGCTGAAGGCCGCTATCGCGAGCAAGCTCGCTCCTACAATGTCCGCGTGATAATCCTGTAGGAGCGAGCTTGCTCGCGATGCCAAATACACAAAAAAGCCCCCGCACCTTCTCAGGTGCGGGGGCTTTTTTACAGGTCGGGATCAGAGCTTGATCTTGGCCTCATGCGCCTGCTGGTCGGCGTGGTACGAGGAACGTACCAACGGACCGGAAGCGACGTTCTTGAAGCCCATCTTGTAACCTTCCTCGGCGAACCAGGCGAAGGTGTCCGGGTGGACGAAACGCTGCACCGGCAGGTGGCTGCGGGACGGTTGCAGGTACTGGCCAAGGGTCAGCATGTCGATGTTGTGCTCGCGCATGCGGTGCATGACTTCGATCACTTCGTCGTCGGTCTCGCCCAGGCCGAGCATCAAGCCCGACTTGGTCGGTACATGCGGGACCAGTTCCTTGAACTTCTCCAGCAGGGTCAGCGACCACTGGTAGTCCGAGCCCGGACGCGCGGCCTTGTACAGACGCGGTACGGTTTCCAGGTTGTGGTTGAACACATCTGGCGGCTCCTGGGCGGTGATCGCCAGGGCCACATCCATACGACCACGGTAGTCCGGCACCAGGGTTTCCAGCTGGACGCCCGGGGACAGCGCGCGAATCTCGCGGATGCAGTCGGCGAAGTGCTGGGCACCGCCATCACGCAGGTCGTCACGGTCCACCGAGGTGATGACCACGTACTTCAGGCGCAGGTCGGCGATGGCGACCGCCAGGTTCTTCGGCTCGTCAGCGTCCAGCGCTTTCGGGCGGCCATGGCCGACGTCGCAGAACGGGCAGCGACGGGTGCAGATGTCACCCATGATCATGAAGGTCGCGGTACCGCCGGAGAAGCACTCACCCAGGTTCGGGCAGGATGCCTCTTCGCAAACGCTGTGCAGCTTGTGTTTGCGCAGCAGTTGCTTGATGCGATCGATCTCCGGAGAAATCGGGATGCGCACGCGGATCCAGTCGGGTTTCTTCGGCAGTTCGTCAGTGGGGATGATCTTTACCGGGATACGCGCAACCTTCTCGGCGCCACGCAGTTTCACACCGGCTTCAACCTTCGGCCGAGGGGCCGGGGTCACGGTGCTTTGCACCAGTTCTTGCACAATAGTCATTTTCAGTCGATTCCGCCCGCAAGGGTCGTCTGCTCAGCATAATCGAGGTGCTTGACCAGCTGTCCGCGCAGCCTTGCCCTGACCTCGGAGAGTTCGATCGGCCCTGCCTGGTCGCGTAGCTGGGTCATGGCCAGCCCGGCATACCCGCAGGGATTAATTCGGCGGAATGGCGCAAGGTCCATGTCCACATTCAAGGCAAGGCCATGGAACGAGCAGCCATTGCGGATTCGCAGGCCGAGGGACGCGATCTTCGCTCCATCGACATAAACACCCGGCGCATCGGGCTTGGCCGCGGCCTCGACACCGTAGCTGGCGAGCAACTCGACCAGACAGCGTTCGATACGCGTCACCAACTCACGGACACCAAAGCCCAGACGACGCACGTCGAGCATGAGGTAGGCCACCAGTTGGCCGGGGCCGTGGTAGGTCACCTGGCCGCCGCGATCGGTCTGAACCACCGGGATATCGCCCGGCACCAGCAGGTGCTCGGCCTTGCCGGCCTGGCCCTGGGTGAAGACCGACGGGTGCTCGACCAGCCAGACTTCGTCGCCGCTACCCGGCTGACGCTGGTCGGTGAACCGGCGCATGGCATCCAGCACCGGTTCGTAAGGCAGCAGGCCGAGGTCGCGAAAGCCGAGGCTGGCGGACATCAAAGCACCATTTTTACGATACCGGTGGCACGCAGGGCACTGTTGATGTCGTGCAGCTGGTCTTCGCCGGTAGCGACGATGTGCAGTTGCACGGTGGTGTATTTGCCTTCCTTGCTCTGGCGCTCAGCAAGCGTGGTCATATCGACCTCGGCGTATTTCTTGAGAACTTCGATCACGGTGTCCTTGAAGTGGACCACGGTGTCGCCAATTACCTTGATTGGGTAATCCGCGCAGGGGAATTCGATTTTTGGCGCTTTGACGTCAGCTTGAGTCATGGCAGTACCGGCCTCGTAAGCCGTGGCAACAACAATGCCCCTGCATGGTGGCAGGGGCATGGCAGGTCACGATATCAGTTGAACAACCCGTAGAAGAACAGACGAATGCTATCCCACACCCGGCGGAAGAAACCACCTTCCTCGACGCCGTCCAGCGCAATCAGGTCGGCGCTGTGAACAACGTTGTCATCCAGTTTGACTTCGACTTTACCGATCACGTCACCTTTGGCGATCGGTGCAACCAGTTGCGGGTTCATGGTCATGCTGGCGGCCAGTTTCTTCAATTGGCCTTTAGGCAAAGTCATGGTCAGGTCTTCGGCCAGACCGGCTTTGACCTGGCTGCTGGTGCCCTTCCAGACCTGGGCCTGAGCCAGCTCGGTGCCTTTCTGGTAGAAGGTCTGGGTTTCGAAGAAGCGGAAACCGTAGGTCAGCAGCTTCTGGGTCTCGGCGGCGCGGGACTGTTCGCTGTTGGTACCGAATACCACGGCGATCAGGCGCATGCCGTCACGAACGGCGGACGATACCATGCAGTAGCCGGCTTCGTCGGTGTGGCCGGTCTTCAGACCATCGACGGTCTTGTCACGCCACAGCAGCAGGTTGCGGTTGGGCTGCTTGATGTTGTTCCAGAAGAACTCCTTCTGCGAGTAGATCGCGTAGTGAGCCGGGTCTTCGTGGATGATCGCGCGAGCCAGCACGGCCATGTCGTGCGCCGAGGAGTAGTGCTCCGGGTGCGGCAGGCCGGTCGGGTTCATGAAGTGGCTGTTGCTCATGCCGAGGTCGCCGGCAGTCTTGTTCATCATGTCGGCGAAGGCGTCTTCGCTGCCGGCGATGTGTTCGGCCAGCGCCACGCTGGCGTCGTTACCCGACTGGATGATGATCCCGTGCAGCAGATCGCTGACGGTGACCTGGGTGCCGACCTTGATGAACATCCGCGAACCACCGGTGCGCCAGGCGTTTTCGCTGACGGTTACCGGGTCGCTCTCGCCGATCTGTCCGCGACGGATATCCAGGGTCGCGATGTAGGCGGTCATCAACTTGGTCAGGCTCGCCGGAGGCAGACGCTGGTCGCCATTGTTCTCGACCAGGATGTTGCCGCTGGAGGCTTCCATGAGCACGTAGGACTTGGCTGCCAGTTGCGGCGGCGACGGCATCATCTGCTCTGCCGCGAAGGCGGCAGGGGTGATCATCAGCGGAACAAGCAGGCAAAGGCGTTTGGCAAAGGTGGTGATGTTCATCCGTCTCTCGAAATGGCTTATGGGCTCATGCCCTGAAGGGCAAAGTTACAAAAGGCGCTGCGACAAACCGCCGCGCCTGCGAGCAAAACCGCCATTGTACATGGCTGTTCGGCCCGGCTACATGACAAACCGACCAGTCCCCCCGGTCAGTCCGCCGTGACTACTTTCGCCTGTCCCAGGTTGGCCAGGCGTACGCTGTCCTGCGTCTGCTGGACCTCGCCCTGACTGCGGATCGGCCCCAGGCGCACGCGGTGCAGGGTCTGCTGGTTGCGCACGATGGAACTGATGAACACCGGCGCGCTGACCATGCCGCTCAACTTGGAGCGTAGCAACTCGGCGGCGTCCGGGTTGGCGAATGCGCCAACCTGCAGGAATGTGCCGCCATTGGCCGGCACGCTGTTGCTGGCGACCTGCACCGGCAGGACTGCGGCGGCGTGCTGCTGCGGCGGCGGCGTCCACTGTTCGACGGTGCCGGTGCTCGCCGCAATCGGCTTGGCCTGGGCCACTTGCGGCTGGTCGAGTACCAACGGCGCCGGGCGCCCCTTCTGGGCCCACCATTGCTGCGGGTCGATGCCCTCGACGCGAACCCGCGCGGTGCCGGTTTCGGCGTAACCGAGCTTCTTCGCTGCCGCATAGGACAGGTCGATGATACGGTCGGAATAGAACGGGCCGCGGTCATTGACCCGCAGGATCACGCTGCGGTTGTTGTCCAGGTTGGTCACCTTGACGTAGGCCGGCAGCGGCAGGGTCTTGTGCGCCGCAGTCATGGCGTAGAGGTCGTAGACCTCGCCGTTGGCGGTGTTCTGCCCGTGGAACTTGGTGCCGTACCAGGACGCGGTGCCCTGGGCGACATAGTTGCGCGAGTCGGGGATCGGGAAGTAGGTCTTGCCCAGTACGGTGTACGGGTTGGCCTTGTAGTTACCGGTGTGCACGGTTGGCGTGGCGTCCGGGATCTTCGAGACATCGACGTCCCACCACGGCGCGCCGTCCTTGTGGGCCCGGTTGATGTCCAGCCCGGGCTTGGCGCGGACCACGTTGCCGCTGCTGCTCTGGGTCGGACGGCTGGAAGAACAACTGACCAGCACCAGGCCAAGCGCCGCGCAGCCCAGCAGTTTCAGCGATGTAGCAGAGAACAGTATGCGCATTACCGGGCGCCCCTTGCCTGAACCAGCAGGTCTGAAAGTTGATGTACCGCCATGGCGTACATCACGCTGCGGTTATAGCGAGTGATCGCGTAGAAGTTCTTCAGGCCAAGCCAGTACTCGGGGCCGTTTTCGCCTTCAAGCCGGAAAGCGGTGACCGGCAGATCATCGCGCAGCGCATCATGACTCGACCAGCCCAATGCCCGCAACTCCCCCACCGTCTTGACCGGCTCGATGCCCGGGCTCAGGCCTTCGTCGACACGCTCGCCACGGACCATGGCACGACTGACCACCGGCTCGCCGGCAACCCAGCCGTGACGCTTGAAGTAGCTGGCGACGCTGCCGATGGCGTCGTCGGGGTTGTTCCAGATGTTGATGTGGCCGTCACCGTCGAAGTCCACGGCGTAGGCGCGGAAGCTGCTCGGCATGAACTGCGGCAGCCCCATGGCTCCGGCGTAGGAACCCTTGAGGGTCAGCGGATCGATCTGCTCTTCGCGGGCCAGCAGCAGGAATTCACGCAGTTCCTTGCGGAAGAACGGGGCCCGCTGCGGGTAATCGAAGGCCAGGGTCGACAGCGCGTCCATGACCCGGTAGTTGCCGGTATTGCGGCCAAAGAAGGTTTCGACGCCGATGATCGAGACGATCACCTGCGCCGGCACGCCGTATTCCTGCTCGGCGCGGGCCAGAGCAGCCTCGTGCTGGCGCCAGAAGTCCACACCACGGGCGATACGCGCGTCGGTGAGGAACATCGGCCGGTATTCTTTCCACGGCTTGACCCGTTCTGCAGGACGGGAAATGGCGTCGAGGATCGCCTGCTTGCGCTGGACATCGCGGAACACGCCCATCAACTGCTCACCGGCGAACCCGTAGTCACGGGTCATCTCGCCGACGAATTCGGCTACCTGGGGGGATCCATCGTAGTCGCCGGCGCTGGCCTGCTGCACGCCGCCGAACAGCCCGATCAGGCCCGCCAGAGGTACACAACGGGCCATCCAGCCACGCATTGCTTGCATCAAGAAATTCACCTTACTCAAACCTGCGCGATCCATTTGCGGTGGGTATGGATCGACATGAGAACGCCAAACGCTGACAGCAGCGTCACCAGCGAAGTTCCACCATAACTAATGAAGGGCAGCGGCACGCCCACGACGGGCAGCAATCCGCTGACCATGCCGATATTGACGAAGACGTACACGAAGAAGGTCATGGTCAGGCTGCCGGCCAGCAACTTGCCGAACAGGGTCTGGGCCTGGGCGGTGATCACCAGCCCGCGGCCGATCAGCAGCAGGTAGATCAGCAACAGCGCGCAGATGCCCACCAGGCCGAACTCTTCGCCGAGCACGGCGATGATGAAGTCGGTGTGGCTTTCCGGGAGAAAGTCCAGGTGCGACTGGGTGCCCAGCAGCCAGCCTTTGCCGAATACGCCACCGGAACCGATCGCCGCCTTCGACTGGATGATGTTCCAGCCAGTGCCCAGCGGATCACTTTCCGGGTCGAGGAAGGTCAGGACCCGTTGCTTCTGGTAGTCATGCATGACAAAGAACCACATCGCCACCGCCACCGGCACGGCCGCCGCCAGCACGCTGATGATCCAGCGCCAGCGCAGCCCGCCCATGAACAGCACAAAGGCACCGGAGGCGAGGATCAGCAGCGCGGTGCCGAGGTCAGGCTGGCGAACGATGAGGATGAACGGGACGCCGATCAGCACCAGGCTGATCATTACGTGTTTCAGGTGCGGCGGCAGCGTGCGCTTGGCCAGGTACCAGGCGATGGTCGCCGGCATGATGATCTTCATGAATTCCGACGGCTGGAAGCGAATCACCCCGGGAATGTTGATCCAGCGCGTCGCACCCATGGCGTTGTGGCCCATCACGTCCACCACCACCAGCAGGATTACCCCGAACACGTAGCCCAGCGGCACCCAGCGCGCCATGAAACGCGGTTCGAGCTGGGCAATGACGAACATCGAGACCAGGCCGATACCGAACGACGTCGCCTGCTTGAGCAGCAGGTCCCAGTTCTTGCCGCTGGCCGAATAAAGGACGAACAGGCTGCCGGCCGCGAGGGTCAGCAGCAGGATCAGCAAAGGGCCGTCGACATGGATGCGCTGCAGGAAGCTGGCGCGCCGACGCATCACGTCCTCGCTGGAGAGCATGCGATCGAAATTACTCTTCACGGGGCCGGTTCCTGGGCAACGGTGGCGGAGGGGTCAGCGTATTCGGGTTTGAGACGGCCATGTTCGTCCAGCAGCCAGGCGTCCATCACCTGACGCAGCACCGGCGCAGCGACACCCGAGCCGGACTCGCCGTTCTCGACCATCACCGAGATGACGATGCGCGGATCTTCGGCCGGGGCGAAACCAACGAACAGGGCGTGGTCGCGATGGCGCTCCTGGACCTTGTTGCGGTCGTACTTCTCGCCCTGCTTGATCGCCACGACCTGGGCCGTACCACTCTTGCCGGCAATCCGGTACTGGGCGCCGACAGCGGCTTTGCGCGCGGTGCCGCGGGCGCCGTGCATCACCTGTTCCATGCCGTGGGTGACCTTGGCCCAGTCGGACTTGTCACGCAGGACGATGTCTTCCATCGGGTTCGGATCGACCGGCGGCTGGCCTTCGATGGTCTTGGCCAGGTGCGGACGGATCCACTTGCCCTTGCTGGCGATCAGCGAGATGGCCTGGGCCAGTTGCAGCGGGGTTGCCTGCATGTAGCCCTGGCCGATCCCGAGAATCAGCGTCTCGCCCGGGAACCAGGCCTGGCGGCGGGTGGCGCGTTTCCATTCGCGGGACGGCATCAGCCCCGGCGATTCCTCGAACATGTCCAGCGCGACCTTCTGGCCGATGCCGAAGCGGTTCATGTAGCTGGACAGCTTGTCGATGCCCATCTTGTGCGCGAGGTCGTAGAAGTAGGTGTCGTTGGACCGCATGATCGCCGTGTCGAGGTCGACCCAGCCGTCACCGGTGCGGTTCCAGTTGCGGTATTTGTGATCGTAATTGGGCAGTTGGTAGTAGCCCGGGTCGAACACCCGTGTCGAGGCGTTGACCACCCCGGAATCGAGGCCGGCGACGGCAACGGCGGGCTTGATGGTCGAGCCCGGTGGATAGAGCCCGCGCAGCACGCGGTTGAACAACGGCCGGTCGATCGAGTCACGCAGCTCGGCGTAGGCCTTGAAACTGATGCCGGTGACGAACAGGTTCGGGTCGAAGCTCGGCTGGCTGACCATCGCCAGCACTTCGCCGGTTTTCGGGTCGAGGGCCACGATGGCGCCGCGACGCCCGCCCAACGCGGCTTCGGCCGCTTCCTGCAGCTTGATGTCGAGGCTCAGGACGATGTCCTTGCCGGGAATCGGGTCGGTCCGCTTGAGCACCCGCAACACTCGGCCGCGGGCGTTGGTCTCGACTTCCTCGTAACCCACCTGGCCGTGCAGCTCGGGCTCGTAGAAGCGCTCGATGCCGGTCTTGCCAATATGGTGGGTGCCGCTGTAGTTGACCGGATCGAGGACCTTCGCCTCTTTCTCGTTGATCCGTCCGACGTAGCCGACCGAATGAGCGAAATGCGCACCTTGTGGATAATGCCGCACCAACTGCGCCACCACTTCCACTCCGGGCAGACGGAACTGGTTCACCGCAACCCGGGCGATCTGCTCCTCGGTCAGCTCGAACAGGATCGGCACCGGCTCGAATGGCCGACGCCCCTGTTTCATGCGTTTCTCGAACAGCGCGCGGTCGTCCGGAGTCAGCTCCAGCACCTCGACGATCACGTCGAGGACCGCCTGCCAGTCGCCGGAACGCTCCCGGGTCATGCTCAGGCTGAAGCTGGGACGGTTGTCGGCGATGATCACGCCATTGCGGTCGAAGATCAGCCCGCGGGTCGGCGGAATCGGCTGCACGTGCACCCGATTGTTCTCCGACAGCGTGGAGTGATACTCGTACTGGATCACCTGCAGGTAATACAGGCGGGCGATCAGCACGCAGATCAGCAGAAGGATCGCCACTGCACCGACCACGACGCGGCTACGCACCAGACGGGCGTCTTTCTCGTGATCCTTGAGGCGAATCGGCTGCGACATTGAAAAGGCTTACAGGCTTATTTGTGGTAAGGGTGCCCGGACAAAACAGTCCAGGCGCGATAAATCTGTTCGCCAATCAGTATCCGTACCAATGGGTGTGGCAGGGTCAGCGGAGACAGCGACCAGCGCTGCTCGCTGCGCGCACAGACTTCCGGCGCCAGCCCTTCGGGGCCGCCGACCATCAGGTTGACGGTACGCGAATCCAACCGCCAGCGGTCGAGCTCGACCGCCAGTTGCTCAGTGCTCCAGGGCTTGCCATGGACCTCCAGGGTGACAATCCGTTCCCCTGGCTGGACCTTGGCGAGCATGGCCTCGCCCTCCTGACGAATCAGGCGAGCGACGTCGGCATTCTTGCCCCGGGTGTTGAGCGGAATTTCCACCAGTTCCAGGGACAGCTCGGACGGCAGGCGCTTGGCATATTCATGCCAGCCTTCCTCGACCCACTTGGGCATGCGCGAGCCGACCGCGATCAGGCGCAGACGCATGACGCTTCCTTATTCCCGGTCTTTGAGCTTGTCGGAATAGTCGTGGACGTTTTCCGGGCTGTGGTGCTTGCCATCGGCGGCGCGGCTTTGCTCGGCGCCAGCCCACAGACGCTCCAGATCGTAGAACTGGCGCGCGGCGGCGGTCATCATGTGCACGATGACATCGTTCAGGTCCAGCAGGACCCAGTCGCTGTCGCCCTTGCCTTCTTCGCCCAGCGGCATGACGCCCTTGGTCTTGACGAACTCGCGAACCTTCTCCGCCATCGCGTTGATCTGGCGATTGGAGGTACCGGTGGCGATGATCATGTAGTCGGTCAGGCTGTGCTTGTCGTGCACGTCGATGACCTGGATATCCTGGGCCTTGACGTCTTCCAGGGCCGATTTGGTCAACTGGACCAGCTCTTCGCCGGTGATTTTCTGCTTGGTCATAAAAAACTCGTTCAACTCATTGAATGAGGCGCCCGCGGGGCGCCTGCAGTTCTACGCACGGTAAAGGCCGTGCGTTTCGATATAGGCCAGTACTGCGTCCGGCACCAGGAACCTCACCGACTTGCCGCTGGCCAGCAGCTGTCGGATTTGCGTGGCAGACACCGAAAGTGGCGTCTGCCAAACGAACGAAATGTTCCCCGCCGGGCCGGACATGGCGGTGGGATCGCTCTCCGAGCGCGCAGCCAGCAGGTTGCGCAACTCGTCAGGGGGCTCGACATCGGCATCCGGGCGTTGCAGCACCAGGATGTGACAATGTCGCAACAATTCTTCCCAGCGATGCCAGCCGGGCAGGCCGCAAAAGGCATCCCAGCCCAGCAGCAGGAACAACTGGTCGTCGGCGCCCAACTCGGCGCGCATCGACTCCAGGGTGTCGATGGTGTACGACGGCTTGTCGCGGGCCAGCTCACGGGCATCCACGCTCAGCCGGTCAACACCTTCGACGGCGCAACTGACCATCGCCAGACGGTCCTGCGGCACCACATGCGGTGTGTCGCGGTGCGGTGGCCGGGCGTTGGGCAGCAGGCGCACCTCGTCGAGCCCCATCAGCTCGACCACTTCCAGCGCGCTGCGCAGGTGGCCGATGTGCACGGGATCGAAGGTGCCACCCAGCACGCCGATACGCCGGACCGCCTGGGCCTTGCTCAACTCAGCAGGACTCCTGTCCACGCAACTGGCCGTCACCGACGACCACGTATTTCTCGCACGTCAGGCCTTCCAGACCAACAGGGCCGCGGGCGTGCAGCTTGTCGGTGGAAATGCCGATTTCCGCACCCAGACCGTACTCGAAGCCATCGGCGAAGCAGGTCGGGGTGTTGATCATCACCGACGCCGAATCCACTTCGGCCACGAAACGCCGGGCCTGGCCCTGGTGTTCGGTGACGATGGAGTCAGTGTGGTGAGAACCATAGTGATTGATGTGTTCGATGGCCGCCTCGACGCCGTCGACGATGCGGATCGACAGGATCGCCGCCAGGTACTCGGTGTGCCAGTCTTCCTCGGTCGCCGTAACGGCCTCGATGATCTGCCGGGTACGCTCGCAACCACGCAGTTCGACGCCTTTTTCCCGGAATTGGCGGGCCATTTCCGGCAAGAACTCGGCCGCGACGGTGGCATCCACCAGCAGGGTTTCCATGGCGCCGCAAATGCCGTAGCGGTAGGTCTTGGCGTTGAACGCGATGCGCCGGGCCTTGTCCAGCTCGGCATGTTCGCCGACATAGACGTGGCAAATGCCATCGAGGTGCTTGATGACTGGCACCCGGGCATCGCGGCTGATGCGCTCGATCAGGCCCTTGCCGCCACGGGGAACGATGACGTCAACGAACTCCGGCATGGTGATGAGCGCGCCCACCGCCTCGCGGTCGGTGACTTCCACCACCTGGACCACTGCCGGCGGCAGACCAGCCTCGGCCAGGCCGCGCTGGATGCAGGCGGCGATGGCGCGGTTGGAGTGAATCGCCTCGGAACCGCCGCGCAGGATGGTGGCGTTACCCGACTTCAGGCACAGGCTGGCGGCGTCGATGGTCACGTTCGGCCGCGACTCGTAGATGATCCCGATCACGCCCAGTGGCACGCGCATCTTGCCGACCTGAATGCCCGATGGCCGATAGCTCATGTCGCGAATCGCCCCGACCGGGTCCGGCAGAGTGGCCACCTGACGCAGACCGACGATCATGCCGTCGATGCGTGCCGGGGTCAGCGCCAGACGATCGAGCATGGCCGGTTCCAGGCCATTGGCCCGGCCGGCGGCCAGATCGAGTTCATTGGCAGCGGACAGTTCGGTGCGAGCCGCGTCCAGCGCGTTGGCGGCAGCGTGCAGGGCGCGGTTCTTCTGCGCGGTGCTGGCACGGCCGATCACGCGGGACGCCTCACGGGCGGCGCGACCCAGGCGGGTCATGTAGTCAAGAACGGACTCAGTCATGGGGCTCAGTGTCTTGGCGGAGGGGAAAATCGGACGAGTATAACTGCGACAGGGTTATACGCCCAGCGGTGACAGGCGGATGGTAGGACGTGAGTCACAGGAATGTGGCCCTTCGCGAGCAAGCTCGCTTCTACAGCCTCAAATCCGCGTAGGAGCGAGCTTGCTCGCGAAGGCGGGAACGCAGCCGCCACAGACAGGCAGATAGCGTCTCTTCCGTTCAGCTTCGATAAAGGAAGAAGTTGCTATCATCGGCACTTCTTCCCCCTGCCCAAAACCACCATGTCCCAACCAGCGCCCTGCCCGCCCCGTGCCTTGCCCGACGCCTTTTTCGACCGCGACGCCCAGGTCCTCGCCAAGGACCTGCTGGGCAAAGTGATCCGCCATCGCCACGGTCCCTACTGGCTGTCGGCGCGGATCATCGAGACCGAGGCCTATTACCTCGACGAGAAAGGCAGCCACGCCTCGCTCGGCTATACCGAGAAACGCAAGGCGCTGTTCCTCGATGGCGGGCATATCTACATGTACTACGCGCGCGGTGGCGATTCGCTCAACTTCAGCGCTCAAGGGCCGGGAAACGCAGTACTGATCAAATCCGCCTTCCCGTGGGTCGATGCCGTCTCCGACAGCAACGCCCTGGCACAAATGCAGGTCAACAACCCGGACGCCAGCGGCGGGGTCCGCCCGATCGAGCGGCTCTGCAACGGGCAAACCCTGCTGTGCAAAGCCCTGGGCCTGAAAGTGCCGACCTGGGACGCCAAGCGCTTCGATCCGGAACGGCTGTTTGTCGAGGACTGTGGAATCATCGTGCAACACATTATCCAGGCCAGCCGGCTGGGCATTCCCAAGGGCCGCGACGAACATCTGCCGCTTCGTTTCGTCGACGCCGAATACGCCCGTCACTGCACGCGGAACCCGCTGCGCCGCGGCCAAGTCGAAGGGCGCGACTTCTCTCTACTGACACAAGGAAACTGACACGATGGGCCCATGGCTCGACAGCCTGACCGGCTGGCTGACCGCGAACCCGCAATGGCTGGGCGTCGCGATTTTTCTGGTGGCCTGCGTCGAATGCCTGGCCATCGCCGGGATCATCGTGCCCGGCACTGTCCTGTTGTTCGCGGTCGCCGTGCTGGCCGGCAGCGGCGCGCTATCCCTGAGCGAAACCCTGCTGCTGGGTTTTCTCGGCGGGTTGCTGGGTGATGCCATCTCCTACACCGTGGGACGACGTTTCCATCAGAACATCCGGCGCCTGCCGCTGCTGCGCCATCACCCGGAGTGGATTGGCAGCGCCGAAACCTACTTTCAGCGTTATGGCATCGCCAGTCTTCTGGTCGGCCGCTTCATTGGCCCATTGCGGCCGATGCTGCCGATGGTCGCCGGCATGTTCGACATGCCGCTGCCGCGCTTCATCGCTGTCAGCCTGATTGCCGGCGCCGGCTGGGCGGTGGCCTATCTGCTGCCGGGCTGGGCCACCGGCGCGGCCATGCGCCTGCCGTTGCCGGAGGGTTTCTGGCCGCAGGCCGGCGTGGTCGCTGCGGGTGTGGCCATATTGATCGGGGTGAGCATCAACAGCAGCCTGCGCGCACAGCCCCGCGGGACACGGCTGATCGCCGCGGTCAGCCTGGTCATGCTGGTGGCGCTGTTCATCGGCTTCCCGCACCTGAGCCAGTTCGACCAGGGCCTGATGACCCTGATCCAGGAACACCGCAGCCGCGTCCTGGACGGCAGCATCGTGCTGATCACCCGCCTCGGCGACTTCCGCACCCAGCTCGTCGTCGCCGGCGTACTGGTGGCGCTGCTGGTGCTGGCACGGCAATGGCGCCCGGCCGTCTTCGCCTGCACCACCCTGCTGGGCACAGCCCTCGCCAACTCCGCCACCAAGTGGTTCTTCGCCCGCGCCCGCCCGGAAGTCCTGACCGATCCGCTGACCACCTACAGCATGCCCAGCGGTCACAGTTCCGCTTCGTTCGCCTTCTTCCTGACCCTCGCCGTGCTGGCCGGCCGCAGCCAGCCACCGCGGATGCGTCTAACCTGGATTCTGCTGGGCTGCCTGCCGGCGCTATCGATCGCGGTGTCGCGCGTTTATCTCGGCGTGCACTGGCCCACCGACATTCTCGCCGGTGGTCTGCTCGCCTGCTGCGTCTGCGCCATCAGCCTGGCACTGGTCCAGTACCGCGAGCCCCTGACGGCCATGCCGCTGCGGGTCTGGTGGCTGATTCTGCCGGCGTGCGTCGGCGTGCTGGCGTTCTTCGCCCTGCACGCGCTACCGCACGCCCTGCTGCGTTATCAGTACTGAGGGTCAGGCGAAGAGTTCGCCCTGGATGCGGTCGAGCAGCGACTGGATCGCCACCAGGCGCTGGGTAGGAGAGTCGATGGCGAGGAGCTTGAGCTTGTCCTCGTCATCGAACGGCAGCAGGTAGGCCAGTTGATTGGCCAGGGCCTGCTTGCCGGTGACCCGGCTGGCCATGTCCAGCCCTGAAACCATCGGGTGTTCGGCCAACGCCATGAGCAGCGCCAGCAGGTCGTCATCCTCGTCGTCCAGCGGCGGATCGTCCTGCTCATCCAGCCAGCGCACGTCAGCCACCAGCAGGTTGTCCTTGCGCACTTCGAAGTCATCGACCATGAAACGCCGTTCGCCCTTGACGCGAATGCCCAGCAGGCCGTTGTCCTGCTGCTGGAAATCCTCGATCAGCGCCTGGCAGCCGATGCCGGCGAAAGACTCCGGCGCCTTGCCGACCTGCTCGCCCTCGAGGATGCACACCACGCCAAAGCCGCCGCCCTGCTTCATGCAGCGGCCGATCATGTCCAGATAACGCGCCTCGAAGATCTGCAAATCCAGGTTGCAACCGGGAAACAGCACAGTGTTGAGGGTAAACAAGGGCAACGTCATTACAGGTCCTCAGGCTACCAGGCTGACCGCCAACGGCAGGAACACCGCGGTAGCCACACCCATCAAGCTCATGGCCAGGGCCGCGAACGCCCCGCACTCTTCACTTTCCTGCAGCGCCACCGAGGTGCCCACGGCGTGCGCTGTCAGACCCAGCGCCATGCCCCGGGCCTCGGGGCTGTTCACACCCAGCAGCGACAGCAGCGCCGGGCCGAAAATCGCCCCGATCACGCCGGTGATCAGCACGAACACCGCGGCCAGCGCGGCGACACCACCAATCTGCTCGGCCACCAGCATCGCGATCGGCGAGGTCACCGACTTCGGCGCGAGGGTCATCAGGATCATGTGCTCGGCACCGAACCACCAGCCCAGCAGCAGGCAGATAGCGGTCGCGAACACACCTCCGACTATCAGCGTAGTAAAGGTCGGCCAGAACAGTTGGCGGATCCGCCGCAGGTTCAGATAGAGCGGCACGGCCAGGGCGACCGTGGCCGGGCCCAGCAGGATATTCATGATTTCCGTGCTCTTGCGGTACTCGGCGTAGGTCAGGCCGCAACTGAGCAGCACGCCGATCACCACCAGCATCGAAACCAGCACCGGCTGGAGAAACAGCCAGCGGGTCTTTTCATACGCGGCGATCACCAGTTGGTAGGCGCCCAGGGTGATGCCGATGCCGAACAGCGGATGGTGGATAACGGCCTGCACCGCACCTTGCCAGTCGAGACTCATGGGCGATCCTCGCGGCGGGCCTGGCGGGCGATCATCTTCTGCATCAGCACGCCGCAGAAGGCCATGGCCAGAATCAGCGACAGCACCAGCGCGCCGGCAATCGCCCAGAAGTCGGCGACGATGTCAGCGGCATAGACCATCACCCCCACGGCTGGCGGCACCAGCAGCAGCGGCAGATAGCGCAGCAGGCTGGAAGCCGCCTCGCTCAGCGGCTCGCCGACTTCGCCCCGCACCATCAGGAAGACCAGCAGCAACACCAGGCCGATGATCGGCCCCGGAAGAATGGGTACAAACAGGTGATTGATCGCTGTACCGAGCAACTGGAACAGCACGAGCCACGTCAAACCGCGCAACAACATTGCCTATCTCCCTCAAACCTGGCGGCCATTATAAGCACGCTAACGACCGGTCTATACCCCGACATTCGCCCGGGTCATGCCTACTTGACCGAGCCAATGGAGCGTGCTGATCTTAAGCATTCGTATCTGCCTTAGTCATAAGAAATTCAAAGACAGTCAGGAGAGTCGCAATGCCCTATGTACCCGTTGCAGAGCTGCCGCAGTACGTTGGAAAGGAACTCGGACGTTCCGAATGGCTGAAGATCGATCAAGAGCGCATCAACCTGTTCGCCGAGGCCACCGGCGACTTCCAGTTCATTCACGTGGACCCGGCGAAGGCGGCAAAAACGCCATTTGGCAGCACCATCGCCCACGGTTTCCTCACCCTTTCGCTGATTCCCAAGCTGATGGAAGACATCCTGGTCCTGCCCGAGGGCCTGAAGATGGTCGTCAACTACGGCCTGGACAGCGTGCGCTTCATCCAGCCGGTCAAGGTCGACTCGAACGTCCGCCTCGCGGTGAGCCTCACCGAGGTCACCGAGAAGAAACCTGGCCAGTGGCTGCTCAAGGCCACCGCGACCCTGGAAATCGAAGGTGAAGAAAAACCGGCCTACATCGCCGAGCCCCTTTCCCTCGCGTTCGTCTGACGCCCGCTGGTGAAACGGCCTGACCGCCGTTTCACCAGAACCCTGGTTCTGCGGCATACTCTGGGCTTCAAACGCCCGGACCCCGCCATGCGCCCACTTGTTCCACTTGCCCTGATTCTGCTGCTCGCCGCCTGTGGCGATGGCGAACCGCTGTCGCCGCCCGATGCCCGCCTGCCCGATGGCGGCCGTTACCGGGGCGAGGTGGTCGACGGCCTGCTGCAGGGCGAAGGTCGCGTCGACTACCCCAACGGCAGTTGGTACGCCGGACACTTCAGCAACGGCCAGTGGCACGGCCAAGGCGAATGGCACGGCAGCAACGGCGAGGTCTATATCGGCCAGTTCCAGCAGGGACTGTTCCACGGCCAAGGCAAACTCACCACCCCGACCAGCAGCTACAGCGGCGGCTTCAAGCTCGGCCGGCGCGACGGCGAAGGCAGCCTGCGCGAAGGCGGTCAGCATTACCGTGGCCAGTTCAAGGACGACCAGTACAGCGGCGCCGGCGAGTTGGTGCTGGCCGACGGCAGCCAGTACCAGGGGCAGTTCGCCAAGGGCAAGCCCAATGGCGAAGGCGTTCGCAGCGACGCCAGCGGCAATCAGTTCAGCGGCCACTTCGTCGATGGCCTGCTCAAGGGCACCGGCACCTTCAACAGCGCCGAAGGCGATCAGTACATCGGCGAGTTCAAGGCCAACCGCCTGGAAGGCCGCGGCCGCTACGAGAATGCCGACGGCGACGTGTGGATCGGCGACTTCAAGGACGGCGCGCTCACCGGCAAAGGCGAGTTGTTTGCCGTTGACGGCAGCCATTACAAAGGCGGCTTCCGCGACTGGCGCTTCTCCGGCAAGGGCCGCCTGCAACTGGCCGATGGCAGCGTCTACAGCGGCGGTTTCGAAAACGACAGCTACCAGGGCAGCGGTCGCCTGGTCCTGCCCGGCGGCCGGGTCGAAGCCGGTCACTGGATCAACGGCCTGCGGGTGCGCGACGAACAGGGCCGGTTGCTGCCCGACCCGCTCGAGCAAGCCTTGCTCAACCAGGGCAGCCTGCTGGAACAGGCCCTGGGGCAAATACCGCCCTCCACCGGCGATATCGAACTCTACAGCCTGACCCTCGCGGGCGACGGCAACCAGAGCGTGTTCCTGCGCGAAGCCGACTACGTCAGCGACATGCTCAAGACCCGTTTCGGCGCCATTGGCCAGGTCAGCCTGGTCAACCACCGCGACCACCTCGCCGACCGGCCCATGGCCACCCGCGAGACCCTCACCCGCGCCGCCAAGCGCCTGGCCGAGCGCAGCGGCCCGGAAGACCTGGTGTTCGTCTACCTCACCACCCATGGCAGCCACGAGCATGAACTGGTGCTCGACCAGCCACGGCTGCAACTGGCTGACCTCCCCGCCGACGAACTGGCCGCCGCCCTCGCGCCGCTCAAGGAACGCGACAAGATCATTGTCATCTCCGCCTGCTATTCAGGTGGCTACATCGAACCGCTCAAGGATGAACGGACCCTGATCATGACCGCCTCGCGGGCCGACCGGGTGTCCTTTGGCTGTTCAGAAGAGGCGGACTTCACCTACTTCGGCGACGCGCTGTTCGCCCAGGCCCTGAACCAGACCGACGATCTGCAACAAGCATTCGAACTTGCCCGGGCCCATGTGGACCAACGGGAACAAGCCGAAGGCTTCGAAGCGTCCGAACCGCAGCTATGGGCGCCCAAAGGCGTCCTGGCACATTGGCAAAAACTGCGTCAGCAACAAGCGCGAAAAGCGCTGCAAAGTGCCACTGCGGTCGAGGAAAAAAGTACGGCCAGCCACTAAGCTGACTGTATCAAGGGAGAAACATCATGTACTTGACGCCGCAGCACATCCTGCTTGCCGGGGCTACCGGCCTTACCGGTGAACACCTGCTCGATCGCCTGCTCAACGAGCCGACCATCAGCCGCGTGCTTGCTCCTACCCGCCGGCCACTGGCCGAGCATCCGCATCTCGAAAATCCGGTCGGGGACCCGGCGGTTTTTCTCCCGCAATTGAGTGGCCGTGTCGATATCGCGTTCTGCTGCCTGGGCACCACCATCAAGCAGGCCGGGTCGGAAACGGCCTTCCGCGCCGTCGACCTGGACATGGTCGTGGCCTTCAGCAAACGTGCCCGGGAAATGGGCGCGCGGCACCTGCTGGTGGTCAGCGCGATCGGCGCCGATACGAAATCCTCGGTGTTCTACAACCGGGTCAAAGGCGAGATGGAAGAAGCGCTGAAGGCCCAGGACTGGCCACAACTGACCATTGCCCGGCCGTCGCTGCTGCTGGGCGAACGCATCGAGCCGCGCCTGGCCGAACAGGTGGCCGGCACGCTGTCGAAGCTGATTCCGGGCAAGTATCACGGGATCGAGGCATGCCAGCTCGCGCGGGCGCTATGGCGGCTGGCGCTGGAGGAACAGGACGGGATTCGCGTGGTGGAATCCGATGAGCTGAGGAAACTGGGGAAATAAGCCAACGAAACATCCCCCCTCCCTGTAGGAGCGAGCTCGCTCGCGAAAGACTGCAAAGCACTCCCCCCGGATCGCTGAAAGAGTGGATAAGTCCGGGGCCACGTTGCGGCCCTTCGCGAGCAAGCTGGCGCCTACAACCCGCCGCTGGCCTGGAACCCAACCCCGAGGACCGTCAGCACCGACAGCGGCAAGAACAACGTATCCAGCACCATGCTCCCCGGCAGATCCAGCCCCGGATACTTCGGGGCCTCGGCGCCGAACCGGTCCTCGGCGCAACAGCCACCCTGCAACGCATACAGGTCCAGCCGCGTCCCGGAATACACCACCGGCGCGCCCGGTTTTGCCGCATCCAGCGTGCGGACCGTGGCGCAGCCACTGAGGGTCAGCGCCATCAGCAGCCCCGCCAGCAGGGGCTTCACTCTTCCCCGCCGAAATGATGCTCGCCCCAACGCGGCAGCATGTCCTGGGGAATGTTCAGCAGATTGAGAATTCGTGCCACGACGAAGTCCACCAGGTCATCGATGGTCTGCGGCTGGTGGTAGAACCCCGGCGCCGCCGGCAGGATCACCGCGCCCATCTGCGACAGCTTGAGCATGTTCTCCAGATGGATGGTGGAGAACGGCGCTTCCCGCGGCACCAGGATCAACTGGCGGCGCTCTTTCAGGGTGACGTCCGCCGCGCGCTCGATCAGGTTGTTGCAGGCGCCGGTGGCGATGGCCGACAGGGTGCCGGTGGAACACGGCACCACCACCATCGCCGCCGGTGCGCCGGAGCCGGAAGCCACAGGCGACATCCAGTCTTCCTTGCCATAGACCCGAATCTGCCCAGCGGCCGCACCGGTGTATTCGGTGAGGAACGCCTGCATGGCTTGGGGCTTGGGCGGCAGCAGCACGTCGGTTTCGGTGGACATCACCAATTGCGCCGCCTTGGAAATCAGGAAGTGCACCTCGCGGTCTTCCCGCACCAGGCAGTCCAGCAGGCGCAGGCCATATTGCGCCCCGGAGGCGCCGGTCATCGCCAGAGTGATGCGTTCCGGCCCGTTCACCGCAGCGCCTCGGCCAGTTTGCCGTGCAGGCCGCCGAAGCCGCCGTTGCTCATGATCACCACTTGGGTGCCGGCGCGAGCCTGGCCTTTGACCCGCTCGATGATGGCTTCGAGGCTGTCGGCGACAATGGCCGGCACCGCGCACTGCGCGGCGGTCGCCGCCAGGTCCCAGCCGAGGTTTGGCGGGGCGTACCAGATCACCTGGTCGGCATCGCGCACGCTTTCCGGCAGGCCATCGCGGTGGGCACCGAGCTTCATCGAGTTGGAGCGCGGTTCGATCACCGCGATCACCGGTGCATCACCAACGCGCTTGCGCAGGCCGTCGAGGGTGGTGGCGATGGCGGTCGGGTGGTGGGCGAAGTCATCGTAGATGGTGACGCCGTTGACCTCGGCGACTTTCTCCATGCGCCGCTTGACGCTCTTGAATGCGCTCAGCGCGGCGATGCCCATAGCCGGGACGACGCCGACATGGCGGGCCGCGGCCAGGGTCGCCAGGGCGTTGGCAACGTTGTGCTGGCCAGTCAGCTCCCACTCCACCACGCCTTGCACGTCACCGTCGAAGCTCACTTCGAAGCGCGAACCGTCGTCGCTGAGCAGGCGCACCTGCCATTGGCCGCCGACACCGGTGGTCTGCACCGGGGTCCAGCAGCCCATCTCGATCACGCGCTTCAAAGCGGGTTCGGTGGTGGGGTGGACGATCAGGCCTTCGCTCGGAATGGTTCGCACCAGGTGGTGGAACTGCCGCTCGATCGCCGCGAGATCAGGGAAGATATCCGCGTGATCGAACTCAAGGTTGTTGAGGATCGCGGTGCGCGGACGGTAGTGAACGAATTTCGAGCGCTTGTCGAAGAAGGCGCTGTCGTATTCATCCGCCTCGACCACGAAGAACGGCGTGCCGCCCAGACGTGCCGACACCGAGAAGTTCTGCGGCACGCCGCCGATCAGGAAGCCCGGGCTCATGCCGGCATGTTCCAGCACCCAGGCCAGCATGCTGCTGGTGGTGGTCTTGCCGTGGGTGCCGGCAACCGCCAGGACCCAGCGCCCCTGCAGAACGTGGTCGGCCAGCCACTGCGGGCCGGACACATAAGGCAGGCCCTTGTTCAGCACATATTCCACCGCCGGGTTGCCCCGCGACAGCGCGTTGCCGATCACCACCAGGTCAGGCGCGGGATCCAGTTGCGCGGCGTCATAGCCCTGGGTCAGTTCGATGCCCTGGGCTTCGAGCTGGGTACTCATGGGCGGATAGACGTTGGCGTCGGAACCGGTGACGCGGTGGCCGAGCTCCTTGGCCAAAACCGCCAGCGAGCCCATGAAAGTGCCACAGATACCAAGAATATGAATGTGCATGGTCAACCTCGGAAAACGTGCTGGCAGGGTAGCTTAGGGTTGGAAAAATCTCACCCTGTGTTTCGCTCAGGCACCCCGGGAAAGACCGTGTTTGCGCAGTTTGCGATACAACGTGTTACGACTTACTCCGAGCTGCGCCGCCACCTGGGTCATGTGCCAACGCTTCTGCTCCAGCGCCGCCAACAAGGCCTGGCGTTCGGCGTCGTCCAGTGGTGCCCGGGGGTTATCCACAGGCGGGTTGACCACGGTTTTCAAGGGCGCGGCGTTGCGCACCAGCAGCGGCAGGTCGAGCACGCCGATATGCCCGTCTTCGCACAGCGCCACCAAGGTCCGCAGCACATTGCGCAATTGGCGCACGTTGCCCGGCCAGGAGAAATCCAGCAGCAGACGGCGCGCGGCCGGCTCCAGTTGCACCGCTTGCCGCCCGGCTTCCTCGGCGAGGATGAAGTCGAGCAACTGGCCCTTGTCGCTGCGCTCGCGCAACGCCGGCAGGGCGATTTCCAGACCGTTGAGGCGGTAATAGAGGTCTTCGCGGAAACTGCCGTCCTCGACCCGGCTCAGCAGGTCGCGGTGCGTGGCGCTGATGATGCGCACGTCCACCGCCTGCGGCTCGCCGCCGATGGGCACCACCTGGCGTTCTTCGAGCACCCGCAGCAGGCGGGTCTGCAAGGCGAGCGGCATATCGCCGATCTCGTCCAGCAGCAACGTGCCGCCATCGGCCTGTTGCAGCTTGCCGCGCATGCCTTCTTTACGTGCTCCGGTGAAACTGCCGCCGCGGTAACCGAACAGCTCGCTTTCGATCAGGCTTTCCGGAATCGACGCACAGTTGAGCGCGACAAACGCCTTGCCCGCCCGCTGACTGGCCTGGTGCACGGCCTTGGCGAACGCCTCCTTGCCGGAGCCGGTCTCGCCGTTGAGCAACAGCGGCACATCGCGCTCGAACACCCGCAGCGCCCGACGAAAATCGTTCTGCAGGGCCGGATCGAGCAGACAGATATCCGCAGGTTTGCTCGGCGCCGGCACACGCACCGGCGCAATCGGCTGGACCAGCGCCCGGGCCTGCCCGCGCAGGCTGGCGAACAGCAACCGGCCATCACGGGTGCGCAGCGGCCAACTGGTGCTGGCCATCGCGGTAGCGCGGCCCAGCAACTCGTCGAGGTGGCAGTCGAAGAACATTTCCACCGGCTTGCCCAGCAGGCCGCCACGGACATTGCCCAACAGGTTCAGCCCGCTCTGGTTGACCGCCTGAATCCGCCCTTCGCCGTCGAAGGCCAGCAGCCCCTCGCTGAACAGCCCGACGGATTCGGCCTGCAGGTGAAAGCGCAGCAACCAGTGGTTTTCGAAACAGCGCAGGAAATAACAGCTCTCGATCATCTTCGCCGAGAGGTTGACCAGGGCCATGGTGTGGAACTGGCTCTGCCGCGAGACCTCCGCCCGCGCCGACGACACGTCCAGCACCGCCAGCAGCTCACCGTGCGGGTCGAAGACCGGGCTCGCCGAGCAGG
Organism: Pseudomonas sp. 20P_3.2_Bac5; assembly: GCF_025466035.1. Classification (NCBI taxonomy): domain Bacteria; kingdom Pseudomonadati; phylum Pseudomonadota; class Gammaproteobacteria; order Pseudomonadales; family Pseudomonadaceae; genus Pseudomonas; species Pseudomonas sp. 20P_3.2_Bac5. Next base: position 110,400 of record NZ_JANLOA010000128.1, on the reverse strand, counting down.
TCAGGCCGGTGTGGCGCCCGCGAAAATGTTCTTCCTGATGGATGGTCAGCGCCTGGCGTTCCACCAGGCAGGTGCCGATGCCGTTGGTGCCTTCGCGGGCCTCGCTCCAGTCGGCCCCCAACCACAGCCCGGCGCGCTCGAAAATGCGCCGCTCGGTGGGTGCGGTCACGCAATTGAGGATTACCCCGCGAGCATCCGTCAGCAAGACCGCATGGCCGGCGCCGGAAAGCTGCTGGTGCAGGCTGTTCATCTCGCTGTCGGCGATGCGCAGCACCTGGTGCAGGCGATCGCGGCTTTCCATGACCCGCTCGTGTTCGAGCACGGTGGGCGCCATGGCGAGGGCCGGATCGAGGTGGTAGTCCTCCAGACAGCGCAGCCAGGAGCGGGCGATCGAGGGATCGCTGCCCGGCCCCTGCAAACCGCCTTTGCCCTGGGTCACTGTAAGCACTTGCCGGGCGTGCCGGCTCAGATGATTACCCTGCACTTTTATTGTTCTCCGCGGGTGAGAGAAACCCAGCATCCTCCTCGCACTGGCGCTTTGCAATGGCGCCTTGACCACCGGGTCGCCGGCTGTACCGCCAGCGGTACAAAGTGTCACCCAGGCTGTACCGGAGGTGTCGCAGCCTGCGCCGAAACCCTCGGCAAAACTGCGTCAAGTCATTGATCCGACGTGGCCTCCGGGCACTGGCCCGACACTTGCTCTACGCTTGGAATCCTCCCCAACAAAACACATAAGCCAGGAGAGACACCATGCGTTACGCACATCCAGGTACCGAAGGCGCGAAGGTTTCGTTCAAGAGCCGCTACGGTAACTTCATCAATGGCGAGTTCGTGGCTCCGGTCAAAGGCGAGTACTTCACCAACACCTCGCCGGTGAATGGTCAGCCCATCGCCGAATTCCCCCGCTCCACTGCCGAAGACATCGATAAAGCCCTGGACGCCGCCCATGCCGCCGCCGATGCCTGGGGCCGCACCTCGGTCCAGGACCGCTCCAACGTCCTGCTGAAAATCGCCGACCGCATCGAGCAGAACCTCGAAGTGCTGGCCATCACCGAAACCTGGGACAACGGCAAGGCCGTCCGCGAAACCCTCAACGCCGACATCCCGCTGGCGGTCGATCACTTCCGCTACTTCGCCGGTTGCATCCGCGCCCAGGAAGGCGGCGCCGCAGAGATCAACGAAGGCACCGTGGCCTATCACATCCACGAGCCGCTGGGCGTGGTCGGGCAGATCATCCCGTGGAACTTCCCGATCCTGATGGCCGCCTGGAAACTCGCGCCGGCCCTGGCCGCCGGCAACTGCGTGGTACTCAAGCCGGCCGAGCAAACGCCGCTGGGCATCACCGTGCTGGTGGAGCTGATCGCTGACCTGCTGCCGCCAGGCGTGCTCAACGTGGTGCAAGGCTACGGCCGCGAAGCCGGTGAAGCGCTGGCCACCAGCAAGCGCATCGCCAAGATCGCCTTCACCGGTTCGACGCCGGTGGGCTCGCACATCATGAAATGCGCGGCCGAAAACATCATTCCGTCCACCGTCGAGCTGGGCGGCAAGTCGCCGAACATCTACTTCGAAGACATCATGCAGGCCGAACCGTCCTTCATCGAGAAGGCTGCCGAGGGACTGGTGCTGGCGTTCTTCAACCAGGGCGAAGTCTGCACCTGCCCGTCCCGCGCACTGGTGCAGGAATCCATCTATCCGAAGTTCATGGAAGTGGTGATGGAGAAGGTGAAGAAGATCAAACGCGGCGACCCGCTGGACACCGACACCATGGTCGGCGCCCAGGCCTCGCAGCAGCAGTTCGACAAGATCCTGTCCTACCTGGAAATCGCCGAGCAGGAAGGGGCCGAGTTGCTCACCGGCGGCAAGGTGGAAAAACTCGAAGGCGACCTGTCGACCGGCTATTACATCCAGCCGACCCTGCTCAAGGGCAACAACCGCATGCGCGTGTTCCAGGAAGAAATCTTCGGCCCGGTGGTCAGTGTCACCACCTTCAAGGACGAAGCCGAAGCCCTGGCGATCGCCAACGACACCGAGTTCGGCCTGGGTGCCGGCGTCTGGACCCGCGACATCAACCGCGCCTATCGCATGGGCCGCGGCATCAAGGCCGGCCGCGTGTGGACCAACTGCTACCACCTGTACCCGGCGCATGCCGCGTTCGGTGGCTACAAGAAGTCCGGCGTTGGCCGTGAAACCCACAAGATGATGCTCGATCACTATCAGCAGACCAAAAACCTGCTGGTGAGCTACGACATCAACCCATTGGGCTTCTTCTAAACCCGCCATCGCGAGCAAGCTCGCTCCTACAGAAAAATGAGCCGTCCCCGTAGGAGCGAGCTTGCTCGCGATGGGCTGCAAAGCAGCCCCAAAAACCAGAGCAACCCCTCTGGCCCGCTTCATGCACCGCATTCACCACTCAAAAACAACAACAGGTGACTTCATGCCAAGCGATCACTCCGCCGGGACACCGGCAGGTTCTTCCGTCGACTTCGAAAAGGTCGGCTCCGACTACTTCCAACAACGTGAACTGAAAAAAGGCGCCGCCGGCTGGATCCTGCTGGTCGGCCTCGGTGTGGCCTACGTGATTTCCGGCGACTATGCCGGCTGGAACTTCGGCCTGGCCCAAGGCGGCTGGGGCGGGATGTTCCTCGCCACGCTGCTGATGGCCACGATGTACCTGTGCATGTGCTTCTCGCTGGCCGAGCTGTCCTCGATGATCCCCACCGCCGGCGGTGGCTACGGCTTCGCCCGCAGCGCCTTCGGCCCCTGGGGCGGGTTTCTCACCGGCACCGCGATCCTCATCGAATATGCGATCGCCCCGGCGGCGATCGCGGTGTTCATCGGCGCCTACTGCCAGTCGTTGTTCGGCATCGGCGGCTGGATCATCTATCTGGTGTTCTACATCATCTTTATCGGCATCCACATTTTCGGGGTCGGTGAGGCGCTGAAGCTGATGTTCGTCATCACTGCGGTAGCGGCCATTGCCTTGGCAGTGTTCCTGATCGCGATGGTGCCGCACTTCGAGACGAAAAACCTGTTCGATATCCTTCCAACCCAGGCCGTCGGCGCCAGCGAGTTCCTGCCCTTCGGCTACGTCGGGGTGTGGGCGGCGATTCCCTACGCGATCTGGTTCTTCCTTGCTGTCGAAGGCGTGCCGCTGGCGGCCGAGGAAACCAAGAATCCCAAGCGCGACCTGCCGCGCGGCCTGATCGGCGCGATGCTGGTGCTGCTTGGTTTCGCCCTGTTGATCCTGGTCATCGGCCCGGGCGCCGCCGGTGCCGAAGCGCTGAAAAGCTCCGGCAACCCGCTGGTCGAAGCCCTGGCCAAGGCCTACGGCGGCTCGACCTGGATGGGCAGCTTCGTCAACCTGGTGGGCCTGGCCGGACTGATCGCCAGCTTTTTCTCAATCATCTACGCCTATTCGCGGCAGATCTTTGCCCTTTCACGCGCCGGCTACCTGCCGCGCGTGCTGTCGCAGACCAACAAGAGCAAAGCCCCGGTACTGGCGCTGATCATCCCCGGCATCATTGGCTTTGGCCTGTCGCTGACCGGCCAGGGTGACCTGCTGATCCTGGTGGCGGTGTTCGGCGCTACGCTGTCCTATGTGTTGATGATGGCGGCGCACATCACTCTGCGTATTCGTCGCCCCAAAATGGAGCGTCCGTATCGCACACCGGGCGGCATCTTCACCTCCGGCGTGGCCTTGGTGCTGGCCTGCCTGGCCGTGGTGGCGGGCTTTCTGGTGGATCCGCGGGTGGTGATCGGCGCCGCGATCATCTATGGCATCTTGATTGCGTACTTCGCCCTGTATAGCCGCCATCACCTGGTGGCCGGTACGCCGGAAGAAGAGTTCGCCGCAATCCAGAAGGCCGAAGAAGCCTTGCACTGACCGCCTCACCGCGCCGCCGGCACGCCCGGCGGCGCTCTGGAGATTCCGAATGGCAAGTTTCGTACACACGGCAGGTAACCAGACCTACCGTTTCGACAGCCTCAAAGAGGTCATGGCCAAAGCCAGCCCGGCCCGCTCCGGCGACTTTCTCGCCGGGGTCGCCGCCAGCAACGATGGCGAACGGGTCGCCGCGCAGATGGCTTTGGCCGATATTCCCCTCAGTCATTTCCTCAATGAAGCGCTGATTCCTTACGAGGAAGACGAAGTCACCCGGCTGATCATCGACACCCATGACAAACAAGCCTTCGCAGCGGTCAGCCACCTGACCGTCGGCGGCCTGCGCGACTGGCTGCTCGGCGATCAGGCCGACGAAAACAGCCTGCGCGCCTTGGCGCCGGGCCTGACGCCAGAGATGGCGGCGGCCGTGTCGAAAATCATGCGGGTGCAGGACCTGGTGCTGGTGGCGCAGAAGATCCGCGTGGTCACGCGCTTTCGCGGCACCATGGGCCTGCGCGGCCGGCTCTCGACCCGGCTGCAGCCCAACCACCCCACCGACGAACCGGCCGGCATTGCCGCGAGCATTCTCGACGGCCTGCTCTACGGCAACGGCGACGCCATGATCGGCATCAACCCGGCCACCGACAGCATCGCCTCGATCTGCGCGCTGCTGGAAATGCTCGACGCCATCATCCAGCGCTACGACATCCCCACCCAGACCTGCGTGCTGACCCACGTCACTACCTCCATCGAGGCGATCAACCGCGGCGTGCCGCTGGACCTGGTGTTCCAGTCCATCGCTGGCACCGAGGCGGCCAACGCCAGTTTCGGTATCAACCTCAATGTGCTGAAGGAAGGCTACGAGGCGGGCCTGAGCCTGAACCGCGGCACCCTCGGGCAGAACCTGATGTATTTCGAGACCGGCCAGGGCAGCGCGCTGTCGGCCAACGCCCACTTCGGCGTCGACCAGCAGACCTGCGAAACCCGCGCCTACGCCGTGGCCCGGCACTTCAAGCCATTCCTGGTCAACACCGTGGTCGGCTTCATCGGCCCCGAGTACCTGTACAACGGCAAGCAGATCATCCGCGCCGGCCTCGAAGACCACTTCTGCGGCAAGTTGCTGGGCGTGCCCATGGGCTGCGACATCTGCTACACCAACCATGCCGAAGCCGACCAGGACGACATGGACATGCTCCTGACCCTGCTCGGCGTCGCCGGGATCAACTTCATCATGGGCATCCCCGGCTCCGACGACATCATGCTCAACTACCAGACCACCTCCTTCCACGACGCCCTCTACGCCCGCCAGACCCTGGGCCTGAAGCCGGCGCCGGAGTTCGAGGGCTGGCTGGCGCGCATGGGCATCTTCACCCAGGCCGACGGCCGCGTGCGCTTCGGCGACAACCTGCCACCGGCCTTCCGCCAGGCCCTGGCGCAACTGGGATAAGCGAGCGACCTCATGGACAAGCAACCGACGCCCACCGACAACCCCTGGCTGGAACTGCGCCGCCTGACACCGGCCCGCATTGCCCTCGGCCGTTCCGGCACCAGCCTGCCGACCCAGGCACAACTGGACTTCCAGTTCGCCCACGCCCAGGCCCGCGACGCCGTGCACCTGCCCTTCGACCATGCCGGCCTGCGCGAGCAACTGCAGGCCCGCGGCCGCGACAGCCTGCTGCTGCGCAGCGCCGCCAATGACCGCCATCACTACCTGCAGCGCCCGGACCTGGGGCGGCGCCTGCATGAAGACTCCGCGCAGGTGCTTCGCGAGCATGCCCAGGGCAATCCCGGCGGGATCGACCTGGCCATCATCGTCGCCGACGGTCTGTCGGCACTGGCCGTGCACCGCCACACCCTGCCGTTTCTCAATCGCCTTGAAGAACAGACCGCCGCTGATGGCTGGTCCACCTCGCCCGTGCTGCTGGTGGAACAGGGCCGGGTCGCCGTGGCCGATGAAATCGGCGAGTTGCTGGGGGCGCGCATGACCGTGATCCTGATCGGCGAACGTCCCGGTCTCAGCTCGCCGGACAGCCTGGGGCTGTATTTCACCTACAACCCGAAAGTCGGGCTGACCGATGCCTACCGCAATTGCATCTCCAACGTTCGCCTTGAGGGCCTGAGTTACGGCATGGCCGCGCACCGCCTGGTCTACCTGATGCGCGAAGCCTGTCGCAGACAGCTTTCCGGGGTGAACCTCAAGGACGAAGCGCAGGTCCAGACCCTTGATTCGGAAACGGACGTGCAACAAAACGGAAACTTCCTGCTTGGAAAACCCTGAATGACGGCCGCTTTTTCGACGATTGCGATTTTTTTCCGCTTTAGGCAGCATCTGGGGCGACGGCTGCCCGAGATTCGCCGCCATTCCCTTCGAAACACGAGGCCTGCTTATGCGAATCATCCAAGCCACCCTTGAGCACCTGGACCTGCTTGCACCGCTATTCGTGAAGTACCGCGAGTTCTACGGGCAACTGCCCTACCCGGACTCGTCCCGCGCTTTCCTGAAAAAACGCCTGGAACGCGGCGAATCGATCATTTACCTGGCGCTGCCGGATGATGACGACAGCAAGCTGATGGGCTTCTGCCAGCTCTACCCGAGCTTTTCATCGCTGTCGCTGAAACGCGTGTGGATCCTCAACGACATCTACGTCGCCGAAGATTCGCGGCGCATGCTGGTGGCCGACCACCTCATGCGCGAAGCCAAACGCATGGCCAAGGAAACCAACGCGGTGCGCATGCGGGTATCCACCAGCAGCGACAACAAAGTGGCGATGCAGACCTACGAGTCCATCGGTTTTCGCGAGGACACCGAGTTCAAGAACTACGTTCTGCCGCTCAACTGACGACAACACGATCACTGTGGGAGCGCCGCCCGGTCAGCTCCCACAGTGGTTTGCCGCTCAGCACATTCAGCTACAAACTGCGTAAGCAGAAATCTCTCGTCGCCGTATAATGGCGCCCTTCGTATTGTGTGAATTCTTACCCTTCCTTGTGGGTAACTTTGCGCTCCTCGCACTGCCAGCCAACGTATTGAACACAGGTGTCGTACATGGACTTCAACCCGCTGGACCTCATTCTGCATCTCGACGCTTACCTCGATTTGCTGGTCAACAACTATGGTCCATGGATCTACGCCATCCTCTTCCTGGTGATCTTCTGCGAAACCGGTCTGGTGGTGATGCCGTTCCTGCCGGGCGATTCTCTGCTGTTCATCGCCGGCGCCGTGGCCGCGGGCGGCGGCATGGACCCGGTACTGCTTGGCGGCCTGCTGATGATCGCGGCCATCCTCGGCGACAGCACCAACTACGTGATCGGGCGAACAGCCGGGGAACGCCTGTTCAGCAACCCGAACTCGAAAATCTTCCGCCGCGACTACCTGCAGCAGACCCACGATTTCTATGAGCGCCACGGCGGCAAGACCGTGACCCTGGCGCGCTTCCTGCCGATCCTGCGGACTTTCGCACCGTTCGTCGCGGGCCTGGCGAAAATGCCCTACCCACGCTTCTTTGGCTTCAGCGTCGCCGGCACCATCCTCTGGGTGGGCGGCCTGGTGACCCTGGGTTACTTCTTCGGCAACGTGCCCTTCATCAAGCAGAACCTGTCGCTGATGATCGTCGCCATTATTCTGCTGTCGCTGGTGCCGGTGATCATCGGTGTAGTCCGCGGCCGCATGAACCGTGGCCCGGCCAAGGCGCACTGATCCGCCGACATGTGGAGCCTGAGCGACTGGCGTCGCCGCCGGACCCTGGCCCGGCACCCGATCGATCCACAACTGTGGCAGCAGGTGCGCGAGCGCCTGCCGATCCTCGACGGCCTGAACGACGAGGAAGACCAGTGGCTGCGCGAGGCCTGCATCCTGTTTCTGCGGGACAAACACCTCACCACCCTGCCCGGCGTCGAGCTGAACGACGGCGAGCGGCTGTTCCTCGCCGCCCAGGCGCAATTGCCGCTGCTGCACCTGGGACCGCTGAACTGGTACCAGGGTTTTCACGAAATCATTCTTTACCCGGATGACTTCCTCAGCCCCCAGCGCCACCGCGACAGCAGCGGCATCGAGCATGAATGGGACGCCGAGCACAGCGGCGAAGCCTGGCAGCGAGGGCCAGTGATCATGGCCTGGCCCGGCGTGCAGGCCAGCGGCGTGTGGGAAGGCTACAACCTGGTCATCCATGAGCTGTCGCACAAGCTGGACATGCTCAATGGCGACGCCAATGGCCTGCCGCCACTGCACGGCGACATGCGTGTCAGCGACTGGGCCGAGGCCATGCAGCACGCCTACGACGACCTCAACCGCCAGCTCGACCGCAACCCCGATGCCGAGACCGCCATCGACCCTTACGCGGCGGAAAACCCCGCCGAATTCTTCGCCGTGACCAGCGAATACTTCTTCAGCGCTCCCGATCTGCTGATGCAGGCGTACCCTGCGGTTTACGCGCAGCTTCGCGGGTTTTATCGCCAGGATCCCCTGGCGCGCCTTCAGCAACTCCAGCTCAGCCACCCGCAGTACAAAGATGCGCTGGAGTGAATCGGTCAAGCATCGGGGCGGGCATGGCAAGCGTTTCCGAATGTGCCTATAATCGCGGCCAATTTTTGGTCAAACACGGGGGCAACGCCCAATGAGCTACAGCAAGATTCCAGCTGGCAAAGACCTGCCGAACGACATCTACGTCGCCATCGAGATCCCGGCCAACCACGCGCCGATCAAATACGAGATCGACAAGGACAGCGACTGCCTGTTCGTCGACCGTTTCATGGCCACCCCGATGTTCTACCCGGCCAACTACGGTTTCATCCCGAACACCCTGGCCGACGACGGTGATCCCCTGGACGTGCTGGTCGTTACCCCTTACCCGGTTGCTCCAGGTTCGGTAATCCGCGCCCGTCCGGTCGGCATCCTGAACATGACCGACGACGGCGGCGGCGACGCCAAGGTCATCGCCGTACCGCACGACAAGCTGTCGCAGCTGTACGTCGACATCAAGGAATACACCGACCTGCCAGCCCTGCTGCTGGAGCAGATCAAGCACTTCTTCGAGAACTACAAAGATCTGGAGAAAGGCAAGTGGGTCAAGATCGATGGCTGGGGCAACGCTGATGCAGCCCGCGCCGAGATCACCAAAGCCGTTGCCGCCTACAAAGGCTAAGCTCCTCGCTTGACGAAAAAGCCCCGCACTTGCGGGGCTTTTTCATGGGCGCGTGGAATGTGAGCAGCGAATAATTAGCGACAATTCCTACGCCGCCATAGGCAATTACTGTAATTCCGACCCATCAACATTCCGAAATATCTCAACCCAATGTTTATAGGAAGCCGTGTTCCCGCCCTCTAGAATCAGTCCCCATGAATACATCCGGTGATCGACTGAAGGCACTGCTGAACGAGTGCAACCTGAGCGCTTCGGACTTCGCAGCCCAGCGCAAGGTGACGCCTCAACACGTGAACAACTGGTTCCATCGCGGTGTGCCGCAGGCTCGACTCGATGAAATCGCCGAATTGCTGTGCGTACGCAGCAAATGGCTGCGCACGGGCGAAGGTCCCAAGCACATCAACCCATTACCGCGAATACACCGCCCCCGCACACAGCCAAGAAGCGAGGTGCCGGACCACAGCGCCCTCACCACCTATGGCGAAGGCGATGCGCAGCTGCCATTTCACAGCCTGCGCAACCGCCAGCTTGAACCCATCGACAACCGCTACCTGCGCCTGCCGCGCCAGGCCCTCGACCGCCTCGGCGTCGACCCGACCCAGGCGCTGTGCCTGAGCATGCCGGACTACAACATGATGCCACTGATCCCGTTCGGCGCCCCACTGGCCATCGACCGCGGCCTGACGCGGGTGGTCGAGGGCGAGCTGTACGCGGTCCTGCACAACGGACGCTTGCGCATCCACAGCCTGAGCAAACGCACCAACGGCGTCTTGCGCCTGCACAGCCATGACAGCGAAGGGTTTCCCTGCGAAAGCTACAGCGTCAGCCAGGCTCGCAGCCAACAACTGGAGATCCTCGGCTGGGTGTTCTGGTGGGCCCAATACCGCAGCGAAAGGCCGGACTGAAGCGCATAAGCGTGCATTTTCCGCTGGGCATTGCGAGCCATTCCCAGTATGCTACGGCCCACCTCCACCCTGGCTGCCGCTTGCATGCCATGGGCGGGCGAGGCCTCACACAGCCCTCGCCTATCGACACCTCGTGTCGACCAACGATTTGAAGGCGGTTGCGGCTTACCAAAAGTCAGCCAAGACTGTCCCCGAGAAGCCGGCCACAAGCCGGCTTTTTAATTTCTACAGCCCTTGATTTACGGGGCTCCCGCCTAGACTGCCATCGCCAGCCCATACTTTGGCCCATACGTTGGCAGCAATCTGCATTCCTTCGCTACCAGTAGCGACCAGTTGAAATGGATCACCACCACAGCGCTTCCTGTAGCCGCTTCATGAGCGTGGGGTGGAAAGCATGGGGATATTTGAGGATTCGTCAGGCTTCGTCCTGTGACTGCCCCAGCAGCCTCAGAAACTCGATGGCGAGCCTACGATTCTTGGGAGTGAGCGCCTGGAAGTTCCGCCGCACCAGGATCACTTCGTTGCTCTGATCAGATGCAGCCTCTTCGCCACCTTCCGACTCAGATTCCGCGACAGCGTACAGCTCAGAGGTTTTCGTGCCCAGTGCATGACTGAGCTTGTGCAGCAGCTCCAAAGAGGGCAGTTGCTGCGATCTTTCGATCTTGGACAGGTTACCCGCGTACGTCCCCGCCTCCAGAGCGACAGCCTCCAGAGTGAGCCCCTTTTCCAGTCGAACCTTGCGTATAGCTGAGCCGATATTCATCCGGCGATTCTGTGGATGGGTTTCCAGCAGGGCAAAGTTACCGAGGAAAAATTTTCGCACATAACTTTTCCATGTGAGAACATTTGCGCAGCGACGGATTGCCTCAGGAGCAATACCGTCCGCCGGCATGGTCTCCAAGGACGGAAAGCGAATGGGTACTCAGCAGCGAAATAGTCAGAAGGCGGGATCTGGACGGGGTAGCGCTTGCGGTTTTGGGATCAGCCGGTCGCGTCTGGGGTGGCTCAGCGTCCGATTCGAAGGTGGTCCGTTTTACCCGGAGATGGTTACGATACTCAAAGAGATGGTGGATCAGTACGGAGGGCTTGTGAAACGCGGTGAAAGAATCTCAGGATATGAGTGGCTCCGACGCATCGACCAAAGAAGCGTGCCGATCACGGAAGCCCAAAGGCATGCAATCCAAACCCTTATGGGGTCCATTTGAACAAAAGCTCGGGTGTGGCGCCGCTCAGATGCTGAAATATTCAAACGGCCACATATATTCGGCTACACTGTATAATCCAATGTAGCCACTACACAACGAACTTATTCTAATCAAACAACTCTAGCTGTGATGTCCTAGTAAATCTAGCAGCCACCAAAGAACAGTCGTCTACCGGATGCAACCTCATGATTCGTCTACGTAAATTTGAAGCAAAACGATTTGGATCGCCCAAGGTACTTTCTAAAAAACGCGGCCTTACTTCCCAAGAGTGATAGGCCCCATCTGACATCAAGAACAAGCTTATGCTTCCGTCCTTATCGCAAAAGTCATTATAACTTAGAAAAATTTCTTGAAAATGCAAGTTTATGCTTTTTGAAATCGCTGAAAATAGAGTACTTTTCCCTCTTACTTCTTTGAGCTCCGACGGCCTGTACAATCCCTCATCAATAAGTTTCTGATGCTGCGTGTGATCCTTAGTAACCTGTCGGAGTTTGCCATTCTCCTTTAGATAAACGCGACAATCGCCTATATGACCGATTCTGACTCCATGCTCGTCTGCATAGCAGAACGTTAAAGTCGTAGCAGCCTCGAAGTAACTCGGGTTTTCCATAGCCAGATTGGATATACGAATTTTAATTTGCTCAAAAATCTGCCTTGTAGCATCACCACCCTCGAACGCGGATGGCGGTAGGCTTGTCAAATAATCAATAGCTGATTCAGACGCACTACTCGCGCCAGCGTATGCGCCCACACCATCTGCTACAGCCATTAAAAATCCGTCACCAACCTTACGAGGCGGCAAAATCGAATCTTCATTCTTTCTAGTCGGCTCTTTGGGAAACGAAAATGAGCTTGAGCTTAAAAGCTTAACCATTACCTTTCTCCTTGGATGGCAGCGACTAAATCATCTCGCATTTCTTGCACCTCGGCATAACGATCATTAGGCCGACGAGTAGTGCTCTTTTTAAACACTTCATGGACACCTGGACTACCCAGCAAGTCCAAATCTTCTAATAAGACACCTAAAGCAAACACATCACTTCTTTTACTATAATCTCCAGCCGCCGAAATTTCTGGAGCCATGTAATTTGCAGTACCCATAGCCATCGCAATCTTCGTAATAACTTCGGACTCGGCACTTTTATCCAGATTCTTAACCAATCCAAAATCTGAAACCTTGTACACATCGCCGAATCTGAGTATATTCGATGGCTTGATATCGCGATGCAGGTAACCCAAAGAGTGCAAATATATCAATCCTTCAAGCACCATTAAAACAACTTCAATCTTCTGCGATACCGCCAGAGCCCCACTGTCAATGTCATTCTGCAAGTCACCGTCAGCCAGATCCATGATAAACCATGGCTGCTCAGACTTTAGATCGCAAAGATAAATATTTGCGACATTGGTGTGCACACACGACGCTTGATAGGATACTTCACGAGCAAAACGCCTACGAAACTCGTCCCTTATCTCCTTCTCTAGATCGCCAAGAGACTTGCGGGCATATTCGCCACACCGAACACCTTCAATATTAAAAAGCTCAATCTTCTCGACAAACCCAAAACCACCTTTCCCAATACGCTCTATTATTCGATATTTATAGTTTCCGTGATGGCCATCCATTTTTATCCATGCTCCCTAATAATTCCAACCGAGTCATTGAAACGCATATTGCGTCGCGGGCCCCACCCGCCCCGACACGACATCATAGTGCCATGATGTTGTGCAAGGTGTCTCTAGGCTCCGCACGAAATGAGGTGTCGTAAACACCGCCGGCAGCAGGCCAGTGTCCTGGTTCGTTCATCTTCTCGGTGGTGTGACATGTGTCAAAACGAGTGGATGGCAGCGCGATCACCGCCACATCTATTCGGACAAGCGGCTGGGCCGCACCTGACCCGTAAGCGCTCCATAAACCCCACCCGATCAAATTCGAGCGGTGTGCCTAGCTCGATGATACCGGCGAGCAGTTCCACAGCAGCAAGGCTTCGTAGTTTTTCTACAGAAGTCGCCTTTGGTAGATATTCAAGTGTGTGGCGCAGCCACGCATAAGGCTCTTGGCCGTTGGCTTAAGCGGTCTCGACCAGACGGTAAAGTTGAGCACTGGCCGTGACGCCTTTTAGGGCGTCGTTAAATAGCCAGTTTTGCGACCGATAACTAAGGACAGGATGGTCCGTTCAGCAGTGCTATTATCGATAGGCAAGTAACCCGCCTCGTTATAGCATACAAGCTTGTTCCAGTTGATGGCTAATTACCCGACCGCCTTTCCCAACTCAAGATTAACAAAGCAGAGATAAGAAGCAAATTCATAACATGCACAGGACTTAGCTTACGCCAACTAGAGTGCTTCCGAGGGATGAAGCACTCTCAGTAAGTTTCCAGAAACGTTACCAAGCCTTTTCGAAAATGAATGGCGGGGGGGTAAACGGATCAGCGAGCCAATTAGCCCTTCCTTTACACTGCCAGCCTCCGGAAAAGACCGATGGATTTATCACAATAAGAAGATTTTCAGGATTTTTGAGGAAGTCTCCGGCACAGCGAAGCCCGTCTAGAAACCCCATCAGTTTAGCCTCGCTGGTATTCTCGACAAGCAGCGTTCGGTCGTCCAACAAATTGCCTCGAAGAAAGCCCAATCCACTATTTACTACCGCCAGCGATTCCCAACAGACATCCTTCAAACGCCCCCTACAAGGCGTTGAAGGGGCAGTCGAGGCATCCCCCTCGTACAATAACTGAGCATCACCCTCATGCTGAGCACTACCTGGATAGAGAAGAGGAGATGCGGCGCGACTACCTATTGCGGGTAACTGCCGCTTGGCATGCATAAAGCTCTTGTAGCCAGCAACTATTGCCGCCTCGTTAAGGGCTTGAGTGTGCTTTACCCCGCGCTCACGAGAGATTTTCTTAGCGAGACGAGAGATTCCAGCAATTGTGCTAGGAGGGGTATGAGGACGCGTCATGACTGTGCTCCAAATCTCATGGCTGCGTCACCCGTCTCCGCACCCGAACGAGACAGAGTCAAGTCGGTTTTTTCATACGTACAGTGCTGTTGCCAGCTTTAAATGACGGATGTTATGCGCCTGTCGAGCACGAATAGAAGCTATCAGATTCCAGATCTGTCGGGCAACCCTAGGAAGGCACATTCACATTGTCCCCCCGCACATGATCAACGCTTCTAACGCTCGACAGGCACTACAAATCGCGCGATGTAAACCGGCTAAAATCCCGCCCAAACGCCGACGTTCGCCTAATAACCCCTATCTTTCGACAAAAATATTAGCATAACGATGATCGTGCCCCAGGAAGTGGTGTAACTGAACTTCGTGTGATTACCAATCATGAATTTCGTTGCCAAAGGGGCAGAAAACCTAATGTTTCCCAAGGTAGATACCGGCTAAGGCGTCAAAAGCGATGCCTGATCGACGCCACTTCCCGCCTTTCGCTGATCTTTACTTGAATCAGAAATCTGCATCAAGCTGATCAGCCACCCATTGCTCGATCTCGATAGAGTCCCAACCCACAGCACGCCGTCCAATTGGCTTCCTCTGAGGGAACTTCCCTTGCTTCATCAGTGCATAGATATGGCTGCGCCGAAATCCACACATCTGCTCCGTCTCCTTGAGCCGCATGATCCGACGAACACTCCGCTGCTGAACAACCTCGATCTCTTGCTTGCCTTGCTTCATTTCTCAACCCTTACGCCTCTATGGCGGCCAATGGACTCGTGGCAGGGGAAGCTACGCAGGAAAACGCGCACACTAAGGTAATGCGCGGATTTCTTTTTTTGCCTTGTTGACCACTTTCCTTACTTGAGATGCTGACTTCTCTAACCGCTCAGCGATCTCAGAAGCAGCAAGCCCCTTCGCCTTCAGAGCAATTGCCTTTTCATGCCATGTGACCTTTTCTATTCTTTCTCTATTTTTCGCCACCGTCGCCCGCTGCTTCGCACGTACCACAGCCTTTAATTCATCGACAAGGTCGTTGACCATGCCAGAGCCTTCGATCTCTGCCAGTTGGACTAGCGAGTGGATGGTGTTCAAGTCCACAGATATCGTGCCTTGATACTCTGGCCCTTTGCGGATTTTGCGAGCGCTGTAGTACAGAGCCAGGGCGGCGATTTCCACACGGTGGAACTCATCCCATCCATCCACCTCAACAGCCCATGCAGCCGCGTTTTCTTGGCTGAGCTCTAGACCGTCCAGAACATCTGCTGGCGCGAACAGCAACAGCAACCCGGTGATTGCTTCCCCGTCCATGCGATTTCCTTATTGAGTCGTTTGCATTTCAAGATGGATGGCATCACCAAGCGCTAGCGTGCTGACGAAGGTGGCCCATGATTCCATCAACTCTCGCCGCTTCTTGAACAGATCCGAGCGCGAATAGGCTCCCTCGGTCTGATCTCGTTCGTCGTGAGCCAGCGCCAACTCACATACCTCACGGGGATGATTAGTGGTCTCTCCAGCCCAATCGCGGAACGAGCTACGGAAACCGTGGCGCGTGATGTCGTCGTGCTTCATGTCATGCAGCAAATTTCGGATCGCATTCGCGTGCATAACCCCGCTTCTCCCTCGACCAGGAAAGAGAAAGTTACTTTCTTCAACACGCGGTAGCACCTTCAACATCTCAACGACCTGTGGCGCCAGCGGAATGCTGAAGGCTTTTCTCATCTTCATACGGTCAGCAGCCAAGACCCAGATACCTGCATCCAGGTTGAACTCCGACCATTGGGCCTCTCGCACCATATGCGCACGAGCGGCGGTGAAGATGAGTAATCGGGCAGCGACCGCAGCACGGAATTCGCTCTCGGCAAGCCGGTGCATTAGCGCAGGCACTTCCTTCCAGCTCATCGCGGCGAAGTGCTCTCGTATCCGTGCTTTCTTTTTGTCGGCCTTGTTCAGCAGCTTATCCAGATGGCCCCGCCAGCGAGCCGGGTTTTCGCCATCGCGCATATTGCGCGCCTTGGCAGCATCCAGAACCAGCTCGATCTGCCCACGCACCTCATCTGCCGTTCGCGTTTTGGTGGCCCAGATAGGCTGGAGGACCTTGAGCACCAGGTCGGTATCGATCTCTCCGACAGGTATCGCACCAATCACTTCGAATGCATACAGCTCCAGCTTCCTGAGCCAGCCCTTACGCCATTTCTCAGACCATCCAGGGCCATGAGCCTCGGCATATTCCTTTGCCATCTGCTCGAAGAGCACGCGCTTCGCATCCTCGGCGCGGCGCTGGGTAATCAGGCGATCCTGCTCATCATCTCGGGCAGTTCTGGGACAGATGCCATTGGCCCGGAGCTTACGCGCGTCAGCATGTTTGATGCGGGCATCCGACAACGAGACTTCTGGATAACCTCCCAGCCCCATTTCGGTCGTTTTCTTGTTGAGCTTGTATTTGTAGATCCAGCTCGTACCGCCAGTTTCTCCAACCTTGAAGTACAAGCCGTTCCCATCATTCGCCATGTCCTTCTCGCCAACCCTGGCAAGTTGCTCCACCCTTTTGACTGTCAGCTTCCCCATGAGTCCTCCACTACACCCATCCTCCCAGCCCACACCCCAGCCCATACTTTGGTGGCTGGTTTTCCTTGGTGGCATCTGGCCTTTAGTGGACGAACATACACGGAAAACCCAGTAAAACCCAATGGCTACCGGGATCGCTTATAAAATCAGTGGAGTTCTCTGGACAACCTATAAGCCGGCCACAAGCCGGCTTTTTAATGCCCCCCGCCCTGCCCCAACAACTCCCGTCGCCGCCGCTCCCAGTTCGCCTGCCGCTTGGCAATATCCGCCGCCAGAATCTCCAGTCGCCGCTCACCCTCGGCAATGGCTTCGTCCTTTGACGGATAGAGCTCGCTGATCGGGTAGTTGTGCCCGGTTTCGGTGCGGTCGTAGGCGCTACCGTAGATGCCGCCAGCCACCAGTTCGACCTTCACGACCTGGAATGTGCGGGTCAGTCGCCAGGCGACGTAGGGGTATGTGCGTTGCTGCATCGGGGAAATCCTGCGGCTCGATCAGACTGCGGTGGTCACCGCCGGCAGAAGGCTACGCGCTTCGTTATATAGAATTCAATACAGCGGACTCGCGCCAGCGCTGTATATTTTTGTATATTCCGAATCCCGACTCCAACGCGGACCTCTCGCCGGGCTTGGGCACAACAAGGAATTCGCGATGTACATCATGCCGTTCGATCCCCGCCTCGATACGCCGCGGGGCGCCAGAAAACCCCGGCCCCGCACCGACGACGCGCCAGACTCGGTGTGCCGGACCATTCTCGACGCGGCGAGTGAAGCCTTCGCCGAGAAGGGCTACGCCGCCACCACCGTTGCGACCATCGCGCAACGGGCCGGGTTGCCCAAATCCAACGTGCACTACTACTTCAAGTCCAAGGAAAACATCTACGCCAAGGTGCTGGAGGACATCGCGCCCTCGTACCTGAGCGCCTGCATGCCGTCGCTGGACGACGATGAGACGCCGATCGAGGCGCTGACCCAGACGCTGATCCGCATGATCCGTCTGTTCGAGCGCCAGCCCTGCGCCTCGAAAGTGTTCATGGCTGAACTGCGTGAAGGTGCGCGGCGCCTGCCACGGGAGTTTTTTGCCCGCTGGACGACGCAGACCCAGCAAAGCCTCGCCGGCATTCGCCAGTGGGTCGATCGCGGCCTGCTGGCGCCCATCGACCCGGAACACGCGCTGCTGACCATCTGGGCCATCGCGCAATCCTGCGTCAGCCGTGGCTGGCAGCTTCCCGGCCTGCGCAGCGAAGCAATGGACTACGACATCGCGGTCAGCAACGCCGCGCGCCTGCTGCTCAGCGGTCTTGCACCGGGAGGCCGGGCAGCCCGCTGAGACGGGCTCCAGAGACCTCAATCAGACGGCGCTCAGGTGCTCATAGAGAATCGTCGCGCCCACCAGCATCAATACGACACCGCCAACAATCTCCGCACGTTTGCCCACCACCGAACCGAGCACACGGCCGAGCATCACACCGAGGGTGACCATGACGCAGGTGGCCAGGCCGATGCATGCGGCGGCAACCAGGATGTTGACGTTGACGAACGCCAGGCCCACACCGACCGCCATCGCGTCGATGCTGGTGGCAAATGCGGTCACCGCGAGAATCAAGAAGGAATGCTGGCTGGTTTTTTCTTCGGCTTCGTCTTCGTCCTTGAGGCCGTTCCAGATCATGTGCAGACCCAGCACCAGCAGCAGGCCGAAAGCGATCCAGTGATCCCAGTTTTCGACGAACTGGACGGCGACCTGGCCGATGCCCCAGCCGATGATCGGCGTGATGGCTTCGATCACGCCGAAGATCAGACCGGTGCGCAGGGCCTCGGCGAAACGCGGTTTATGCAGGCTGGAGCCTTTGCCTATCGCTGCCGCAAAGGCATCGGTCGACATGGCGAGCGCGAGGAAGAGGAGGGAAAAGGGATTCACGGTTACAGTCCAGTCGGGCTATGAGTCAACGACGCAACCACACGCCCGACTTCAGGCATGGATGCATCGTTGGTCTCGCCAACCAGAAAGGTGTTCACGCCACGGCTGCTGCCGAGAATGTTGACGTGAACGCTCACTGACCGGGGTCAGGAGCAGGCTACTCCCCAACAAGGGTGGCCACTATAGTGGCTAGAACGTGAAAAAAACATCAACCGCCGCACTGCCACCCGCACATCGGCAGGCGAAGCTCCGTAAAGGGCCGCACCGCGGCCCCAAGTCAACGCGAAATCACAGGTTCTCGTCGAGGAAGTTCACCACGGTGCCCATGCACGCGACCCGCTCTTCCACATGCGGCATGTGGCTGGAGTTCTCGAAGATCGCACTCTGGATACCCGGGATCAGGTCCAGGAATGGCTGGATCACCCGTGGCGTGGCTTCGTCATAGCGACCGGAAATCAGCAGGCAAGGTGCGTTGATCTCAGGCAGGTAGTTGGCGATGGTCCAGTCCTTGGTGCTGCCGGTGATGGTGAACTCATTCGGACCGGTCATCGCGTGGTACACGGTCGGGTCAGCGTCAACCTGGGCAAAGGTGCGTTCCACCTCTTCCGGCCACGGGCTGAGACGGCACACGTGCTTGTTGTAGAAGAACCGGGTCGCCGCCAGGTAATCAGCGGCGAGGTAATCACCGGTGGCTTCGTGCTTGAGCAGGGTGGCCTGAATGTCTTCGGGCAATTCTCCGCGCAGGCGATTGGCTTCTTCCATCCAGGTGCCCATGTCGACCGGCGAGTTGGCGATGATCAGGCAGCGCAGGCCGGCCGGCCTTCTCGCGGCATGAACACTGCCGAGCATGCCGCCCCAGGATTGGCCGAGCAGCGCATAGCGCTCGCTGATGCCGAGGTGCTCCAGCAGGTTGTCGAGTTCTTCGAGAAACAGGCTCACCGTCCAGAACGACGGCGGCATATCGGGCAGGTGCGTCGAATGGCCGTTGCCCAGTTGGTCATAGTGGATGACCGGATACCCGCCGGCAGCGACATCCTTGTAAGCGTCGACGTAGTCATAGGTGCAGCCTGGCCCGCCGTGGAGGATGACCAAGGGAGTGCGACCGCTTTCGAGGTCACCGGTAATGCGGTACCAGGTCTGGTGGCTGCCAAACGGGGCAAAACCTTCACGCGATTTGATGAGTTCCATTTCATCCGGCTCCGTGCGAATTGTGGCACTCACCATAACTGCTGCCCCGTCGGCGCATAACTAGAGAATTCTCTAGGTTTTCGGGATTTTTCCGCCAGCTAACCCTCTAAAAGCCGGTAATGCACGGCACGGGCCACCGCCTGCACACGGTTTTTTGCACCCAGCTTGTGCATCGCCGAGGTCAAATGAAGGGAAATCGTGGCCAGTGAGCGGTTCAATTGCTCGGCGATCTGCGCGGCGGTCAAGCCGTCGGCGGCCCAACGCAGGCATTCACGCTCACGCCGGGTCAGGCGAACGGTCTGCACGGCCGCTTCCTTGCCAAGCAAGGGATACGCCGCCTCCTGAAAGGCATGGGCGATCAGGCCAAAATCGGCAAGGCTGTGGCGCGCCTCCTCCAGGTCGCTGTCGCGGACCTCCGAGCGTAGCGCAGTCATCGTCGCCAACCCGCCACGCGGCATGTGGATGGGCACGGTAACGCCGCAGGTGAGTTGGGCATCTCTGAGGTAACTGGCCACCGGGGCGTGGCGACGGTCGATGTGCTGCTGCAGGACCGTCTTTCGCTTCGCCTCATAAGACCAGACGAACGGCGCGATGGCGGAAAGGGCGAGGTGCTGGACCGGATCGATCTGGTAGAAGCCTGAAACCCAGAGGTCTTCCCAGTCTTTCGGTGTATGACGCACGCGCACGACGGCGGGGGTGATCAATTCGCCGACGTGATCCAGCGGAACCGCGCTGTAGTCATACACCAGCGTATCGAAACCGAGTTGCGTCGCCATGTCGGCAACGCTGTCTATCTGTTCGTCCAGGCTCCTGCCAGACAACAGACGGGTATTGAGGTCAGCCAGCTTGGCCTGCATTCCTTGCACTCCCTGTGTGTATACCCCTGTTGGATTTCCATCTTGAAGTCCGGCAAGTAGAATGCCACGGCTCGGCGCGGGACTGCCAGATGAAACCTATAAGAAATACTAGCTTGTAGGTGGCGCATTCTCCTGCGCAGGGTATAGCGGTAAGCCATTGCCAACAGGAGAGTAGCGATGTGGCGTGAGATGCAACCGGACCAGCAGTTCAACCTTTCGGTCGATGGCCACAATCTCGTGGTGTACAGCTATGGCGAGGGCGACGAGGTGCTGCTGTGCCTCAACGGCGGGCCCGGCCTGCCCTGCGACTACCTTCGTGATGCCCATTCCTGGCTCAAGGACAAAGGCCTGCGGGTCGTGGCGTTCGACCAACTGGGCACCGGCGCCTCCGACCGGCCCGACGATCCTTCCCTGTGGGACATCACCCGCTACGTCGCTGAAGTCGAAACAGTGCGCGAAAGCCTCGGCCTGGGCCGCGTGCACATGCTCGGCCACTCCTGGGGCGGCTGGCTGGCGATCGAATACGCCATTCATCACCCGCAGGCACTGAAATCCCTGATCCTGGAAAACACCGTCGGCGACATCCCGCACCTGTCCAGCGAGCTGGATCGCCTGCGCAACGCCCTCGGCAGCGAAACCGTGGCGATGATGCAGCGCTACGAAGCCATCGGTAACCTCGATCATCCCCAGTACCAGGCTGCCATCACCCTGCTCAACTACCGCCATGTCTGCCGCCTGGAAGAA
Organism: Pseudomonas sp. 20P_3.2_Bac5; assembly: GCF_025466035.1. Lineage (NCBI taxonomy): Bacteria > Pseudomonadati > Pseudomonadota > Gammaproteobacteria > Pseudomonadales > Pseudomonadaceae > Pseudomonas > Pseudomonas sp. 20P_3.2_Bac5. The sequence continues at coordinate 89,053 of NZ_JANLOA010000128.1, read as the reverse complement.
TGGCCGGCGCCGGTCCAGCGTTCGCTGGGCGACTGGAACATGGGACCGTACGTCGCCATGCAGGGGCCCAACGAGTTCCTCTACACCGGCAACCTCAAGGACTGGAATCGCCTGAAGGAAATGGCCGACTTCCGCATGCCGGTGCTGATCACCACCGGCCAGCACGACGAACTCACCCCCGCCTGCGCCCTGCGCATGAAGCTCGCGCTCGACAACGCGGCCGAGCTGCATGTGTTCCCCAACAGCAGCCACATGCCGTTCTACGAAGAACCCCAGGCCTATTTCCCGGTGTTGCTGGATTTCCTGCAACGTCACCGGGGCTGATCGATGAATCTGGCGCGCTACCGGTTTGTCCTGACCCGTCCGTTGCAACTGCTGCCCGTGCTGCTCGGCATAAGCCTCATCACCTTCGTGCTGGTCCGCTCGATTCCCGGCGACCCGGCGCGGGCGCTGCTCGGCAGCCGCAGCACCCCGGACGCGATCCAGAAGATCCGCGCCCAGTACGCGCTGGACGAGCCGATCTGGACCCAATACCTGTACTTCCTGAAAAACCTGCTCAACGGCGACCTCGGCCAGTCCCTGCTGTACAAGATCGACGCGCTGAAGCTGATCACCACGCGCATCGAGCCGACCCTGATGCTGGTGTTCGGCAGCGTGCTGCTGGCGCTGATCATCGCCGTGCCGCTGGCCACCATCGCCGCACGCAACAAAGGCGGCTGGGCCGACAACCTGATCCGCCTGTTCACCACTGCCGGCCTCGGCCTGCCGGCGTTCTGGCTGGGGCTGATGCTGATCCTGCTGTTCAGCGTGCACTGGGGGCTGTTTCCGGTGTCCGGCTATGGGCGCACCTGGGATGACAAACTGCACCACTTGGTGCTGCCCTGCCTGACCATCGCCCTGGCGCTGTCGGCGGTGCTGGTGCGCAACCTGCGCGCCAGCATGCTGCTGGAAATGCAGGCCGACCACGTCACCGCCGCCCGCGCCCGTGGACTCTCGGAAAACGCGGTGTTCCGCCGCCACGTCCTACCCAATTCCATGGTGCCCACGGTCAACCTGCTGGCGGTCAACATCGGCTGGCTGATCAGCGGCACGGTGGTGATCGAAAGCCTGTTTTCCCTGCCCGGCATCGGCCAGTTGCTGGTCCGCGGAATCTTCACCCGCGACTACATGGTGGTTCAGGGCGTGGCGATGGTGCTGGCCTGCGCCACGGTAGCGGTCAACTTCATCGCCGACGTGGTGACCACCGCCATCGACCCGCGGGTGACGATCCAATGAGCGGCAGCCCGAGCGTCGCCGCCCCCGTTCGCTGGCGCCTGCGCTGGCAGCTCGGCAATGGCCGCCTGACCTTGTATTTCGGCCTCGCCATCGTCCTCGGCTGGATCCTGCTGGCGCTGTTCGCGCCCTGGGTCGCGCCCTACGACCCGCTGCTGCAGAACGGCGACATGCGCCTTGCCGCGCCAAGCCTGGCGTACCCCTTCGGCACCGACAATTTTGGCCGCGACATCCTTTCCCGGGTGATCTGGGGCGCGCGCATCGACCTGCAGATGGCGTTGATCGGGGTGATCTTCCCGTTCCTGCTCGGCACTTGCATCGGCGCCATCTCCGGTTATGTCGGCGGGCGCCTGGACGCGCTGTGCATGCGCCTGATCGATATCGTCCTGGCCTTCCCTTTTCTGGTGCTGATGCTGGCGATCATGGCCATTCTCGGCCCGGGATTGAGCAGCTTCTATATCGCCATGGCGCTGGTCGGCTGGGTGTCCTACGCGCGGCTGATCCGCTCGCAGATCCTCGTGCTCAAGGAAAGCGACTTCGCCCTGGCGGCCAAGAGCCTGGGCTTCAGCCACCGGCGCATCCTGTTCGGCCACCTGATGCCCAACGCCCTGTTCAGCTCGGTGGTGTTCTGCATGTCCGACGCCGTGCTGGTGCTGCTCAATGGCGCGGCGGTCAGCTACCTCGGCCTCGGCGTGCAACCGCCCACCGCCGAGTGGGGCACGATGGTTGCAGAAGGACAGAGCTTCATTACCAGCGCCTGGTGGATCTGCACCTTCCCCGGCCTGGCGGTGGTGACCCTGGCCATGGGCTTCAGCCTGTTGGCCGACGGCGTCGCCGAACGCCTGGGAGACCGTTCATGAGCGCACCGCTGCTTCAGGTCGAAGACCTCAGCGTGATCGCCCGCCTTGAGGGGCGTGATGTCGCGGTGGTCGATCGGCTGTCGTTCAGCCTCGGCGAAGGCGAGATTCTTGGTCTGGTGGGCGAAAGCGGCTCGGGCAAGACCATGGCCTGCCGCGGCCTGATGCGCCTGCTGCCGTCGCCGAAGCTGCGGGTCGAAGGCAAGGCCGTGCACCTGGCCGGAAACAACCTGCTGCACCTGGACGAGGCCGGCATGCGCCGCATGCGCGGGCGCGAGCTGGGGATGATTTTCCAGAACCCCAGCAGCCACCTCGACCCGCTGATGCGCATCGGCGAACAGATCGCCGAAGGCATCCGCCTGCACCAGGGCGCCTCGCGCCGCGAAGCGCGGGCGCAGGCCATCGACGTGTTGCGCCAGGTCGGCATTCCCGACCCACAGTCGCGGGTCGACAACTACCCGCATGAATTTTCCGGTGGCATGCGCCAGCGGGCGATGATCGCCGTGGCCCTGGGCTGCAACCCGAACGTGCTGATCGCCGACGAACCGACCACCGCGCTGGACGTCACCGTGCAGGCGCAGATCCTCCGCCTGCTGCTGGAGCTGCGCGACCGCCGCGGCTTGTCGATCATCCTCATCAGCCACGACCTCGGCGTGGTGGCGCAGACCTGCGACAGCATCGCCGTGATGTATGCCGGCCGCCTCTGCGAACACGGCAGCAAGCAGGACCTCCTCGCCCGTCCGCAACACCCGTACAGCGCCGGCCTGCTCGCCTGCCACCCGGCGGCGCAAAGCGTTCAGCGGCTGATGAACACCATTCCCGGACAACCGCCCTTGCTCGACGCCATGCCGCAAGGCTGTCGCTTCGGCCCGCGTTGCGCGCACGCCGCGCCTACCTGCCGCGAGCAGTTGCCGGAGCTGCGGGAAACCGCGCCCGGCCACCGCCTCGCCTGCCACACGCCGCTGTTTGCCGGAGGTCTGTCATGACCACGCTGTTGCAGGTCAAGGACCTGCACGTGCAGTTTCCCGCCGCGGGCAGCGGCCTGTTCGGCTTGCGCCAGCGCAAGGTCAGCGCGGTCAACGGCGCCTCGCTGGAACTGAAGGCCGGCGAGACCCTCGGCCTGGTCGGCGAGTCCGGCTGCGGCAAGAGCACCCTGGCCCGCGCCATCCTGCACCTGAACGAGACGGCCGGCGGGCAGATCCTCTTCGACGGCATCGACATGGCCCACGGCAGCAAGGCCGACATCGCCCGCCTGCGCCATGAAACCGCGATGATTTTCCAGGACCCGTACACCGCCCTGAACCCGCGCCAGAGCATCGGCCAAATTCTCGCCGAAGTGCTGCGGGTGCAGCGCAAAGTGCCGGCGCAGCAGGTCGAGGCGCGGGTCGCCGAACTGCTCAATCTGGTCGGCCTGCGCCCTGAACTGGCCGACCGCAAACCGCGCTCGCTCAGTGGCGGCCAGTGCCAGCGGGTCGGCATCGCCCGGGCGCTGGCCATCGAGCCGCGGTTGATCGTCGCTGATGAATGCGTCGCCGCGCTGGACGTGTCGATCCAGGGCCAGATCATCAACCTGCTGCTGGAACTGCGCGAACGCATGGACCTCGCGCTGCTGTTCATCACCCACGACCTGACCGTGGTACGCCGGCTGTGCGACCGGGTGGCGGTGATGTACCTCGGACGCATCGTCGAGGAAGGTCCAGTGCGCGACGTTTTTGATTCGCCGCGCCATCCGTATACCGCCGCACTGATCCAGTCGATCGCCGATATCGACCCGGCACGCCGCCTGCCCGAGCAACCGCTGCCGGGCGAACCGCCGAGTCCGCTGCACCTGCCGTCGGGCTGCGCGTTCCATCCGCGTTGCCGGCACGCCCTGCCGGTGTGCCGCGAAACCTCTCCACCCACCCATTCGCTGGGCGCACGGCGCTACACCTGCGTTCACCCGGAGCCGTTGTACTGAAGAAATAACCACACCATCAAAAGGAGCTTGAGCATGAAACCCGGAGCATTGAAGTTACTCACCGCAGCATTGCTGGCCGCCAGTGCCCTGACCAGTGGCCTGGCCCACGCGGCGGGGGTATTGACCATCGGCTGCCGTGAGGAAAGCACCACCTTCGACCCGATCAAGAGCGCGCAGAACCGCGACAGTTGGGTCTTCGCCAACGTCTACGACGTGCTGATCCGGGTGGACAACAGCGGCACCAAACTGGTCCCGGGCCTGGCGGAAAGCTGGAAGGTTTCCGATGACGGCCTGACCTACACCTTCAAGATCCGCGATGCCAAGTTCTCCGACGGCTCGCCCCTCACCGCCAGCGACGCCGCCTTCTCGCTGCTGCGCATCCGCGACAACCCCGCCTCGCTGTGGGCCGACTCCTACAAGATCATCGACAAGGCCGAAACCCCAGACGACCGCACCCTGGTGGTGACCCTGAAGAACAAGTCGGTGCCATTCCTCGCGCAACTGGGCACCGCCAACGTCTCGATCCTTTCGAAGAAGGCCATGGACAAGATCGGCGAGGACGCCTACGCCCAGGACCCGGTGACCTCCGGTGCGTTCAAGGTCAAGGAATGGCTGCGTGGCGACCGGGTAATCCTGGAGAAGAACCCCAACTTCTGGGAGGCCGACAAGGTCAGCCTGGATGGCGTGGAGTGGATCTCCATCCCCGACGACAACACCCGCATGCTCAAGGTGCAGGCCGGCGAACTGGACACGGCGATCTTCGTGCCGTTTTCCCGCGTCGACGCGCTGCAGAAAGACAAGAACCTGAACATCCATATCGACCCGTCGACCCGGGAAGATCACCTGCTGATCAACCACTCCAAAGGCCTGCTGGGCAAAGCGGAAGTGCGCGAGGCGATCGACCTGGCGATCGACAAGAAAGCCCTGGTCAACACCGTGACCTTCGGCCATGGCGAAGTGGCGTACTCGTACATTCCCAAAGGCTCGCTGTACCACAACGCCGACAACCTGCAACGCCCGTACGACCCGACCAAGGCCCGCGAGCTGCTGAAAAAGGCCGGGGCCGAAGGGCTGAAGGTCAACTACGTGGTCAACGCCGGCAACGAGGCCGACGAGCAGATCGCCGTGCTGGTGCAGAAGCAACTGGCGGACGTCGGCATTACCGCCACCCTGCAGAAGGTTGACCCGACCGCGAGCTGGCAGATGCTGGTGGACGGCGACTACGACCTGTCGGTGATGTACTGGACCAACGACGTGCCCGACCCGGACCAGAAGAGCACCTTCGTGCTGGGTGATGACACCAACCAGAACTACATGACCCGCTACAAGAACGACACGGTCAAGGATCTGGTCGCCGCGGCGCGGATCGAAACCGACCCGGTCAAGCGCGGGCAGATGTATCAGGAACTGCAAAAACTAGCGAAGCAGGACGTGCACTGGATCGACCTGTACTACAGCCCGTACATCAACATCTCACGCAGCAATATCCAGAACTTCCTGCAGAACCCGTTGGGGCGGTTCACCCTGGAAGAAACGGTGAAGCTGGAGCCTGGGGTTAAAACGGCGAAGAACTGAGGCAGAACCTCATGGCTGCATGACGGCCATGAGGCGCCAGTCCGGAGATCGGGTAGCGGCTACCAGGTTCTAGCCGACAGTTTTTCAGAGTTCTTGAGACCGAGCGCCGCGCGGGCGGCGCTCGGTCTCAAGGGCGCTGGAAAACTTACGACATGCACCTGGTAGCCATTGCCCGGCTTTATGACAAGCGCCTTCCAATCACCACATGATTGAAAGATGCGAGCCAGCGATGCTTCACTTCACCCCCAACTGCCCCCGCAAGAACCCATACAACCCACCCGCACTGCGCCGATACCCTTCGGCGCTCAGATGAATCAGATCGCCCCGCGCCAAGCCGCTTGCCTGCCACTGCAGGATCGAGCACTCGCCGCCCATGAACGCCTGCCAATCCCAGAACAACGCCCCAGACGCCTTCGCCACGTCCCGCTGAATGTCGATGATCGCCGGCAGGGGCCCCGGCATGCGCGCCGCGCAGCCTTGGGCATTGCGCTGTTTGATGGAGTCCGGCGGGCCGACCAGCAGCAACACCGCCCGCGGCATCTGCCGGCGCAGTTCGGCGAGGGTGTGGGTCAGTTGCTGGCGGTACTGGTCCAGGTCCAGCCGAGGGTCGAAGGCTTCATTGGTGCCGTAGGCCAGAATCACCAGATCCGGCCGCAGCGCCTTGAGGCTCTCCTGCCAGCCAGCCTGCCACTTGCTCATCACTTCCAGTTGCGCGCCATTGATGCCCAGCGCGGACAGGGTCACCCCGGCATTCTTCTGGCCCTGGATATACCAGCCGCCCAGCGCCTCGCCCGCTGGCGCCTCGACGGACAGTTCCAGCGGCAGCCGTGCGTTGTTCAGCACCGGACTGAAGCGCCATTGCCCGCCGGTGGCGGCGAGCATCAGACGGCGGTCGGGGTTGGTGCCGTCGCGGGCGTTGAGGCTGGCATGTTGTTGCGCCTGGTACAGCGCCGAGACCCGGTAACGCTTGTCGTCCGGCTGGCGCGCTTCGATGCGCACCGTGGCCTTCGATGCCTGCGGCAGTGACAAGTAACCGCCCAGCGGGAACTGCTCACTGTGCTGGTTGCGCGCCGACACCAATTGCCATTGCGACTCGGCCGCCTTGAGCACCACCTGCTCGTAACGGGTGCCGGGCACCGGCGTCGCCGCCACCAGGCCAATCCCGCCATCGCCGTACTCGGCCTGGAACAAGCGGCGCAGTTCGCCACTGAAGATATCGGCGGCCGTGTGCGAGTCGCCGAACTGGACGATGTTCACCGGCGCCCGCGCCGCGGAACGCAGCTTGCCGGCCAGCACGCCGAGGTTGCCATCGCGGCTGACCGGCGCGGCGCGCGGTACCTCCATCGCCGCGTTCGGGCTGCAACCAGGCAACAAGCAACTGAGCACGAGCAGGGCGAAAAAACAGGGGGCTCGGCGCATCTCAATGTCCCGTCACGGTGGGGCCGGGAAACGCGATCAGCGACAACACCTGGTTGGCGATCAGCTTTTGCCCGGGAATGGTGAAGTGAATCCCGTCGTCAGCGCGAGTGCGGATCTGGCCGCCTTGGCTGTTCTGCACGGTATAGGAAAATTCGTCAGCCCTGTAACCCAGCACGGCGTTGGCCGACACATAGTGCTGGCGATGCTGCAACGCCTGCTGCCGGTACAGGCCGCTGAGGTAGCCCATTGCCGTGGACAGCCGCGCCTGCTGCATGTTCGGCGGACCAACCCAGATCACTTGCACGCCATGGGCCTGCGCCTGTTCGAACATCGTGTCGATGCGCTGGCGGTAGGCCTGCTCCCAGGGCGCCGTCCTGAAACGCAAGAACGGCTTGCCCTTGCCTTGCGGCATGTCCCACGGATCGTTGGGACCAAGGAACACCACCATCAGACGGATCTTCGGGCGCTCATTCAAGGTCCGGCTCACCGTCTGCGGCCAGTTGAAGAAGCCCGGATACGCAAGCCCGGTGCTCTGCCGGCTGAGGTTGACGCTGCGAATGCCGTAACGCTTGAGCAGGGTGTTGGACAGGTGCGGCGCCACGCCCTGCATCATCGAGTCACCCACCAGAAACACTTCATCACCGCTGCTCAGGGTGACGACCGGCGACCCCATCGACACGGGCATCGGCACGGGCATCGCGGGCGCCGGCGCTATGGGCTGCGCCTTCGCGGCTGGCGGCGCAACTGCGGCGGCGACCACCGGCCTGGCTTTTGCCGGTGGCGGTACGGGCAGCGGCGCAGGCGCGGGCTTCGGGGCTGCCGTGGCGATGTCCACGGTCACCACCGGCATGTTCGGCGGCAGTTCGACCATCACCGGCGCTTCCACCACGGGTGCTGGCGGTGCTGGCGGCGCCTCGGCCAGTTGCTCGCGGAGGCTCTCGACAAAGCGCTCGCGGGCGTCGGCGAAGGCTTGGTTCAGGTTGCCGCCCAGGCGCCACAACGTGCTTTGCCCAACACCGGGCAGTTCACAGCTCTGATGGTATTTCTGCTGGCAATACAGGGCGATGGACTGCTGGTTCAGCCAGACCAGCAACACGCTGGTCAACAGCAGCGCATACAGCACCCGCGCCGCGCCCAGTTGCGTGTTGAACAGGTGACGGATATCAGAAGCCGGCATAGATGAACCCCGGCACACCCGACGGCGCGGCGAAGATGACCAGCGCGAGGAACAGCGCCAGCGGCAGCGGATAGAACTGCCACGGCAAGCGGCTGCTGGCGGCGAAGCCCCGGCGCATCAGCAGCAGTGCCTGTGGATAAATCGCCAGCGCGGCAATGCAGGCCAGTAGCAGCGCCCCGGTAGCGCCGGACAAACCGGCGACGGACAGGCCGCCAAGCCCGGCGAGCATATCCAGCGCGCCATCCAGGCTGGTGCTGCGGAAGAAGATCCAGGCGAACGCTACGTAGTGAAACGTCAGCAGCCGCGCCAGCAAACCCGCGCCCGGCCAGCGTGGCGGCTGCGGCAGCCAGTGATTCGAAAGCTTGTACAGCGCCAGCCCGAAACCGTGCAGCGCGCCCCACACCAGGAAGTTCACGCTCGCGCCATGCCAGAGCCCGGAGATCAGCATGGCCAGGAACATGTACAGCGTGGCGAACCAGGCACCGTGGCGGTTGCCGCCCAGCGGGATATAGATGTAGTCGCGGATGAAGGTGGACAGGCTGATATGCCAGCGGCTCCAGAACTCCCGCAGATTGCGCGCGGCGTACGGCGCATCGAAGTTGACCGGCAGACGAAAGCCCAGCAGCAGGGCGATGCCGGTGACCAGATGGGTATAGCCGCTGAAGTTCAGATAGATCTGCACGCTGTAGCCATACACCGCCAGCAGGATGCGCTCGGCGGAGAAATTACCGGGCGTCTCGAACACCGGGTCCACCCACTCGCTGGCCAGCCAGCCGCTGAGCAGGAACACCTTGACCACCGCCAGGGCGATCAGCCCGAGGGCGCGCTGCGGTTCCAGCAACTGACGCATCTGTGGCGGACGAATCTGCGGCAGCAGGTGCGTGGCGCGATTGACCGGCCCGGCCACCAGGCTGGGGAAGAACGCCAGGTACAGCGCAAGGTCCAGCAGCGGAGCCGGCGCCAGCTCGCGGCGGTTGATCGACACCAGGTAACTGACCGAATGGAAGGCATAGAAGGAAAAGCCGATCGGCACCAGCAACTGCAACACCGGCAGCGAGACGCTCAGGCCAAGCCCCGTCAGCGCGGCCTGCACGCCACCGACGAAGAACTCCTGGTACTTGAACCAATAGAAGCCGCCAAGCACCAGCACCAGGAGCAACAGCGTATTGAGGCTGCGCCCCGGATAACGCCCCGCCAGACGCCCGAGCAACCACACCGCCGCGGTATACCCCAGCAGCACATAAAGGGCCCACGGGCTGAAACTGCTGACCAGACCGTAGCTGGCCGCCAGCAATACGGCGTTCTGCAACCGGAGATTCCAGCACAGGCTCCAGTACAGGGCGAAGAACAGAATGAAGGCGAGACCGAACTCGATCGAAAGAAAGCTCACAACGTAGTCCATTACGCAACGACGGGAGGGGCGCGGACACGACAGGAACGTCTGGGCGCAGAGCGGCGGCGATTATGGCAGAGAGCCATAAGCCCCCACAACGCGCCGGACAGTGTTCGAATACGACAAAAGAAGCGGCCCCTGATTTGCCCCCACTGCCCTGCTCTGCTAGTGTCGCGCCGTTCCGACAGCCACCGAGATAGCCGCCATGGCCCGAAAAAAAGCCGCCATCGATTTCGAGCAATCCCTCGCTGACCTGCAAGCCCTGGTCGAGCGTCTGGAGAACGGCGAACTGTCGCTGGAAGACTCGTTGACCGCCTTCGAACAAGGCATCCGCCTGACCCGTGACTGCCAGGGCGCCCTGACCCAGGCCGAGCAGAAAGTGCAGATCCTGCTGGAGCGCGACGGCGAACTCGCCGCGGAGCCCTTCGACGCGGAACAAGAACAATGATCAAGGCGTACCAGGACAGTTGCCAGGCCCGTGTCGATGGCGCATTGGAGCATCTGTTCCAACCACCTTCGGTCGAACTGACCCGCCTCTACGAAGCCATGCGCTACAGCGTGATGAACGGCGGCAAGCGGGTCCGCCCGCTGCTCGCCTATGCGGCCTGCGAAGCGCTGGGCGGCGCGGCCGAACAGGCCAACGGCGCGGCCTGCGCGGTTGAACTGATCCACGCCTACTCCCTGGTCCACGACGACCTGCCGGCCATGGACGACGACGACCTGCGCCGTGGCCAGCCAACCACCCACAAAGCCTTCGACGAAGCCTGCGCGATCCTCGCCGGCGACGGCCTGCAGAGCCTGGCCTTCAGCGCCCTGCTCGACCCGCGCCTGAGCCCGCAGAGCGACGCCATCCGCATCGCCATGGTGCAGACCCTGGCCAGCGCCGCAGGCCCCGCCGGCATGGTCGGCGGCCAGGCCATCGACCTCGGCTCGGTGGGTTTGAAACTCGACCAGACCGCCCTCGAATTCATGCACCGGCACAAGACCGGCGCGCTGATCGAAGCCAGCGTGCGCATCGGTGCACTGGCCAGCAACAGGGCGGGCGACGCTGAACTGCAGGCCCTGCAACAGTACGCCCAGGCCATCGGCCTGGCCTTCCAGGTGCAGGACGATATCCTCGACGTCGAAAGCGACACCGAAACCCTCGGCAAGCGCCAGGGCGCCGATATCGCCCGTGACAAACCGACCTACCCGGCCCTGCTCGGCCTCGACGCGGCCAAGGCCTACGCCCTGGAACTGCGCGACCAGGCCCTCGACGCCTTGCGGCCGTTTGACGCAGCCGCCGAGCCGCTGCGGGCGCTGGCGCGGTATATCGTCGAACGACGTAACTGACTTACAGGCCTTATCGCAGTCACCCCAAAATGGGCAGTCACTCCCCAATGGGGTAAACTTCCGCGTCTTCAAACCTATAACGACTCGCCTGATGCCCACGACGTTTCAAGAGATCCCCCGCGAACGCCCGGTCACGCCGCTGCTTGACCGTGCCGATACGCCAGCCGGCCTGCGTCGTCTGGCCGAAGCCGACCTGGAGAACCTGGCTGACGAACTGCGTCAGGAGTTGCTCTATACCGTTGGTCAGACCGGCGGGCACTTCGGTGCCGGCCTGGGCGTCATCGAGCTGACGGTTGCCCTGCATTACGTCTTCGACACGCCGGACGACCGTCTGGTGTGGGACGTCGGGCACCAGGCCTACCCGCACAAGATCCTCACCGGCCGCCGCCAGCGCATGAACACCCTGCGCCAGAAAGACGGCATCGCCGCCTTCCCGCGCCGCAGTGAAAGCGAGTACGACACCTTCGGCGTCGGTCACTCCAGCACCTCGATCAGCGCCGCGCTGGGCATGGCCATCGCCGCCCGCCTGCGCAACGAGTCGCGCAAGTCCATCGCGGTGATCGGCGACGGCGCCCTGACCGCCGGCATGGCCTTCGAGGCGTTGAACCACGCCCAGGAAGTCAACGCCGACATGCTGGTGATCCTCAACGACAACGACATGTCGATCTCGCGCAACGTCGGCGGGCTGTCCAACTACCTGGCCAAGATCCTCTCCAGCCGCACTTACGCGAGCATGCGCGAAGGCAGCAAGAAAGTGCTGTCGCGCCTGCCCGGCGCCTGGGAGATCGCCCGCCGCACCGAAGAATACGCCAAGGGCATGCTGGTCCCCGGCACGCTGTTCGAAGAGCTGGGCTGGAACTACATCGGCCCGATCGACGGCCACGACCTGCCGACCCTGATCGCCACCCTGCGCAACATGCGCGACCTCAAGGGTCCGCAGTTCCTCCACGTGGTGACCAAGAAGGGCAAAGGCTTCGCCCCGGCCGAGGTCGACCCGATCGGCTACCACGCCATCACCAAGCTGGAGCCCGCCGACAAACCGGCCGCGCCGAAAAAGGCCGGCGGACCGAAGTACTCGGCCGTGTTCGGCCAGTGGCTGTGCGACATGGCCGCCGCCGACGAGCGCCTGGTGGGCATTACCCCGGCGATGAAGGAAGGCTCCGACCTGGTGGCCTTCAGCGAACGTTATCCACAGCGCTACTTCGACGTGGCGATCGCCGAGCAGCACGCCGTGACCCTGGCCGCCGGCATGGCCTGCGAAGGCTCCAAGCCGGTGGTGGCGATCTACTCGACGTTCCTGCAGCGCGCCTACGACCAGTTGATTCACGACGTCGCGGTGCAGAACCTCGACGTGCTGTTCGCCATCGACCGCGCCGGTCTGGTGGGCGAAGACGGCCCGACCCACGCCGGCAGCTTCGACCTGTCCTTCCTGCGCTGCATCCCCGGCATGCTGGTGATGACCCCGAGCGACGAAAACGAGCTGCGCCGCATGCTCAACACCGGCCACTTCTACAACGGTCCGGCGGCGGTGCGCTACCCACGCGGCAACGGCCCCAACGCCGCCATCGAGAACAGCCTGGAACCCCTGGAAATCGGCAAGGGCGTAATTCGCCGCCAGGGCAGCAAGGTCGCCCTGCTGGTGTTCGGCGTGCAGTTGGCCGAAGCCCTGAAAGTCGGCGAAACCCTCGATGCCACCGTGGTCGACATGCGCTTTGTCAAACCGCTGGATGAAGCGCTGGTGCTGGAACTGGCCGCCGGTCACGACCTGCTGGTGACCATCGAAGAGAACGCCATCATGGGCGGCGCCGGTGCCGCGGTCAGCGAATTCCTCGCCCGCGAAGCCGTGCTCAAGCCGATCCTGCACCTGGGCTTGCCAGACCTCTATGTCGAGCACGCCAAGCCGGCGCAGATGCTCGCCGAATGCGGTCTGGACGAGGCCGGCATCGAAGATGCGGTGCGCCAGCGCCTGGAGCGGCTCGGCCTGTAACCTCATCGCTGGCAAGCCAGCTCCCACAGGGTTGTGAACTGCGCACGATACCTGTGGGCGCTTGTCGGGGCGCCAAACCGCAGCGATAGCGATAGAACGGCCAAATGAAAATCCCCCGCCTCGCCCCACTCTTGCTCTGCCTCCCCACCCCGCTTCTCGCCGAGCCGCTGGACCGCGACGCCGCCCTGCAACTCCCTGACGTGGTCATCAGCGCCAACCGCCAGGTCGAGGACCGCAACCAGTCCGCCAGCGCCAGTACGGTCTTCACCCGCGACGATATCGAGCGCCTGCAACCCACCAACGTCACCGACCTGCTGACCCGCGTCCCCGGCGTGCAAGTCGCTCGCACCGGTGGTCGCGGCAGCCTGCCGGGGATCTTCATTCGCGGCACAAAGTCGGCGCAGAGCCTGGTGCTGGTCGACGGTCAGCGCATCGCCAACACCTCGTCCGGCGACAGCGGCCTGCAATACCTGGATATTGGCCAGATCGAGCGGGTGGAGGTGCTGCGCGGGTCACGTTCGGCGATCTACGGCAGCGATGCCATGGGCGGGGTGATCCAGATTTTCACCCGTCGCGGCAGCGAGCAGAACCTGCACGCCAACCTGCGTCTGGCCGTGGGCAGCCAGCAGACCGTCCAGCGCAGCCTCGGCCTGTCCGGCGGCGACGAGCGCACCCGCTTCAGCCTCGGCGCCAGCCTGGATGAAAGCGCCGGCATCGACGACACCCGGCAGTCCTACGCGAGCGACAGCGACCACGACGCCTACCGCAACCGCTCACTCAGCCTGAGCCTGTCGCACCAGCTCGGCGAGAACCTCGAAGTCGGCGCCAACCTGCTGGACAGCCGTGGCCGACGGGAATTCGACAATCCCTTCGGACGCTACATCGAGGACACCGGCGCCGTCGTCCCGCAGGCCCCGTACAGCGATTTCACCGTCAGCAGCGTCGGCACCTGGCTCGCCGCCCAGATCACCGAGCAATGGCACAGCCGCGTGGACCTGGCCCACAGCGAAAACCGCGACCGCAGCCGCGACAAGCTCAGCAACCAGTCCGACGTACTCAACACCTACCGCGACGCCATCACCTGGCAGAACGACCTGAACCTCAACGACCGGCACAGCCTGATGCTCGGCGGCGACGCCTACGTCGACCGCCTGCATGCCAACGTGGACTTCGCCGAAGACAGCCGCTGGAATCGCGCGGCCTTCGTCCAGCACCGCTATCAGGGCGAACACTTCTCGACGGAACTGGGCCTGCGCCGCGACCGTAATCAGCAGTTCGGCGGGCAGAACACCTGGAGCGCCAGCCTGACGCTGCCGGTCAATGTCGATAACGATGTGCTGCTGTCCTACAGCGAAGGCTTCCGCGCACCGACCTTCAATGACCTGTATTACCCAGGCTTCGGCAACCCGAACCTCAAGCCGGAGCGTTCGAAAAGCTATGAGCTGCAATGGCGCAGCCAGTTGAGCGAGGACAGCCGCCTGGAAACCTCGCTGTACCGCACCGACCTGCGCGACGCGATCATCTTCCGCGACATTCCCTACAACGTCAGCCAGGCGCGGATCATCGGTTTCGAAGCCGCGCTGAAGCAGGACTGGAACGGCTGGCAAAGCCAGTTGGCCGTGGCGCTGATGGACCCGCGCGACCGCGAAAGCGGCCACACCCTGGAGCGTCGCGCGCGGCGCACCCTGAGCCTGGACCTGGACCGGCAGTTCGACCGTCTTGGCCTCGGCGCTTCCTGGCAAGCGGTGAGCAGCAGCTACGCCGACGACAAGAACCAGCGCCAGCTCGGCGGCTACGGCCTGCTGGGTGCGCGGGCCAGTTGGCGGCTGACGCCGGAGATTCGTCTGGAACTGAAAGCCGACAACCTGCTGGACAAGGACTACGCCCGAGCCCAGTACAACCACTTCGGCACGGACTACGGCTATCGCGAGGAAGGCCGCACCTGGCTGCTGGCGATCAACTGGACGCCGGCGCTGTAGCCAGCGTTCGGCACAACTTCGCCGTGGCCTCGATCATCTGACCGCTGGGGCGCTCCAACCCCTTGTCCGGCACACGCAGCAACTGTCCGGCGCGAACCGCCGAGAGCTGCGTCCAGCTTTTCCAGGCGGCCAATTGCGCCGCGTCGCTGGCGAGGATCACCTGCGGATCGCGCAACAACACACTTTCGATGCTGACCTGCGGAGCCGGCAGTTGCAGGTCGTCGAACACGTTGCGGGCACCACAGACCTTCAAGGCATCGCTGATGATTTGTCCGGCACCCACGGTGTACAGCGGCTTGTCCCAGACCTGATAGAACACCCGCACCGGCTGTTCGCGACGGTACTGCGCGCGCAGCGCCTGCAAGCGGTCGCGCAGTGCGCTGGCGTATTGCCGGGCGGATTCGGCCCGGCCCAGTCGCTCGCCGATGGCTTCGATCTGCGCGATCAGGCTGTCAAGGTCATGGGGTTCGGCGGTGTACAGCGGGATGCCAAGGCGTTCGAGTTGGGCGCGCTGGGCCGGCGGCACGCTGGCGGGCCAGAGCAGAATGAGGTCGGGTTTGAGGCTGAGCAGGCGTTCCAGGTCGAGTTGCCCGTAACGTCCCACCGACGGGACCTGCACCAGGGCCGCCGGACGTTCGCCGGCATCGAGCACGCCCACCAGCAGATCGGCGGCTTGCAGTTCAACGACGATTTCCGTCAGCGAGGGCGCCAGGCTGACCACCCGTGGCGCTGCCGCCAGTGGCCAGGCAAGCGCCAGCGCCACCAGCAACACGAGCGCGCGCATCAGGCGAGTTGGCGGGGAATGCGGTAGAGGTAGAGGATGACCACGCTGGAGATCGCCAGCAGAATCTGCGGCACCGTCTCCAGACCCACCAGCACCGACAACGCGGCGATCCACGCCGGCAAGCAGGCGAACAACATGCCCAGGCGGCGCACCCGCGCCAGTTCGATCCAGGCGGCGGGTTCTTCTTCGGTATTGAGGGCTTTGCCGGTGGCGATCAGCGCGTGCTTGTAGACGGTGAAACGCGGCAGGGTCAGGAACATCGATGCCACGCCGGCAATGAACATCGGCATGGCCAGGACCGGAATGACCGGCTCACTGCCACCGAACGCCCAGGAAAACACCAGCAGCGGCGCCAGCGCCACCGCCAGGTACTGCAACCAGGCGATGGTCAGGCGACGACGAACCTGGCCGCGGGTCACGCCCGGCCGGCCTCACCCTGGTGCTCGTTGCCCATCATGTGGCCGAGCTTGCCGGCCTTGGTGGCCAGGTAGTGTTTGTTGTGCGGATTGTGACCGGTGTGCAGCGGCACACGCTCGGCGACCACGATACCCATGTCGGTCAGTGCCTTGACCTTGCGCGGGTTGTTGGTCATCAAGCGCAGCGAGGTGATGCCCAGGTGCTCCAGCATTGGCCGGCACATGGCGTAGTCACGCAGGTCAGCGGCAAAGCCCAGACGCTCGTTGGCCTCGACGGTGTCGGCGCCGCCGTCCTGCAGCTCATACGCGCGAATCTTGTTCAGCAGACCAATGCCACGGCCTTCCTGGCGAAGATAAAGCAGCGCGCCACGCCCTTCCCGGGCGATGGCCTGCAGGGCCGCTTCGAGCTGGGAACCACAATCGCACCGCTGGCTGAACAGAGCATCACCGGTCAGGCATTCGGAATGCAGGCGACCCAGCACCGGCTGGCCGTCGGCGATATCGCCGAGGCTGAGCACGACGTGCTCGCGGCCAGTGGCTTCGTCGAGAAAGCCGTGCATGGTGAAAGTCGCGAAAGGAGTAGGCAGCTTGGAAGCAGCAACAAAAACGACGGGCACCTTGTGCTCCTGAATATGCATGAAAATTGACGTGGGCCGATTGTAACAGCAGCTTGCCGCACCTGCTTATGCTGAATTACTGGGCCAACAGATCGAAAAGTTCGATACCAAGCCGTCGAACCATTGCCCCAAAGCCCCTACTTGCCCGACTGATCGAACGGGTATGGCTGCTTCCAGCGCTGGAAAATCGGCTTCAGTTCGCCGCTTGGCACCAGCACGTCCATGCGCTTGTCGAACAGCTCGCGCAGCGCCTTGCCCTCCGGCGTGTTGCCAAATGCCAGGTACAACGGCAGTTCTGCCACATGGGTGCTGCGGAATTGATCCGGGTGCTCGGCATGGCTGCGCACGTATTCCACTTCGGTCTGCGCATCGATATAGAAATCCACCCGCTCGCGTTCCAGCATCGGCAGGATGCCGTCGCGGCGCTGCACTTCGCGGTAGTTGCCGGTGATATTGGGCAGGTAGTTCTGATAGTCGTAGCCGCGGACCCAGGACAGGCGAAACTGGCCAAGGGTTTCCAGGGTCGGCCGCGGATGAGTGGCCAGGCCCAGGGCATAGATATGGTCGGAATCGAAATTCCAGCGCGGGTAGAGGTTGTCGTCGTTTTCGGCGGCGTAGGAGCCCACCCAGGCGTCCGCCTCTCCCCGTTTGACCAGGCCGACGGCGCGGGTGTACGGCGCGCTGAGCACCGTCACCTTGACCCCGGCAGGCTCGAAGATCTTGCGCAGCAGGTCCCAGGCCAGGCCGGTGCCATCGGCATTGGTGTAATCCAGCCAGCTCTCACTGGCCAGGCGAACCTGCGGCGGCAGCCCCTCGGCAGCAGCGATTCCCTGCATTCCTGCCGCCATGACCAGCATCAGCAGCCATTGTCGCCATACACGCATTGCCGACTCCCTTTAAATCAGACTCCATACCAACACTTGCATCGCCAGCCAGGCGAACACCCCGGCCAGCACATCATCGAGCATGATCCCGACACCGCCGTGCACATGCCGGTCGATCCAGCGGATGGGCCAGGGCTTGAGGATGTCGAAAAAGCGGAACATCAGAAAACCTGCCAACAACCATAGCCAACCCTCGGGCACCAGCCAAAGGGTGATCCACATGCCGACCATCTCGTCCCAGACGATGCCTTCATGATCGTGCACGCCCAGGTCATCGGCGACCTTGCCGCACAGCCAGAAGCCGAACAGCATGGTCAGCCCGAGCATCAGCCAGTAGCCCCAGTCCGGCAGCATCTGCCACAACGGGACGAACGGCAGCGCCACCAGCGAACCCCAGGTGCCCGGGGCCTTGGGCAGCGTGCCGGAGCCGAAGCCGAACGCGAGGAAATGCCAGGGGTTGCGCCAGACCGATGGCGGAACGTTTTCCGCTGGCACCTGATTGGGGTGGTCGGTCACGGTGTCTCCCTGAAATGTTGATACCCGCGCACAGCCGGGGTGATGTCATTGCCAGCGGCGTCGTGCAGGCTGACGCCGCTGCCCGCCTCGACCCGACCGACCACGTGCACCGGCCAGCCGGCGTCCCGCAGCCCGGCCAGTTCGGCGGGCGGCAGGGTGAAGGCGATCACGTAGTCATCGCCGCCGGTCAGCGCCGCCTGACGGGCCTGATCCAGACCGAGGAAGCCAAGCAGCGCCGGACTCAGCGGCAGCCGCTCCAGTTCCAGGCGCAGTGCCACGTTCGAGGCCGTGGCGATATGCCCGCAGTCAGCCAGCAGGCCGTCGGAAATATCCAGCGCCGCCGTGGCCTTGTTCCGCAGTGCCTGACCCAGCGCCAATTGCGGCGAAGGCGACCAATAGTGGGACAACAGCGGCTCGGCCAGGGTTGCATCGGCCTGACGCTCGCCCAGCACCAGCGGCAGCGCGCCTGCGGCATTGCCCAGCTCGCCACCGACGCAGACCAGATCGCCCGCCCGCGCGCCGCCACGGGTCAGCGCCTGCCCCACGGGAACACGACCGAACACGGTCATGGTCAGGCTCAGCGGGCCGCGCGTGGTGTCGCCACCGATCAGGGTCAGCCCGCATTGGGTCGCCATCCGGTTCAAACCCTGGGCATACGCGAGCAACCAGTCGGGACTGACGTCCGGCACGGTCAGGGCAAGGGTAAAGGCAAGGGGGGTGGCGCCCATGGCGGCCAGGTCGCTGGCCGCTACCGCCAGCGAGCGCTGGCCGAGCAGGAAAGGATCGCTGACGGCGGGGAAGTGCATCCCGGCCACCAGCGTATCGGTGGAGATTGCCAACTGTTCGCCGGGAACCGGCGCCAGCAGCGCGCAATCGTCACCGATGCCAAGGGCGATGCCTTCGCCGCCCTGCGCACAAGGCGCGGCGGCGAAGTACTGGCGGATCAGCTCGAACTCACCCATGGTCAGGCAGCGCCGGAATCAGCGCTTGAACGCCTTCACTTCGGCTTCGCGAAGCCGTGGCGCGAGCTTGTCGAGCACGCCGTTGACGAACTTGTGGCCATCGGTGGAACCGAAGACCTTGGCCAGTTCGATACCTTCGTTGATAACAACGCGGTATGGCACGTCAACGCGCTTGAGCAGTTCCCAGGTGGACAGACGCAGGACCGCGAGTTCGACCGGGTCGAGCTCTTCCAGGGCCATGTCCAGGCAAGGGGTGAGCGCAGTGTCGATTTCGGTCTTGCTTGCCGGAACCCCGTGCAGGATCTCCCGGAAGTAAGCGCCATCGACATCGCTGAAATCGTTATCGACCCGGAACTGCGCTTCGACCTCGTTCAGCGAATGCTTTGCAATGTGCCACTGATACAGGGCCTGGGTCGCGAGCTTGCGGGCTTCACGACGCTTGGCGCTTTTCGACGGCTTGCCTGCATCAGCGGGCTGCGGGTCGCGCGGGTTGAAACGATCGCTTTCGTCGCTAATCACTTGGCCTCCAACTGCGCCAGCAGACTGACCATTTCCAGAGCGGACAGGGCAGCTTCAGCGCCCTTGTTGCCGGCCTTGGTGCCGGAACGCTCGATGGCCTGTTCGATCGAGTCGACGGTCAGGACACCGAAGGCAACCGGTACGCCGAATTCCATGGACACCTGGGCCAGGCCCTTGGTGCATTCGCCCGCAACGTATTCGAAATGTGGGGTGCCGCCACGGATCACCGCGCCCAGGGCGATGATTGCCGAGTATTCACCCTGTTGGGCGACTTTCTGTGCGACCAGCGGGATTTCGAACGCGCCAGGAGCACGGATGACAACGATGTCGCTTTCGCTCACGCCATGACGAACCAGGGCGTCAACGGCACCGCTCACCAGGCTTTCGACGACGAAGCTGTTGAAGCGGCCAACCACCAAAGCATAGCGACCTTTGGGGGCAATG
This sequence comes from Pseudomonas sp. 20P_3.2_Bac5, assembly GCF_025466035.1. Lineage (NCBI taxonomy): Bacteria > Pseudomonadati > Pseudomonadota > Gammaproteobacteria > Pseudomonadales > Pseudomonadaceae > Pseudomonas > Pseudomonas sp. 20P_3.2_Bac5. The sequence continues at coordinate 68,963 of NZ_JANLOA010000128.1, read as the reverse complement.
AAGGTACCTTCGATGGTCTTCAGGGACATTGCGGGATTCTCATCTTAAAGAGCCAGGCCGCAAAAACGCGGCCTGTGGGAGTTTTGGTCACGAAAAGCGAGCGGTCAAACACCGCCGGCTCATTCGGAGGGCACGTATTCTACAACTTCCAGATCGAATCCGGATATCGCGTTGAACTTCATCGGCGAACTCATCAGGCGCATCTTGCGCACACCGAGGTCGCGGAGGATCTGCGAACCGGCACCGACGGTGCTGTAGGTAGTCGGCGTCTTGGTCTGGGCATCGCCCGCGCTTTCGCGGATGTGCGCCAGCAGCACGTCGCCGTCCAGCGGATGCCCCAGCAGCAGCACCACGCCGCTACCGGCGTCGGCCACGGCGCTCATCGCGGCGCGCAGGCTCCAGCGGCCCGGCTGCTTGACCAGCAGCAGGTCGCGCAGCGGGTCCATGTTGTGCACGCGGACCAGGGTCGGCTCTTCGGCGCAGATCTTGCCGAGGGTCAGGGCCATGTGCACGTCGCCTTCCACGGAATCGCGGTAAGTGACCAGGTTGAAGTGACCCAGCTCGCTGTCCAGCGGCTGCTCGGCGATGCGCTGGATGGTGCGCTCGTGGATCATGCGGTAGTGGATCAGGTCGGCGATGGTGCCGATCTTGATGCCGTGCTCGGCGGCGAACACTTCCAGCTCCGGACGACGGGACATGGTGCCGTCGTCGTTCATCACTTCGCAGATCACCCCGCTCGGCTCGAACCCGGCCATGCGCGCCAGGTCGCAGGCGGCTTCGGTGTGGCCGGCGCGGGCCAGGGTGCCACCCGGCTGGGCCATCAGCGGGAAGATGTGGCCGGGGCTGACGATGTCTTCAGCCTTGGCGTCCTTGGCGGCAGCAGCCTGCACGGTGCGGGCGCGGTCGGCGGCGGAGATGCCGGTGGTCACGCCTTCGGCGGCTTCGATGGACACGGTGAACTTGGTGCCGAAGCCGGAACCGTTGCGCGGCGCCATCAGCGGCAGCTTCAGGGTTTCACAGCGCTCGCGGGTCATCGGCATGCAGATCAGGCCACGGGCGTGCTTGGCCATGAAATTGATGTGCTCAGGCAGGCAGCATTCGGCCGCCATGATGATGTCGCCTTCGTTTTCGCGGTCTTCGTCATCCATGAGGATGACCATTTTGCCCTGGCGGATGTCTTCAACCAGTTCTTCGATGGTGTTGAGCGCCACGCGGCACCCCCTTCTAATCAGGATTTCAGGTAGCCGTTGGCGGCCAGGAAGCTTTCGGTAATACCGCTGCCGTTGCTCGGCTCGGCGGCTTTGTCGCCCAGGAGCAGGCGCTCCAGGTAACGGGCCAGCAGATCGACTTCGAGGTTGATCCGGCGCCCGGGGCGGTAGTCGGCCATGATGGTCTCGGCCAGGGTATGCGGGACGATGGTCAGCTCGAACTCGGCGCCATCGACCTGGTTGACCGTCAGGCTGGTGCCGTCGACGGTGATCGAGCCCTTGTGGGCGATGTACTTGGCCAGTTCCTTTGGCGCGCGCAGGCGGAACTGGATGGCGCGGGCGTTATCGGCGCGCGAGATGACTTCGCCGACGCCGTCGACGTGGCCGCTGACCAGATGGCCACCCAGGCGGGTGGTCGGCGTCAGGGCCTTTTCCAGGTTGACCCGGCTGCCGCTCTTGAGGTCGTCGAAGGCGGTGCAGTCGAGGGTCTCGCGGCTGACGTCAGCCCAGAAACCGTCGCCCGGCAGCTCAACTGCAGTCAGGCAAACGCCGTTGACCGCGATGCTGTCGCCCAGCTTCACGTCGCTCAGGTCGAGCTTGCCGGTTTCGACATAGACCCGCACGTCGCCGCCCTTGGGGGTGATGGAACGGATGCTGCCGATGGATTCGATGATGCCGGTAAACATTGAGTCCTCCTCGAGAACAGGCCACGCCGGGGGCGCAAGCCGCGAATTATACGCCTGGGGCGGGCACAGGGATGGCAGTGACTCGCCAGTCATCGCCTACCGCGCGCATGTCAGTGATTTTCAGTGCCGGGGCTTCGCTCATCCGCGCCAGCGGCCAGTCGAGCAGCGGCCGGGCACTGGAGCCGAGAAACTTGCCGGCGATGAACAGTTGGTATTCGTCCACCAGGCCGAGCTGGGCGAAGGCACCGGCAAGGCCGGGGCCGGCCTCCACCAGGACTTCGTTGACGCCACGCCCGGCCAGCTCAACCAGCAACTGGCGCAGATCGACCTGGCCGTCGGCGCCGGGCAAACGCAGCAGCTCCTGGCCGTTGGCGGCGTAACGCGGGTCGTCCGCGGCGGCGGTGACCACCAGCGCCGGACCGGCTTGATAGAACGGGGCATCCAGCGGCAGGCGCAAGCGCCCGTCGATCAATACGCGCAGCGGCGGACGGCTCAGTGCAAGGGCGGCGGTGTCGGCGTCCAGACCCAGTTCCGCGCCACGCACGGTCATTCGCGCGTTATCCGCCAGCACGCTGCTGGCGCTGCTCAGCACCACGCTGGAGCGCGCGCGCAGCCGTTGCACCGCCGAGCGCGCCGCCGGGCCGGTGATCCACTGGCTTTCGCCGCTGGCCATGGCAGTGCGCCCGTCCAGGCTCATCGCCAGTTTCACCCGCACATACGGCAGGCCGTGTTCCATGCGCTTGAGAAAACCGGGGTTCAGCGCCCGCGCTTCGGCTTCGAGCACGCCGCTGGCGACTTCGATGCCGGCGTCGGCGAGACGCTTGAGGCCGTTGCCGGCGACTTGCGGATTAGGGTCCTGCATCGCCGCGACGACCCGTGCCACGCCAGCCTTCACCAGCGCTTCGGCGCAGGGTGGCGTGCGGCCATGGTGGCTGCACGGTTCCAGGGTGACGTAGGCGCAGGCGCCGCGAGCCAGTTCGCCGGCCTGGCGCAAGGCGTGGACTTCAGCGTGGGGCTCGCCGGCGCGCACGTGCCAGCCTTCGCCGACCACCTCGCCGTCGCGGACGATGACACAGCCGACCCGCGGGTTCGGGTGCGTCGAGTACAGGCCCTTGCGCGCCAGCTCAAGGGCGCGGGCCATGTAATGAGCGTCGAGCACGGCGCGTTCTGTGGACATGTTCACTCTTTGGACGGCTCGCGGGCCAGGCGGTCGATTTCTTCGCGGAATTCGTTGAGGTCCTGGAAGCGCCGGTACACGGAAGCGAAACGGATGTAGGCGACTTCGTCGAGCTTTTGCAGCTCGGTCATCACCAGTTCACCGACCACCAGCGACTTGACCTCACGCTCTCCCTTGGCGCGCAGCTTGTGCTTGATGTGGGCGAGCGCGGCTTCCAGGCGCTCGACGCTGACCGGGCGCTTTTCCAGCGCGCGCTGCATGCCGGCGCGGAGTTTTTCTTCGTCGAAGGGCTGACGGCTGCCGTCCTGCTTGATCAGGCGGGGCAGCACCAGTTCGGCAGTTTCGAAGGTGGTGAATCGCTCGCCGCAGGCCACGCATTCGCGGCGGCGGCGCACTTGCTCGCCCTCGGCGACCAGTCGCGAGTCGATGACTTTGGTGTCGTTGGCACCGCAGAAGGGACAGTGCATGGTGGCAGGCAACAAAAAAAGGGAGGGCCATGGTAGCGCATCCGACTGGCAAGACAAGCCAAAGGGGTTACCATCCAGTGAGGAAATACGCCCCCGAAGGAAAAACACCATGCCGTTTCGAGCGCTCGCCGTGCTCGGCTTCGCGACCCTGCTGGCCGCCTGCAGCAGCGAAGCCCCCAAACCCGTGCCACCGCAACCACCGGCCAATCCGGTGGCAAAACACGTCCATGTGCCAACGCCGCTGCCTGCCTACCAGCGTGAACTGACCGGCAGCTTCAGCAACATTCCCCGCGGCGCCGAGGTTGAAGTCGCCTTGTTGGTGATCGACGAACGCGGCCGCCCGCAGCGCCTGCTGGCCAGCGACACCCTGGACGGCACCGGCCAGGCCCTGCCATTTCAGTTGCGCTTCAATCCCGAAGTGTTCCCCAGCGGGGCCCGTGTGGAACTGCGCGCCCGCGCCAGCCAGTCCGGGCAACTGATCCTGCACCTTAAACCGCTGTCGGTGACCCGCGCCGAAACCCAGGCCTTCGGCCCGCTGCAACTGGAAAAGGCGCCGTAAATGGCGCCTGTTCACCTGCAGAGTGCATTGAGTGAATTGCTCGGCGACGCCCGTCTTGTCGCCAGCGACCTGCCCGATTGCCCTCTGAAACTGTGGTTGATCGACGCCGACAACATGGACCGCGCCTTCAGTCCCGAAGAAACCCGGCGCATCCTCGAAGAGCCGCCCTACTGGAGTTTCTGCTGGGCCAGCGGCCTGGCCATGGCCCGCTACCTGGCCGAGCGCCCGGAGTGGGTCGAGGGCAAGCGGGTGCTGGATTTCGGCGCCGGCTCCGGCATCGCCGGGATCGCCGCGAAGAAGGCCGGGGCACTGGAAGTGGTGGCCTGCGACCTCGATCCGCTGGCGCTGCACGCCAGCCGCGCCAACGCCGCGCTCAACGGCGTGGAACTGAATTACTCCAGCGACTTTTTCGCCGAGGACGACCGCTTCGACCTGATCCTGGTCGCCGACGTGCTCTACGACCGCGCCAACCTGCCGCTGCTCGACCAGTTCCTCAGCCGTGGTCGCCAGGCGCTGGTGGCAGACTCACGGGTGCGCGACTTCCGTCATCCGCTGTACCGGCAACTGGACACGCTGCACGCACTGACGTTGCCGGACCTGGCCGAGCCCCATGAGTTTCGCCAGGTCAGCCTGTACCACGCCAGCCGCTGAGTCCGTATAGTTGGCGCCATTCATGCGTTCGCGAGAGTCGAGATGAGTCAGGACAACCCGTACATATTCGATACCACCGTCGCCAACTTCGATCAGGTGGTGATCGCCAACTCGCACCACAAGCCGGTGCTGGTGGATTTCTGGGCCGACTGGTGTGCGCCGTGCAAGGCGATGATGCCGGTGCTGGCGAAGATCACCGAGGAATACCAGGGCGAACTGCTGCTGGCCAAGGTCAACTGCGATGTGGAGCAGGACATCGTCGCCCGCTTCGGCATCCGCAGCCTGCCCACCGTGGTGCTGTTCAAGGACGGCCAGCCGGTGGACGGCTTCGCCGGCGCCCAGCCGGAATCGGCCATCCGCGCCCTGCTCGAACCTCATGTGCAAATGCCGCCGCCGGCTGCCGCCGATCCACTGGAAGTGGCCCAGGCGCTGTTCGCCGACGGTCGCTACAGCGAGGCTGAAGCCACCCTCAAGACCCTGCTGAGCGAAGACAACAGCAACGCCGGCGCGCTGATTCTCTACGGCCGCTGCCTGGCCGAGCGCGGTGAGCTGGGTGAAGCGCAAACCGTGCTGGACGCGGTCAAGAGCGATGAGCACAAGGCCGCGCTGGCCGGTGCCAAGGCGCAACTGACGTTCCTGCGCCAGGCACAGAGCCTGCCGGAAGTGGCAGACCTGAAAACCCGTCTGGCGCAGAACGCCGAAGACGATGAAGCGGCGTATCAACTGACCATCCAGCAGTTGTCGCGCCAGCAGTACGAGGCGGCGCTGGATGGGTTGTTGAAGCTGTTCAAGCGCAATCGCGGCTATGAAAACGGGCTGCCGCACAAGACCCTGCTACAGGTGTTCGAGTTGCTGGGCAATGACCATCCGCTGGTGGGCGTTTACCGTCGCAAGCTGTTTGCTGCTCTGTATTGAGTCAGGCGGGGTCTCATCGCTGCGGTTCGGCGATGAGGCCCTAAGATTCAATCACCCCACCCAGTGATACACCGGCGCATCCGCCCCGCTTTCCACCTTCACCTCACTGCTGTGCCGTAACCGCACCAGCAGCCGCTTGCCCGCTCCGGTACTGCCGGACAGCCCCTCCAGTTGTTCCAGCAATGCCGGCCCGTCCAGCGAACCCGCCTTGCGTAAAAGCTTCTTCGCCGCCAGCCACTGCACATCGTCGCCCCTCGGCTGCGCCACCGGCGCGGCAGCATTCACCGGCGCCTCGGCCGGCTCCACCGCTCGCCCAGCCAGCATGGCCCACTCGGTGGGGTCCAGTTCGAGGGTCAAATCCACCGGCCATTCGCCGATGTGTCCGCGAATTCGCACGTTTCCATCCTCCACACGTCAAGGTCGCCATGCTCCCACGCTCATGAAGGATCGCCAAGGACCCTAGCAAGCCGCGCCGAACTTGTTATAACATTTCAAAACTTTTCCAAGCCCGCTCCGGAGTCCCGCCATGCGTCGCCTGTTGCTTGCGTTGCCTTTCGCCCTGCTGCCCCTGGCCGTGATGGCCCATGACGATCACGAGCATGACCACGCTCACGGCAGCCTCGGCGCCCACGAACATGGCGTCGCCCACCTCAACGCGGTACTCGACGGCAACACCCTGGAGCTGGAGCTGGAAAGCCCAGCGATGAACCTGGTGGGCTTCGAGCACGCCGCCGTCAGCGATGCCGACAAAGCCAAGGTCGCCGCGGTGCGTGCGCAGCTTGAACAACCCTTGAAGCTGTTCGGCCTGACCGCCGCCGGCAACTGCAAGGAAAGCGACGAAGAACTGCAAAGCCCGCTGTTCGGCGACAAGCCGGCCAAGGACGACGATGGCGACGGCGACGAGCACGGCCACAGCGATATCCATGCGCACTACCGCCTGGAATGCGCCAACCCCGAGAAGCTCAAGGCGCTCGACCTGGCCCCGCTGTTCAAGACCTTCCCCGCCACCCAGAAAATCCAGCTACAACTGATCGGACCGAATGGCCAGCAAGGGGTGGAAGTCACGCCCGGCAATGCCACGATCAACTTCTAAGTCACCTTTTGCCAGTGAAGCGCCCGGGGTAACCCGGGCGTCCATTTATGAGCCAGGCACTGATTGAACTGACCGACCTGGGCTTCGCCTGGCCGGGACACCCGCCCCTGCTGGACATCCCGGCGCTGCGCCTCGAAGCCGGCGAATCGCTGTTTCTCAAGGGCCCCAGCGGCAGCGGCAAGACCACCCTGCTGGGCCTGCTCGGCGGCGTGCAGAAGGCCGATCGCGGCAGCATCCGCCTGCTCGGCCAGGACCTGAGTGAACTGAGCCAGAGCGCCCGCGACCGTTTCCGCGTCGACCACACCGGCTACATCTTTCAGCAGTTCAACCTGCTGCCGTTTCTCTCGGTGCGCGAGAACGTCGAACTGCCCTGCCGCTTCTCCAGGGCACGCGCCGAGCGAGCCACGCAACGCTTTGGCAGCATCGCCAGCGCCGCCGCCGAACTGCTCGCGCACCTGGGCCTGAAAGACCCGGCGCTGCTCGCCCGCCGCGCCGACAGCCTGTCGATCGGCCAGCAGCAACGCGTGGCCGCAGCCCGCGCGCTGATCGGCCAGCCGGAACTGGTGATCGCCGACGAACCGACCTCGGCACTCGACGCCGACACCCGCGAGGCCTTTATCCGCCTGCTCTTCGCTGAATGCCGCGACGCCGGTTCCAGCCTGTTGTTCGTCAGCCACGACCAGAGCCTGGCACCGCTGTTCGACCGCCAGCTATCCCTCGCCGAACTCAACCGCGCGGCGCAGCCTGCCAGCGATACGGAGGCCTGATGTACCTGCTTCGTCTTGCCCTGGCCAGCCTGGCCAACCGCCGTTTCACCGCCTTTCTTACCGCGTTCGCCATCGCCTTGTCGGTGTGCCTGCTGCTGGCCGTCGAACGGGTCCGCACCGAAGCCCGCGCCAGCTTTGCCAGCACCATCAGCGGCACCGACCTGATCGTCGGCGCCCGCTCCGGTTCGGTGAACCTGCTGCTGTATTCGGTGTTCCGCATCGGCAACGCCACCAACAACATCCGCTGGGACAGCTTCGAGCACTACGCCAACGATCGCGGGGTGAAGTGGGCGATCCCGATTTCCCTCGGCGACTCGCACCGCGGCTACCGGGTGATGGGCACCACCGACGCCTACTTCGCGCATTACCAGTACGGCCGCAAACAGAACCTGCAACTGGCCCAGGGCCGCGCCTTCGCCAGCGACCCGTTCGAGGTGGTGCTCGGCGCCGAAGTAGCCGAAGCCCTGCACTACACGCTCGGCGACAAGCTGGTGCTGGCCCACGGCGTCGCCGCCATCAGCCTGGTCAAGCACGACGACAAACCGTTCACCGTGGTCGGCGTCCTGCAGCGCACCGGCACACCGGTGGACCGCACGTTGCACATCAGCCTCGGCGGCATGGAAGCCATTCACATCGACTGGCACAACGGCGTGCCGGCCCGCGGTGCCGGGCGGGTCAGCGCCGAGCAGGCGCGCAACATGGACCTGACGCCCACGGCGATCACCGCCTTCATGCTCGGTCTGAACAGCAAGGTCGCGACCTTCTCGCTGCAACGGGAAATCAACGAATTCCGCAACGAACCACTGCAGGCGATTCTTCCCGGCGTGGCCTTGCAAGAGTTGTGGAGCCTGATGGGGACAGCGGAACAGGCGTTGTTCGTGGTCTCGCTGTTCGTCGTGCTGACCGGGCTGATCGGCATGCTCACCGCCATCCTCACCAGCCTCAACGAACGCCGTCGGGAAATGGCGATCCTGCGCTCGGTGGGCGCCCGCCCCTGGCATATCGGCGGCCTGCTGGTGCTCGAAGCCTTCGCCCTGGCGTTGGCCGGAATCGGCGCCGGGCTGGGCTTGCTGTATGCGGGCATCGCCGTGGCCCAGGGTTACGTGCAGGCCAACTATGGGCTATACCTGCCGCTGGCCTGGCCCAGCAGCCACGAATGGCTGTTGCTCGGGATCATCCTCGGCGCCGCGTTGCTGATGGGCAGCATCCCTGCCTGGCGGGCCTATCGACAGTCACTGGCCGACGGCCTGTCCATCCATCTCTGAGTAACCCTGTAATGCGTCGTGTCCTGCTGCTCCTGCTGTTGATCGCCGCGCCCGTCTGGGCCGGCGAGCCGCGTACCCTGGAATGGCCGCAACTGATTCCGCCGGGTGCGCCGGTGATCACGCCGCAGTTGGCGCCGCTGCACAACCTCTCGCAACTCTCGCAGTTGGGCGATGCGCTGGCCGCCGAAGCGGCGCCAGCAGCTCGCCAGGAGGTGCCGGACGCACCGGTGGTCAAAGAGCTGGACGGCCAGCAGATCAAGCTGCCGGGTTATATCGTGCCGCTGGAAGTGAGCGAAGAAGGTCGCACCACAGAGTTTCTCCTGGTGCCGTATTACGGCGCCTGCATTCATGTGCCGCCGCCGCCGTCGAACCAGATCGTGCATGTGTTCAGCGAGATCGGGATCAAGGTCGAGGAGTTGTACCAGCCGTACTGGATCGAAGGGCCGATGCGCGTCCAGTCGTCGGCCAGTGAGCTGGCCGAAGCGGGTTATCAGATGGAGGCCGAGAAAATCTACGCCTACGAACTACAATGAATGCCCGCACCCCGGCGCCTTCGCTTTCATTGAGCTGAATCAAAATTCCCGAGGCGGTAGCTCCTTAACATTGGAACCAATGAATCCAAATGTCCCCCGGAGCTTCCATGAACAAGTCTTTGCTCGGCGCCTCGCTCGTTGCCCTCGCGCTTGTAGCCCCTGCCGCCCACGCCTACCAGGCCGGTGATTTCATCCTGCGCGCCGGTGCCGTCACCACCGCGCCAAACGAAGACAGCGGCGAGCTGAAGTTCGACGGCGTCAAAGCCTCCGGCACCAAAGCCACCCTGACCAGCGACACCCAACTGGGTCTGGCCTTCGCCTACATGCTCACCGATCACTTCGGCCTGGAGCTGCTGGCAGCCACCCCGTTCCAGCATGAAGTGGGCGTGAAAGGCCTCGGTGGCCTGGACGGCAAGCTTGCCGACATCAAGCAACTGCCACCGACCCTGTCGCTGCAGTACTACCCGATGGAAGCTAGCTCGAAATTCCAGCCGTACGCCGGTATCGGTGTGAACTACACCCTGTTCTTCGACGAAGAACTGACCAGCGACCGCAAGGCCCAGGGCTTCAGCAACATGAAACTGAAGAACTCGGTAGGCCTGGCCGGCCAACTGGGCATGGACTACCTCGTCAACGACCACCTGCTGGTCAACGCCGCGATCTGGTACGTCGACATCAACACCGAAGCCAGCATCGACGGCCCGAGCGCACTGTCGATCGGCAAGACCAAGGTCGACGTAGACGTCGATCCATGGGTCTACATGGTTGGCCTGGGTTACAAGTTCTAAGCATTCGAAAACAGTTGGGGCCGTTTTGCGGCTCCTTCGCGAGCAAGCTCGCTCCTACAAGGACCCCGTCGCAATTGACGCAATCCCTGTAGGAGCGAGCTTGCTCGCGAAGGGGCTACAAAACGGCCCCACTGTTTTTACGAACTCAGCGCCCCAACAACCGCGCCAGACCCTCGGCCAACGGCGTCACCACCGGAAACGCGAAACGCGCCAGCAAGCGCTGATTGTCCGCCCGCGAATGGCGGATATCACCACTGCGCGCCGGCCCATGACTGACCGCGGGCAACCCGCCCAGCACCGTGCGCAGCGCCTCCAGCAACTGATTCAGCGAAGTCGCCTGGTTCAGGCCGATATTCACCGCGCCCTCTTCCACCTGCGCCATCTCCAGCGCCTGCACCATCACCGACACCAGGTCGCCGACATACAAAAAGTCGCGGGTCTGCTCGCCATCACCGAACACGGTAATCGGCGTGCCGCTCAAGGCGCGCTCGCAGAAGATGCTGATCACCCCGGAATACGGCGAGGACGGATCCTGACGTGGCCCGAAGATGTTGAAGAAGCGGAACACCACCGGTTCCAGACCGTGCTGACGACGGTAGAAATCCAGGTACTGCTCGCCGGCCAGCTTGTCCACCGCATAAGGGGTCAGCGGCGCCTTGGGGGTATCTTCGGCGATGGACTGGCCTTCACCGTTGTTGCCGTAGACCGCAGCGCTGGAGGCGAACACCACACGGCGGATGCCGTTCAGGCGCATGGCCTCGCAGACATTCAGGGTGCCGATGAAGTTGCTCTGGTGAGTCTTGACCGGGTCTTCCACCGAGGCCTGCACCGAGGCCACCGCCGCCAGGTGCACCACCGCGCGGCAACCGGCGGCAGCCTGGTTGACCAGGGCGGCATCGGCGACGTCGCCTTCGATCAGGTGCAGGTTCGGGTGATCCAGTTGCAGGTTGTCGCGCTTGCCGGTGGAGAGGTCGTCCAGCACGCGCACGGCGTAGCCTTTTTCCAGCAGCGCATCACACAGGTGGGAGCCGATGAAACCGGCACCACCGGTGATCAGAATGGGGGCATCAGCCATGACGGTAGAATCGATCCAGTAGGGTCGGCAGGCCGGAGCGCCAGGCGCGTGGCTTGATGCCGAAGGTGTGGAGAATTTTCTTGCAGGCGAGCACCGCGTGTTGCGGTTCTTCGCTGGCGTCGGAACGCGCGGCGTGGGCCTGGGGGGTGGGGCTCTCGACCGCCAGCGTGCGCAATTGCGAGGCCTCGCCGAGGATCGCCTGGCCCAGCGCCAGCGGCGTGGTCGCTTCGTTGCCGGCGTAGTGGTAAGTGCCCCACAACGGCGCCGCGCAATCGAGTTGCTTGAGCACCGAGAGAATCACCCGCGCGGCGTCGTCCACCGGGGTCGGATTGCCGCGGCGGTCGTCGGCCAGCAGCAGTTCCTGAGCCGTTTCGGCACGGGTCAGGAAGCGACCGAGAACACCGTCGACGCTGTCGTCGAGCACCCAGCCGAACCGCAGCAGCACATGCTGCGGGCAGGTGGCGCGCACGCTCTGCTCGATGCGCCACAGCGCCTGGCCACGCAGGCCCAGCGGCACCGGTTCGTCCTTCTCGCTGTAGGCGGTGGCGCGCGAGCCATCGAACACCCGGTAGCTGGAAGGCTGGACGAGGATGATGTTGTGGTGCTGACACAGCTCGGCGAGGCGCTCGACCGAGCGCTCCTGCGCGGCCAGCCGCTGCTCGCTGACCGACTCGGCCTGGAACCAGTCGAAGTAATAGGCCAGGTTGACCAGCGCGTCCGGGCGGGTGTCGTCGAGTAACTGGGTCAGGCTGGCGGTGTCCCAGCCCTGCTCTGGCGGACGCGGCGCGAGAAAGCCGATGTCCTCCTCGGCCCCGAGACGAATCAGCGCTTGCCCAAGGGCATTTCCACCACCCAACAGCATCAGGCGCATTCGCATAACGTTTGGCAGGTCCGCTCAGGTTGATTGAAAAAGAAAGCGCGTAGTTTGCGGCTTCCGCCAGGGGAAGTCCAACCCGCCCCGAGACACAGTGTGTTTAACGTCAGGCGCAATATGCCCGCTTTCCCACACCAATAAATAAGAATTAGCTTACAAATCCAAAAGAACCCACTGACTTCTACGGTTGAAAAAACCGCCTTCAATTAGCGCTAACCGGTTACCTGTCCTGCCGTCAGGAGCCATTCGGGGCGTGGAATGCCCTAAAACCCGCCAGATCGCTAAGGAAGGTTCTCCATGCAGGACTCCGAAGTCGCCACGCTCTACTTCGATGAAGACCAGCTCGACCAACTGCACAAAGCCAGCCAGGACCTCGCTCACCACGGCGGCCCGCAGGTGCTCGGCGCTGCGCTCAAGGCCCGCCTCTGGGCCCGGTTGCTGGAGACAACCCTGAGCCCGCTGCAGCAGGCCATCATCAACCTGTTCGCCGATGGCCGGTTGTCAGTGCTGCTGTTTTCCCGCTTGCTGCCACCGCGCAACGATGAACTGCCCGAGCAGTTGCCCGCGCTCGCGGCCCTGGAACGGGACCACCCGTGCCTTTACCTCGCCTCGCGCAATCAGGTGCTGCTGGAGCTGGTCCACTACCGGGCCTTCGCCTTCGATATCGACAACGACGGCAAACACGTGCGCCTGGTCGGCAATTTCAAGGGCGGTGGCCAGCAACCGCGCCCCGATGAAGACCCCTACGAGGCCGTGGAGCTCAGCTCCCACGCCGGCCTGCGCCTCGGACCGCACACCGAGGCGCCGTACCATTGCTCGGTAGTGGCGCGCGACGGCCATTCGCCCGCCCCTTCCGCACTGATCCTGAGTGCCCGCTGGAACCCGGCGAACGAGGCCACCCATATCGTTCCGCTGCGCAGTGTCATCGAAGGGCTGGGAAGCCTGGACGTGTTGGCCCTGGCCTCCAACTCCTTCGATTTCACTCGCAGCGAATGCTTCGTCGACGGCCACGGCGACGCCGGCCACGCCACCTCCATCGTCCAGTTCGACGAACAGGGCGGGTTCAGCGTGCGTTACAACGCTTACCGTTTTTCCGTCAACGAGCAGGCCAGCGACGCCGCAGCACGGGCGTTCGATGCCTTCAAGGCACGCCTGGCGCAGACCCCGCCGCTGGAATTCGTGCTGCAGCCGGACAGCGTTCTGCTGGTCAACAACACCCGCGCGCTGCATGGCCGCGAACTGCTGCAAGACAACCGCCGCCTGCTGGTGCGGCTGTTCGGCTATTCGCGTTTCGCCCGCCCCCTGGTCATCAAGGAAGACCCGCTGCTGGTCCGCGGCTGAATGGTCTGGAGTTCCTCACACATGCTCGAAGTCGATCTGACGCTATTGCTCGCCCTCTCCGGTCTCGCCCTGCTGGCCGGCTTTTTCGACGCCATTGCTGGTGGCGGCGGGCTGATCACCCTGCCCATGCTGTTTCTCGTCGGTATCGATCCGCTGGCGGCGCTGGCCACCAACAAGTTCCAGGCCGCCAGTGCCACCGTCTCGGCCACCGTCGCCTTCTCCCGCCGCGGCATGCTCGACTGGCGCAGCGGCTGGCCAATGGCGCTAATGGCTTTTGCCGGTGGAGCCTTGGGCGCGCTGTCGGTCAGCCTGGTGCCGAAAGACCTGCTGCAGGCCTGCGTGCCGGTGCTGCTGGTGGTGGTCGCCGCCTGGTTCGCCTTCAGCCCCCGGCTGGACGATCAGCAGATGCGCACGCCGCGGATCTCCATCAGCCTGTTCTGCCTGCTGATCGCCCCGCTGATCGGTTTCTATGACGGCGTGTTCGGCCCCGGGGTCGGCTCGTTCTTCATGCTGGCGTTCATGCTGCTGCTCGGCCAGGGCATGCTGCGTGCGGTGGGCAACAGCAAACTGTTGAACGCCGCGTGTAACCTCGGTGCCCTGTCGGTGTTCGCCTCGACCGGCACCATTCTCTGGCCGCTGGCCCTGGCGATGGCGTTCTGCGCCATGCTCGGCGCGCAATTCGGGGCACGCTGCGCGGTGTACTTCGGGCCGCGGCTGATCCGCCCGCTGGTGGTCTTCGTCTGCTGTGTGATGGCGATGAAGCTGTTTCTCGATGCCGGCAACCCGCTGGTGGAGTGGGTCGCGCACCAATGGCCGTAACGCTTACTCGATCTCGAACAGGCCGTTGCTGATCGGCCCGGCGGTCAGCCGTTCACGCACGTCGTCGTCGATGCGCGGATCGTCCGGGCGATACAGCTTCACCTGGCGATAGGCGTTGATGCGGTTGATCTCCGGGCCCAGGTATTCCCAGACCACCCGGGTGCAGGCCGGGGTGCGTCGGTCGCCGCTGGACACACCGGTCTTGAGGCCATTGAGGCGGGTGATGCGGCTCTTGAAGCTGGGAATCAGGATGGTCTGGCTCATCTCGTTGACGGTCAGTGACTCGTAATCCAGCAGAAACAGCCGATCCTGCAACTGGAATGCGGCGCCCAGGTAACGGCAACGCACCCAGTCCTCGGCTTGCACATCGGTGCTGCTGGAGCGCTCCTGGCGTTCCTGGCGTTCAAACAGGAAATTGCCGTTCTCCTCGCGCAAATGCACCAGCGACAGCAGGACATTGCCCGGCACCGACATGCAGTTGGAGTACTCGAAGTAGTAACCGCAGTAGCGCGACAGGTTGCCACTGTGCTCGCGCAACGGACGCAGCAACTCCAGCAGCGGGTCGTTTTTGGCCGGCAGGTTGAGGCTGCTGCTGCGCGCACCGATCAGGCGGGCGAACTGCTCCGGTGGCAGGCACAGCTCGTAATCCTCGACGCCGAAGAAATCGCCGATGCGCTTGAGGTTGTAGGCCGTCGGCTGGCTCTGGCCGCTCAGGTACTTGTTGAACTGCGCCCGGTTGATCGAGAGCTGCCGGCAAACCTCGGAAATAGAGCGGTAGTGGCTGCAGGCCAACTTGAGGTTGGGGCCAAGGTGTTCACTCATGGGGAAATCCGGACTGATGCGATGGGCGCGAGTTTAGCATCAAGTCGCATCAAGTGAGAGCAACTGGCGAAATTGTAACCACCGGTGTCATAGCCAAACATGCGCCCCACGGACCAGGCGCGTCGACGCCGGCCGATCTGTCTTTCATGCAAAGAATAAGAATCCGAGGTCACTTCCATGCTCGAAGCGCTCAACGATTTCCTCTCGGGGAAACTCCTCATCGTGCTTATCGTCGGACTGGGCAGCTATTTCACCCTCCGCTCCCGTTTCGTCCAATTCCGCCATTTCGGCCACATGTTCAGTGTGTTCAAGGAATCGTTGCGCGGCCAGGCTGGCCAACTGAGCTCTTTCCAGGCGCTGATGCTGAGCCTGGCCGGTCGTGTCGGTGCCGGTAACATCGCCGGTGTCGGTATCGCCGTGACCCTCGGCGGCCCGGGTGCCGTGTTCTGGATGTGGGTCACCGCACTGGTCGGCATGTCCAGCAGCTTCTTCGAATGCACCCTGGCCCAGGTCTACAAGCGCGCCGATGGCGATGGCCTGTACCGCGGCGGCCCGGCGTACTACATCCAGCACGGCCTGAAGCTGAAAAGCATGGCGGTGGTGTTCTCGATCCTGCTGCTGGTGACCTACGGCTTCGCCTTCAACGGCCTGCAGTCCTATACCGTGACCCACTCGCTGCAGAACGCCTTCGGCTTCGATCCAAGCCACACCGGCATCGCCCTGGCCGTGCTGCTGGCCATCGTGTTCCTCGGTGGCATCAAGCGTATCGCCGCGGTGTCCGACCTGCTGGTTCCGGTCAAGACCCTGGCCTACATCGGCGTCACCCTGTACGTGATCGGCAGCCAGATCGACCACGTCCCGGCGATGCTGGAAACCATCTTCAAAAGCGCCTTCGGTCTTGACCCCGCCTTCGCCGGCCTGCTCGGCAGCGCCATTGTCATGGGCGTGAAGCGTGGCGTGTTCGCCAACGAAGCCGGTCTGGGCAGTGCGCCAAACGTCGCCGCCGTCGCCGCGGTGAAACACCCTGGCGCCCAAGGCGTAGTCCAGGCGTTCAGCGTGTTCCTCGACACCTTCGTCATCTGCACCTGCACCGCCCTGCTGATCCTGCTGTCGGGCTTCTACACCCCGGGCTTCGAAGGTGACGGCATCGTCCTGACCCAGAACTCCCTGGCGGCGGTCGTCGGTGACTGGGGTCGTCTGTTCGTCAGCGTCGCGCTGTCGCTGTTCGTCTTCACCTGCATTCTCTACAACTACTACCTGGGCGAAACCAGCCTGCAGTTCCTGACCCGCAACCGCGTGGTGCTGATGGCCTACCGTGGTCTGGTCCTGGCCCTGATCGTCTGGGGTTCGGTGCAGAACCTGTCCACCGTGTTCGCCTTCGCCGACATCACCATGACCTGCCTGGCCTTCGTCAACCTGATCGCCCTGGCCATGCTGTTCAACATCGGCCTGCGGGTGATGCGTGACTACGACGAGCAGCGCAAGGCCGGCATCAAGCAGCCGGTGTTCGACTCGGCGAAATTCGCTGACCTGGACCTGGACCGTGACGCCTGGCCGAGCATCACCAAGACCGAAGCCGAGACCGATCGTGCAGTCGCGGTAGGCAACGCGCAAACCCAGCGCTAAGCCTTCCTGGCTGTCGCTCGACAAGAAAGCCGCCCCTTCGCGGGCGGCTTTTTTTTGCCCCGATTTTTCTTTTCATGCTCCGGAATACCCCCATGCGCGCAGTAAAGAACCTTCTTGTCCTCTACACCGGCGGCACCATCGGCATGCTGGAAACCCCTCAGGGCCTGGCACCGGCGGGTGGCTTCGACGCGCGCATGCGTGCCTGGCTCGAACAGCATCCCGAGACACCGTGCCCGCATTGGACACTGCGCGAAATGGCGCCGCTGCTCGACAGCGCCAACATGCAGCAGGCGAACTGGCTGGCGATGCGTGATGCCATCGTTGAGGCGGTAAAACAGGATGGCCACGATGGCGTCCTGCTGCTGCACGGCACCGACACCTTGGCCTACAGCGCCGCGGCGCTGTCGTTCCTGCTGCTTGGCCTGGACGTGCCGGTGGTGCTGACCGGCTCGATGCTGCCGGCCGGCGCGCCGGACAGCGATGCCTGGGACAACCTCGGCGGCGCCCTGGCGTTGTTCGCCGCGGGCGTGGAAAGCGGCGTGCAGTTGTTCTTCGCCGGCAAGCTGATGTCCGGCGTGCGCGCCAGCAAATTGCGCAGCGAAGCCTTTGACGCCTTCGCCGCCCTGCCCCGTCATCGCGAAGGCGAGCGCGCCGCTGAAGTGCCCGCGGTGCTGAGCTACTGCCAGCCGCGCATCGCCGTGAACCTCGCGGTGGTGCCGGTGTATCCCGGCCTGCAGGCGGCGCACGTCGAGGCGCTGGTGAAGACCGGCGTGAAGGGATTGCTGCTGGAGTGCTACGGCAGCGGCACCGGCCCATCGGATGACGACGCGTTGCTCGATGCCCTGCGCGAAGCCGGCAAGCGCGGCGTGCTGGTCGCGGCGATCAGCCAGTGTGCGGAAGGCAGCGTGGTGTTCGACACCTACGCCGCCGGCAGCCGGCTGCGGGATACCGGGCTGGTTTCAGCCGGTGGCATGACCCGCGAGGCGGCCTTGGGCAAACTGTTCGCCCTGCTCGGCGCCGGGCTGGACCTGGGCACAGCGCGGCATTGGTTCGCGCTGGACCTGTGCGGCGAGCGGGCCTGAGTTTCAGGCCTTCGCGACGGCTCGGCGTGCCGAACCGTCGCGCTCAGTCAGAAACCATCACCACAGCGCAAGCGTGTAATCCACATTCACCCGCAGTTCATTGCCGTCCCTGAAGGTCGCCGCCGGGGCGAAGTCATTGCGGTACCAGGCGTGCCGCACCCGCAATCCCACGCCCTTGAAGGTTCCGGACTGCAGCACGTAGGAGACTTCGACATCAGTTTCCCGCTCGTGCCGGTCATCGCCGCCCAGCGCGGTCGGCAGGCTGATGTTGCTGCCATCGATGTAGCGCAGCATGCCTTTCAGGCCCGGCACGCCTACCCCGCCGAAGTCATAGTCGTACTTCACCTGCCAACTGCGCTCATCCGCGTTGATGAACTCCGAACTCAGCGAGCCCTCGGTAATCACCAGCGGCTCGGTGCCCGCCACATAAGGCATGGCGCTGTCGCCACTGAGGTGCATGTAGCCGGCACCGAAGGTGTGGGCGCCCAGCGCATAGCTGAACATCGCCGCCAGATTGCGGTTATCCACACGCCCCGCCTTGGCCGCACCGTCCTCGCCAGCCATGAAATAACGCACGTCGCTCTTCAGCTTGCCGGCGCCCACCGGCGTCACGTGCTCGAAGCCGACGAAGTCCTTGCGATACAGATCCTGCAAGGCGGCGTGGTAGTACTTCAGGGTCAGCGCCTCGGACCAGCGCCAGTCCGCCCCGAGAAACAGGAACTGGTCCGACTCGGCCCTGCCATTGAAGCGGCCATTGGGCGCGGCGACGGTGAATTTCTGATAGTTGCTGGAATCCCGCTGGTTCATCCTGTCGAGCCAACCAGCGTGCAGGGTGAAGCCGTCGATGTCCTCGGAGCGCAGGTAGCTGCCGCGCAGGGTCTGCGGCAACAGGCGGCTGGGGCTGGCGAACATCACCGGCAACAGGGTGCTGATGGTGCCGGCCTGCAACTCGGTCTTCGAGATTTTCATCTTGGCGGTGAGGCCGAGTTCCGAATAGTTGTCGTCGGGCTCGCGGGTCGCCGGGTCGTAGGGCAGCAGACCGGTGCCGACGCGGTCAGGCGAGGAATCCAGCTTGATCCCCAGCATGCCCTGGGCATTGAGTCCAAAGCCCACCGGACCTTCGGTGAAACCCGAGTTGAACCGGACGATGAAACCCTGGGCCCACTCGCGCGCAGCGGACTGGGCCGACGTGCCTTTGTAGTCGCGATCGAAGTAGTAGTTGCGGGCGGTCAGGCTGGCTTTGCTGTCCTCGACGAAACCCGCGGCGCAGGCGTTGGAAAGCAGGACGAACGGCAACCACAGGCCGAGCGCCCGGAGCAGAAATGCAGGCATGGTCATTCACTTTATTGTTGTTGTAAGCGAACCCGCGCCAGCGGCCTGGCGCGGGAAATGGAGTGAGGCAATCAGTCGGCCTGTCGGCTGCGCTGCGACAGGCAGAACATCGCTGCCGCGGCCAGCACGATGCCCGGCGCCGAGGCCAGCATCACACCCGCCGTGCCCGTGCCCAGCGCCAGCATCTTGCCGGCGATCAGCGGACCGCTCATGGCGCCGAGCCGCCCCACCGCCACCGCCGAACCCACGCCAGTGGCGCGCATGCGGGTCGGATAGAACAGCGGCGTAAAGGCATAGAGCACGCCTTGCCCACCCGTGGCGAACAGCCCGGCGACGAAGCCGGCCGCCAGCATGCCGGGCAACGCGTTGGCCAGGCCCAGCGCCGCCAGCGAACCGAGGATGCCGACATAAATCAGCAGCGCCATGGCCCACGCAGGCAGACGGTCCATCAGCGCGCCCAGCGCCAGCGTGCCTACCGCCGCGCCCAGTTGCAGCGCCAGCATCACCCAACTGGCCTGGCGCGCATCGAAGCCCTGGGCGACCAGCAGGCTCGGCAGCCAGTTGACCAGGATGTAGACCACCATGAGGGTGAAGAAGTAGCTCAGCCACAACAGCAAGGTGGCCGGCGCCGCGCCGTTGCGAAACAGTCCGTGCCAGACGCCGTGTTCCTCGGCGCTCGCCGTCTCGGACTGCCGGGCCTGGAACTGCGCCGACTCCGGTAGGTAGCGCCCGAGCAGCGGCACGATCAACAGCGGCACCAGGCCGCCGACGTAGAACACCACTTTCCAGCCGCCGGAAAACCCGATGATGCCGATGACCGCCGCCAGCGCCGCGCCCAGCGGCACACCGCAATACATCATGCTCACCGCCGTGCCACGCAGGCGTGGGCCGGCGGCTTCGGAGGTCAGTGCGATCAGGTTCGGCAGCGCAGCGCCGAGGCCGATGCCGGTCAGGCAGCGGGCGGCCACCAGACTATGGAAATCCCAGGCCACGGCGGTGGCCAGCGAGAACAGGCCGAACAGCGCCACGGCGGCCATCAACACCCGCTTGCGGCCGATCCGGTCGGCCAGCCAGCCGCCGACGAACGCGCCGGGCAACAGGCCGAGAATCCCGGCGCTGAACACCCAGCCCATCTGCATCTTGTCCAGCCCGAAGGCCGCGGCCATACCTTGCGCGGCGATGCCGGCGGCCTGCAGGTCGAGACCTTCCATCAGTGCCACCAGGAAGCACAGGGCGATGGTGGTGGCGAGTTGCACGCGATTTGTTGCGGTTATCCCGGTCATGGGATGTACCTCGATTTATTGTTGTAGAGGCCTTTGTTTTTGGCTACAAGGGACCTGCGTACGCAAGCCCCCCTGTAGGAGCGAGCTTGCTCGCGATTTCGGCTAATTCCGCCGAGCCAGCAGATCCAGCGCCACATCCACAATCATGTCCTCCTGCCCCCCGACCATCCGCCGCTTGCCCAGCTCCACCAGAATGTCCACGGTCTTCAACCCATACCGTGCTGCCGCGATTTCCGCATGGCGCAGGAAGCTCGAATAAACCCCCGCATACCCCAGCGCCAGCGACTCGCGGTCCACGCGAACCGGCCGGTCCTGCAAGGGCCGGACGATGTCGTCCGCCGCATCCATCAAGGTGTACAGGTCAGTGCCATGATTCCAACCGAGGCGCTCGGCGGCGGCGATAAACACTTCCAACGGCGCATTACCCGCGCCCGCACCCATGCCCGCGAGACTGGCATCAATGCGATCACAGCCCTCTTCCACCGCCGCAATCGAGTTGGCGACGCCGAGGCTCAGGTTGTGATGCGCATGCATGCCGGTCTGGGTACCCGGGTTCAACACGGCCTTGAACGCGCGCATGCGGTCGCGGATGTCCTGCATGTTCATCGCGCCACCGGAGTCGGCCATGTAGATGCACTGCGCGCCGTAGCTCTCCATCAATTTGCCCTGCGCCGCCAACTGCTCGGCCGGGATCATGTGGCTCATCATCAGGAAGCCGACGGTGTCCATGCCCAGTTCGCGGGCGTATTCGATGTGCTGGCGGGACACGTCGGCTTCAGTGCAATGAGTGGCGACGCGGACCACGCGGGCGCCAGCATCGTAGGCGGCCTTGAGGTCGTGGACCGTGCCGATCCCCGGCAACAGCAGCGTGGCGATTTTCGCGTGGCTGACCACATCCGCCACCGCCTCGATGTACTCCAGATCGGTGTGTCGGCCGAAGCCGTAGTTGAAACTGGAACCCTGCAAGCCGTCACCGTGGGCGACTTCGATGGAGTCCACTTTGGCCTTGTCCAGCGCCCGGGCGATATCGCGGGCGTTGTCGAGGGTGTACTGATGGCGCACCGCGTGGCTGCCGTCGCGCAGGGTGACGTCGGAGATGTAGATTTTTTTCATGGTCGTTCCTCAGCCGTTGATCATCGACAGGGCCATGCGCTCGGCGGTGGCCATGGCGGCGGACGTCATGATGTCGAGGTTGCCGGCGTAGGCCGGCAGGTAATGGGCGGCGCCTTCGACTTCGAGGAACACCGAGGTCTTCAGGCCGGAGAAAATCCCGAGCCCCGGAATCTTCAGGTCGCTGACCTCTTCGAACTGCACCTTCTGCTTCAGTCGATAACCCGGCACATAGGCCTGCACCGCCTGCGCCATCTCTTCGATGGACGCTTCGACCTGCGTCCGATCAGCCGCTTCGGACAGCACGAACACCGTGTCGCGCATGATCAGCGGCGGCTCGGCCGGGTTCATCACGATGATCGCCTTGCCCTTGGCCGCGCCGCCGATCACTTCGATGGCGCGGGAGGTGGTTTCGGTGAATTCGTCGATATTGGCGCGGGTGCCGGGGCCGGCGGATTTGCTGGCGATGGACGCGACGATTTCCGCGTAATGCACCTTCGCCACGCGGGACACCGCAGCGACCATCGGGATGGTCGCCTGGCCGCCACAGGTGACCATGTTGACGTTGAGCTGAGCGAGGTTCTGCTCCAGGTTCACCACCGGCACGCAGTACGGGCCGATGGCCGCCGGGGTCAGGTCAATCAGGCGGATGCCGGGTTTGATCGAGCGCAGGAAGGCGTCGTTCTTGACGTGGGCGCCGGCGCTGGTGGCATCGAAGACGAAGTCGATGTGCTGGAATTCCGCCATACGGGTCAGGCCTTGCACGCCTTCGTGGGTCGTGGCCACGCCCATGCGAGCAGCTCTCGCCAGTCCATCGGAGTTCGGGTCGATGCCGACCATCACCGACATTTCCAGGTGCTGCGCGTTGCGCAGGATCTTGATCATCAAATCGGTGCCGATGTTGCCGGAGCCGATGATGGCGACGTTGAGTTTTTTCATTGTGTTCATCTCTTGTGCACGCAGGTCGCAATCACTCGACCGTGAATTCCACGGCCACCTGGCCGATACCGTCGATCTCGGCTTCGAAGCGATCACCGGCAGCCACCGCGACCATCGGCCCGAGGGCGCCAGTGAGGATCACGTCGCCAGCTCGCAACGGTTCGCCCAGCCGGGCCATGGTCCGCGCCAGCCATACCGCGGCGTTGAGCGGATGGCCCAGGCACTGGGCGCCGCTGCCGCTGGAGACTTCTTCGCCATTGCGGGTCATGCGCATGACCGCGTTGCGCAGGTCGAGGCCATCAATGCGCCGCACCGGCCCGCCGAGCACGAAGCAGCCGCTGGAAGCGTTGTCGGCGACGGTGTCGACGAAGCGGATGTTCCAGCCCGCCACCCGGCTACCGACGATCTCCAGCGCCGGCATCACCCAGCCGGTCGCCGCGACGACTTCGGCAAACGTGGTGTCCGCGGCCGGCAAGTCGCGCTTGAGGACAAGGGCGATTTCCGCCTCGATCTTCGCTTGCTGCACACGGCCAAACGGCACGGTTTCGTTGTCGCCGTAGCACATGTCGGCGAACAACGTGCCGAAGTCGGGCTGGTCGACACCCAGTTGGGCCTGCACCTTGGGATTGGTCAGGCCGATCTTGCGCCCCACCACCCGCCGCCCGCCGGCCACGGCATGGGCGATGTTCAGGCGCTGGATGGCGTAGGCCGCGTCGCCGTTGTCTTCGCCGATGCGCTCGCGCAACGGGACGATAGCTTCACCGCTGGCTTCGGCCTGGCGCAGTTCGGCGGCCAGTTGGTCCAGGGTCTGTTGGGAAATTGTCATGCTCGACTCCAGGTCAGTGGCTGAGGAAATCCAGGACCATGCGGTTGAAAGCGTCGGCGTGTTCCCACTGCGCCCAGTGGCCGCAACGGTTGAACACATGCAGTTGCGCGTTGGGCAGGCCGGCGAGCAGACGCAGGCCGGCGTCCATAGGTACGAAGCGGTCTTCGCGGCCCCAGACCACCAGAGTCTGGGCGCTGATTTCGTGCAGCCGTGGGCCGAAGTCGGGGAACTGCTTCGGATTGGCGGCCAGGCTGGCGACGAAGTTTTCCAGGTGGTCGCGGCGCGCCAGCATGTTGTCGAGGCGGGTCTGGAACAGTTCTTCGGTGAGGCTGCTGGCGTCGAAAACGAAGACATTCATCATCTTCTTCAGGTTGTCGATGGTCGGCTCGCGGTACAGCCCATTGAGCAATTTGATGCCCTCGGTGGGCATCGGCACGAACGGGCTGGCGCCGCCGGTCCCGCCGCCCATCAGCACCAGCTTGCCGACCCGCTGCGGATTGGCGAGGGCAAAGGCGACGGCGCTGTGGCCGCCCATGGAGTTGCCGAGAATGTGCACGCGGTCGAGGTCGAGGGCGTCGAGCAGGCCCTTGAGGGCGCGGGCGTTGAGGTCCGAGCGCGAGCCGCGGCAGACGATCGGATCGCTTTTGCTCCAGCCCGGGCAGTCCATCAGGATCACCCGGTAACCGGCGGCGGTCAGTGGTTCGATGTTGCGGTTGAAGTTGGCCCAGCCGCTGGCGCCAGGGCCGGAACCGTGCAGCATGACCACGGTTTCATCACCCTGGCCAACGTCGTTGTAATGCAGTTGCAGATCGAGATCGCCTTCCTGGATTCGAACCAGACGGCTGCTGGAGGCTTCGGTTGCGGTAGTCATGTTCAGGCTTCCTTCGATGCGGTGGATACGGGGCGCGCCGCAAGGGCGCCGAAGCCGGCGATCCATTCGGGGATCGGCCGGTAATAGCGGTCGCTGGCCGCATAGGGACCGAACGCCGACAGCGCGGCGAACGCGGCGACCCAGGTCTTCACTTCATGGGTGGATTTGCCGGCCAGGGCGGACAGTTCGGCGTTGCTCAAGCCGTCCAGCTCGGCCAGCCGGCCTTCGCTGAGGGCGTCGAGAAACTGCTGGTCCCAGACTGGATTGAGCGGATGCAGCGAGTGCTGGTCCTCGACGAAACGCCGGGCGGCCTGAATGACCCGCTGTTGGCGCGCCTCGCGTTCATCGGCGGGCAAGTTGCGGCCGCTGCCCATCAGGCGGTCGGCCATGCGCGCGTCCACCTTCGCCAACTCCGGCACCGGCGGCTGATGCGACAGGCCACCGGAACCGATGAACAGCACGCGTTTGTTCAGCGTCCGGGCGTACCGGCCAATCGCCTCGCCGAACAGGCGAGCGCGCTGGAACCCCGGCAACGGCACCGCGACCGAATTGATGAACACCGGGATCACCGGGCAACGGTCGATGCCGCCGAGCAGCAGTTCCAAAGGCTGGGCGAAACCGTGATCGACCTGCATGCAGTAGGACACCGCGGCGTCCACTCCCGCCTCCAGCACCGCATCGGCGCAGGCTTCGGCGAGGTCCTTCGGTACGTTCAGCGGACCGGCGGCGGTGTCGAAATCGCCGATCGCCTGCGCCGACATGCCGATGCAGAACGACGGCATGACGTCATAGAAAAAGCCGTTGTAGTGGTCCGGCGCGAACAGGAACACCAACTCCGGGTCGAAGGCTTCGACCTGGGCCCGGGCGTTGGCGATCACACCGCCCACTTCATCCAGCACCGCCTGCGCGGGATCGACAAACCCCACCAACGGCGTGTGCGACAGGCATTGCACGAGGGCGACCATCTCAGGCCACCTTGCTGGCGACAGGCTGATTGACCAGCGGCGCGGTGGCATGAACCGCCTGCGCCAGCGCGTCGCAGGCCTTGTCCAGCGACTGTGGAATGGCCAGCGCCGCGAGGAAGCGGTCCGGGCGCACCACGGCGACGGAGGCTGGATAACGACCGAACCACTCCTTCAAACTTCCGCTGCAATCGCCGACCCGGATCACACCGTCGATGGCCTCGCGCCCAGCCTCCAGTTGCACGGCCGGCAGCACCTGAATGAAGCGGGTGCCGAGGCGTTGCCAGAACGCCACCTGCGCCGCACTCAGGCCCCAAATCGGGTTGGTGCCCCAGGCGATGATCGCAAAGTTGTTGCCGATCACGTCGTCCAGCAACACCTGGCGGCCATCTTCGGTCTGCACCTTGGGCTGGATGAACATGCGACCCACCGGCGAGTTCGCCAGTTGCGGCGTGCTGGCCACCAGGGCACCGGCGCTGTACTGCGGCATCGGCTTGAAGCGCATTTCCAGGAAGTAGCGTTTGACCGGCGGCAGGTAGTTGAGCAGCCAGGAAATCCCGTCGCGCAGCGCGCCCTGCCAACGCTTCGGCGGCGCCAGCACATGGCCCGCCAGCACCGACAGATTGATCATCGCCTGGGCGTGGTCACGACGCTCCAGTTCGTAGGTGTCCAGCAGCCCCTCGCCGGCCAGGCCCTTGACCACCATCGCCAGTTTCCAGCCGAGGTTGCTGGCATCGCGCATGCCGCTGTTGTAACCCTGCCCCTGCCAGACCGGCATGATGTGCGCGGCATCGCCGGCAAGCAGGACCCGCTTGCTGCGGAACTGCCCGGCGAGGCGCGCGTTGTGGGTGTAGACGCGGCTGCGGATCAGCTCGATGCGGTCCGGGTCCGGCAGCACCTTGGCCAGCAGGCGGCGCATGTTTTCCGGCTTGCTCAGTTCCGCCTCGGTTTCACCGGGCATCACCATGAATTCGAAGCGGCGCACGCCGTGGGGCAATGCGGCGGAAACATAGGGGCGCACCGGGTCGCAGCACAGGTACACGTTCGGCGTGCCCAGCGGATCGTTGGCGATATCGACGACGATCCACTGGTTCGGCGCGGTCTTGCCGTCGAACGAAATGCCAAGGGTGCGGCGCACATAACTGTTGCCGCCATCGCAAGCCACCAGATAGTCGCCGCGCACGGTTTCCTGAACTGCCCCAGGACCTTCCATGCGCAGGCTCACACCGCTGTCATCCTGGGTGAATTCGGTGACGTCACGGCTGAACAGGATGCGCACATTGCCGAAGCGCTTCAGGCCATTAAGCAACACGGCATCCACCTGCGGCTGGATAAAGGCATTGCGCCGCGACCAGCCGAATTCCTCCGTCAGCGGCTGAATATCGGCGAAGCAACGCCCTTTGGGCGTGAGGAAACGCATGGCGTGCCACGGGGTGGTGTGCGGCAATACTTGGTCCACCAGACCGATGGCCTGCACGGTACGTAGCGACTCATCATCGATGCCGATAGCGCGGGGGTAGTCGATCAGCTTGTCGAGCTTCTCCACCACCAGCACGTCGATGCCGGACTGGCCGAGGTAGTTGGCGATCGCCAGGCCCACCGGGCCAGCACCCAGCACCACAACCTGGGCCTTGTGGTCAGTCTGCGAGGAAAAGGTAGGGGTTGTTTTCATTGTTTTTCACCGTATCGGACAGCGTCACGGCGGCCGGCTGGACAAACATCAGGCAAGCCGGGGCCAGCCCCCGAACCTGGAAAAGTTCGTGGGTGTGAAGGTTGCAAAAGGGTTCGGTGGGCGACCTTGCTCAGAGGTGGCAGGGTCGGGCCGTCAGTGCGTCAAGACGGCGCGTCGGGCAGAGAGGGGGCGCGGGCAGGCAGCATGGTGGTTTCCCTTGTAAGGGTGTTCGTTCTTGTTGGCGCTAGTATAAGAACGCCATTTCTTGCCCTACAATCAAAAACCGCCGCGCCGTGCACCTAGTGCACAGCACTGATTTACAACGAATTTCTGGTGAATTCATGGCATCCGAAGGCGAATCCGACTACAAGACGGTTCGCGGACTGACCCGCGGTCTGCTGCTGCTCAACACCCTCAACCACCTCGGCGGTGGCGCCAGCCCGACCCGTCTGGCCGAGCTGACGGGCCTGCACCGCACCACCGTGCGACGCCTGCTTGAGACCTTGCAGGAAGAAGGCTACGTACGTCGCAGCGAATCAGACGACAGCTTCCGCCTGTGCCTGAAGGTACGCGAACTGAGCGAAGGTTTCCGCGACGACCAATGGATCTCCGCCCTCGCCGCTCCACTGCTGGCCGAGCTGCTGCAGGAGGTGGTGTGGCCGACCGACCTCTGTACCCTGGATGTCGATGCGATGGTGGTGCGTGAATCGACCCACCGCTTCAGCCGCCTGTCGTTTCACCGCTCCATCGTCGGCCGACGCCTGCCCATCCTGCTCACCGCCACGGGCCTGGCCTACCTCGCCTTCTGCCCGGATGCCGAACGCGAACACATCATCGAGTTGCTGGCCAGCCGCGACGACGAAGACAGCCGTCTGGCACGTAATCCCGAAGCGCTGGACAACCTCCTGCGCAAAACCCGCCACCGGGGTTACGGGGAAAACTTCATGACCTGGGACCAGGAAGAAAAGATCGCCTCCATCGCCGTGCCGATCCGTGGTAAGCAGCAACTGCTGGGGTGCCTGAATCTGGTGTATGTGGCGAAGGCGATGAGTATCGAGCAGGCGGTTGTGCGTTATTTGCCGGCGTTGCAGAGGACGGCGTTGCGGATTGAGCAGGAGGCGAGCAGCACGATGGGCGCGTGAGCGCTGAGTCTCAACCTTCGGATTGATACTTGATCAAGAAATTTCCCTTACCCATATATCGGAGTGAGTAAGAACCATCGCGTAGCACACCCTCCTTTCCTGACAACTCATATTCGTCAGCTAGAAACTGCTCACGCGATACGCCTTTGGCCCCCCTGAAAAGCTTCACTCCAACTGAAGACAGAAAAGCGCCAAGACTAAATACATAGCCTGGATAAAGTTGAATGTATTGAAAAAAGGTCGGACCAGATACGACACTTACCATGATGCTGTCAGGACCAAACAACATCATCAGCAATCCGATCACTGCAATTACCCCACCAACCAACGTCAACAATAGGTCGGGCACCTTATTGAGCGGACGACAGGAGGGATTTTCATCAATAAATGTTTCATATGCTTCGACAAAGCCTTTGACCTGAAACTTTTCGTCAACGCCAGATAGACTGACTGGAATCTTACTTTTCTTCGTGTGTTCTTCCCCACAGGCAACCTGCCGACCTGAATTCTCCATATGACCGGCATTTATATTGTCTGCATCCTCACCTGAAAAATCTTTGCTCGTGTAGTTCTGCACCGAAGGTGAGAAGACTACTTTTTGTTTTTCCGACTCAACCAACTTTTCTTTCATGCGTACCTCCCGAAAGAGGCCAATACTACCTCGCATGATCCTCCGATACCGCCACGAACCCGCCAGACTATAAAAATCAGAATACGCCTACAGCGGGAACTAATAGGGACTACAGAAAGCAAGCCAGAAGACGAAAGAGTGCATCTGAATTGATCTAATCCAGCAACCAGCAAACTCGAACTAAAACTTCGACAGTTTGTCCAGCCAGCATTAGCCAGACTCGTCACGCGCCCAGATACATTGCCCTTGCAGCATTGCCATTGCGCTGATCAATATCTTTAAACGGCAGAAACGAAGAACCCCCGCATGGCGGGGGTTCTGTGAGGCAACTCTACAAAGAGTTTCTACAGCTGATATCAGAACGGAATATCGTCATCAAAGCTGTCGAAATCCGGAGCCGGCTGCGGCGCTGGTTGCTGAGGAGCCGGACGCTGAGGAGCCTGCTGCGGACGAGGCGCTTGCTGGCGTGGAGCCTGCGGCGCCTGGTTGTAGTTGCCTTGCGGCGCACCGCCACCATCCTGGTTCTGCGGACGACCGCCCAGCAACTGCATGGTGCCTTGCATGTCGACGATGATTTCGGTGGTGTAACGCTTGATGCCGTCTTTTTCCCACTCGCGGGTTTGCAGCTTGCCTTCGATATACACCTGAGAACCCTTGCGCAGGTACTCACCAGCAATCTCGGCGACCTTGCCGAACATCGAGACGCGGTGCCACTCGGTGCGCTCGACCTTCTGGCCGGTCTGCTTGTCGGTCCACTGCTCGCTGGTGGCCAGGCTCAGGTTAGTCACGGCGTTGCCGTTCGGCAGGTAGCGTACTTCAGGATCCTGGCCACAGGTGCCGACCAATATGACTTTGTTAACCCCACGGGCCATAACGTTCTCCTAGGCTTCGCACGCCGCGGACGCCGGATTGACCAGGCGTTCCAGGGTCGAACGATCCAAAATTTGTGTATCCAGTTTGATATAGATGGCGGCTTCATCTGCCACCACCACTGCGTCGGTCACACCCGGCACGGCCTTCAGGCGCTCGGTCAAGCCCGCTTCGCGTAGCGCTTCGGGCGACAACGGCATGCGCAGGCTTGTCACATAAGGTGGTTCGCGCATGGTAACAGCTACGGCAAGCCAGAGCCCGCACAAACCCGCGCAGCCGAGGAACACCGTGGTCAAGCCACCATGCTGGAACATCCATCCACCCAATATCCCGCCCAGCGCCGCGCCAAGGAACTGGCTGGTGGAATAGACCCCCATCGCCGTGCCCTTGCCGCCGGCAGGCGACACCTTGCTGATCAACGACGGCAACGACGCTTCCAGCAGGTTGAAGGCGGTGAAGAAGATCACGGTCCCGATCACCAGGGCCGACAGGCTGTTCCCCCACTCCCAGAAGAATAGCTCCGTCAGCAGCAAGACACTGACCGCGCCCAGAAGGACACGTTTCATCTTGCGCTTTTTCTCACCATAGATAATGAAGGGAATCATTGCGAAGAATGAAATCAGCAGAGCGGTCAGGTACACCCACCAGTGCTCTTCCTTGGGCAGCCCGCCGCGTTCAACGAACGCCAGTGGCAGGGCAACGAAGCTGGCCATGAGGATGGCATGCAGGACGAAAATACCAACGTCCAGGCGCAACAGGTCAGGGTGTCGCAAGGTCGGGCCGAGCGCTTGCTTCGCCACCCCGGACTCGCGGTGGTGCAGCGGTCCGCTGGAAGCAGGCACGACGAACGCGATCAGAGCGATACCCACCAGTGCCATCGCCGCTGTCGCCAGAAACAGCCCGGACAGACCGAAGCTGCGGGTCAACAAAGGCCCGACAACCATCGCCACGGCAAACGACAAACCGATGCTCATGCCAATCATGGCCATGGCCTTGGTGCGGTGCTGCTCACGGGTCAGGTCCGACAGTAACGCCATTACCGCCGCCGAAATCGCCCCGGCACCTTGCAGGATCCGTCCGGCAATCACGCCCCAGATCGAGTCGGCCTGAGCCGCCAGCACACTCCCCAGCGCAAAGATCACCAACCCCAGGTAGATCACCGGACGCCGGCCGATGCGGTCGGATATGACGCCGAATGGAATCTGCAATACCGCCTGGGTCAGCCCATAGGCGCCAATAGCCAGACCAATGAGTGCCGGCGTCGCGCCCGCCAGGTCCATGCCATAGGTAGCCAGTACCGGCAGGACCATGAACATGCCCAGCATACGGAAGGCGAACACCAGGGCCAGGCCGCCTGCGGCGCGGGTTTCGCTGCCACTCATGCGTTCGCTGTGGGGATCGTGCATGGATTAACCTCGTGTGAACCGGCGGCGATTCTACCAGTCCCATCGTTTAACAGCATCTACGCGACGCTTTGCCGCGCACCGGCGGCGAGCCGTATACTGCTCCGTTTAAGCCCGCCAAGCGAGGCCGTAGTGGACAAGATCCTGATTCGTGGGGCACGTACCCACAACCTGAAGAACATCGACCTGACGCTGCCCCGCGACAAGCTGATCGTCATCACCGGCCTGTCCGGGTCTGGCAAGTCATCCCTGGCATTCGACACCCTCTATGCCGAAGGCCAGCGGCGCTACGTGGAGTCGCTGTCGGCCTATGCGCGGCAGTTCCTGTCGATGATGGAAAAGCCGGACGTCGATACCATCGAAGGCCTCTCGCCAGCGATTTCCATCGAGCAGAAGTCCACTTCGCACAACCCTCGCTCCACCGTCGGCACCATCACCGAAATCTACGACTACCTGCGCCTGCTGTATGCCCGCGTCGGTACGCCACGCTGCCCGGACCACGACATTCCGCTCGAGGCCCAGACCGTCAGCCAGATGGTCGACCTGGTCCTGGCGCAGCCGGAAGGCAGCAAGCTGATGTTGCTGGCCCCGGTGATTCGTGAGCGCAAGGGCGAGCACCTGGCGGTATTCGAGGAGCTGCGCGCTCAAGGCTTCGTCCGTGCCCGTATCAACGGCAAGCTCTGCGAGCTGGACGAGTTGCCCAAGCTCGACAAACAGAAGAAGCACAGCATCGATGTGGTAGTGGACCGCTTCAAAGTCCGCGAAGACCTGCAGCAGCGTCTGGCCGAGTCGTTCGAAACCGCGCTGAAACTGGCCGACGGCATTGCGCTCGTCGCGCCGATGGATGATGAAGGCGGCGAAGAGATGATCTTCTCCGCACGCTTCGCCTGCCCGATCTGCGGCCACGCCATCAGCGAGCTGGAGCCGAAGCTGTTCTCCTTCAACAACCCCGCCGGCGCCTGCCCGACCTGCGACGGCCTGGGGGTCAAGCAGTTCTTCGACGCCAAGCGCCTGGTCAATGGTGAGCTGACCTTGGCCGAGGGCGCGATCCGCGGCTGGGACCGACGTAACGTCTATTACTTCCAGATGCTCGGGTCGCTGGCGGCACACTTCGGCTTCAGCCTGGAAGTCCCGTTCAACGAACTGCCCGCCGACCGCCAGAAAATCATTCTCAGCGGCAGCGGTAACCAGAACGTCGACTTCAAGTACCTCAACGACCGTGGCGATATCGTCAAGCGCTCGCACCCGTTCGAGGGCATCGTGCCGAACCTGGAGCGCCGCTATCGGGAAACGGAATCGGCTACGGTCCGCGAGGAGCTGGCCAAGTTCCTCAGTACCCAGCCGTGCCCGGACTGCCGCGGCACCCGTCTGCGCCGCGAGGCGCGTCACGTGTGGGTTGGCGAGAAGACCTTGCCTGCGGTGACCGGCCTGCCCATCGGCGATGCAAGCCAGTATTTCGGTGGCCTGAAGCTGACCGGACGCCGTGGCGAAATCGCCGACAAGATCCTCAAGGAAATCTGCGAGCGTCTTCAGTTCCTGGTGAACGTTGGCCTCGATTACCTGACCCTTGATCGCAGTGCCGACACACTGTCCGGCGGCGAAGCCCAGCGCATCCGTCTGGCCAGCCAGATCGGCGCCGGCCTGGTCGGGGTGATGTATATCCTCGACGAGCCATCCATTGGATTGCACCAGCGTGATAACGATCGCCTGCTGGCCACCCTCAATCACCTACGCGACATCGGCAACACGGTGATTGTGGTGGAGCACGACGAGGACGCCATCCGTCTCGCGGACTATGTGGTCGACATCGGTCCCGGCGCCGGAGTACACGGTGGCCAGATCGTTGCCGAAGGTACGCCCGCAGAAGTGATGGCGCACCCTGACTCACTGACCGGGAAATACCTCTCCGGGCGGATCAAGATCGCGGTGCCGGCCAAGCGCACGCCACGCAACAAGAAGCTCTCGATCAAGCTCAAGGGCGCGCGCGGCAACAACCTGCAGAGCGTCGACCTGGAGATTCCAATCGGCCTGTTGACCTGCGTGACCGGTGTATCCGGTTCTGGCAAGTCGACGCTGATCAACAATACCTTGTTCCCTCTCGCAGCCACCGCCCTCAATGGTGCCACGACCCAGGAAGCCGCCGCGCACGACAGCTGCGACGGCCTGCAGCACCTGGACAAGGTGGTGGATATCGACCAGAGCCCGATCGGCCGTACGCCACGTTCCAACCCGGCGACCTATACCGGTCTGTTCACGCCGATCCGCGAATTATTCTCCGGCGTCCCGGAATCGCGCTCGAGGGGCTACGGCCCGGGCCGCTTCTCCTTCAACGTCAAGGGCGGACGCTGCGAAGCCTGCCAGGGCGACGGGCTGATCAAGGTGGAGATGCACTTCCTGCCAGACATCTACGTCCCTTGCGACGTCTGCAAGAGCAAGCGCTACAACCGCGAGACGCTGGAGATCAAGTACAAGGGCAAGAACATCCACGAAGTGCTGGAAATGACCATCGAGGAAGCCCGCGAGTTCTTCGATGCGGTGCCAGCGCTGGCTCGCAAGCTGCAAACGTTGATGGATGTGGGTCTGTCCTACATCAAGCTCGGGCAGTCGGCTACAACGCTGTCCGGCGGCGAGGCGCAACGGGTCAAACTGTCCCGTGAGCTATCCAAGCGCGATACCGGCAAAACCCTGTACATCCTCGACGAACCCACCACGGGCCTGCACTTCGCTGATATCCAGCAGTTGCTCGATGTACTGCACCGACTGCGCGACCACGGTAATACCGTGGTGGTGATCGAGCACAACCTGGATGTGATCAAGACCGCAGATTGGCTGGTCGATCTTGGTCCGGAAGGTGGTTCCAAGGGCGGTCAGATCATCGCCTGCGGCACGCCAGAAGAAGTGGCGAACATGAAGCAGTCCCACACCGGGCACTACCTCAAGCCACTGCTGGAACGGGACCGAGCCTGATCCGGCACTGAAATGAAAAAGCCCCTGTCGCTCACACGACAGGGGCTTTTCTTTGCCGGACTCATTACATCTGCGATTGCAGGTAGTTCTCCAGTCCCAGCGACTTGATCAAGCCTTTCTGCTTTTCCAGCCAGTAGGTGTGATCTTCTTCGGTGTCAGCCAGTTGCAGACGGAGGATGTCGCGGCTGATGTAGTCCTTGTGCAGTTCGCACAGCTCAATGCCTTTGCACAGTGCAGCGCGGACTTTGTATTCCAGGCGCAGATCGGCGGCGATCATGTCTGGCACGGTAGCACCGATATCCAGATCGTCCGGACGCATGCGCGGCGTACCTTCCAGCATCAGGATGCGGCGGATCAAGGCATCAGCGTGTTGGGCTTCTTCTTCCATCTCGTGATTGATGCGTTCGTAGAGCTTGCTGAAGCCCCAGTCTTCGTACATCCGCGAGTGAATGAAGTACTGATCACGTGCCGCCAGTTCGCCCGTCAGCAACGTGTTGAGATAGTCGATTACGTCCGGGTGACCTTGCATCGTCCCGCCTCTCCCTGTGTGAAAGCCATAGTTTGAACCAGGATGACTGGGAGGTCACTGTGATTTACGCATAAATGTCGAAAAAAGCGGGCGAACAGTAGTGATTTTCATTGAAAAGCGTCCAAATGAGGGAGTTTCTCCTTATCACTTCGAGTTAAGCGCAATGTTTCTTCAAAACGGCGCAACAGCGGACTGCATATCGACTAGCCAATAGGAAAAGCGATCACTAGAAAACAAAAAACCGGGCACAAGGCCCGGTTTTTTGTTCAAGACTGTTCGTCTTACTCAGCAGCTTCTACCGAGCCACCGACAGGACGATCAACCAACTCGACGTACGCCATAGGCGCGTTGTCGCCAGCGCGGAAACCGCACTTGAGGATACGCAGGTAGCCGCCCTGACGGGTGGCGTAGCGCTTGCCCAGATCGTTGAACAGCTTGCCGACGATTTCTTTCGAACGAGTACGGTCGAAAGCAAGGCGACGGTTAGCTACGCTGTCTTCCTTGGCCAGGGTGATCAGCGGCTCGGCAACGCGGCGCAGTTCCTTGGCTTTTGGCAGGGTAGTTTTGATCAGCTCGTGCTCGAACAGCGACACCGCCATGTTCTGGAACATGGCCTTGCGGTGAGAGCTGGTACGGCTCAGGTGACGTCCACTTTTACGATGACGCATGATTCATTCCTTACCAAACACTACGTTCGGTGATTACGACGATCAGGCAGTCGCCTTGTCGTCTTTCTTAAGACTTGCAGGCGGCCAGTTGTCGAGGCGCATGCCGAGGGACAGACCACGGGAAGCCAGAACGTCCTTGATTTCAGTCAGGGACTTCTTGCCGAGGTTCGGAGTTTTCAACAGCTCTACTTCGGTGCGCTGAATCAGATCGCCGATGTAGTAGATGTTCTCCGCCTTCAGGCAGTTGGCCGAACGCACGGTCAATTCCAGATCGTCAACTGGACGAAGCAGAATCGGATCGATCTCGTCTTCCTGCTCGACTACCACGGGTTCGCTGTCACCTTTGAGGTCGACGAACGCAGCCAACTGCTGTTGCAGGATGGTTGCAGCACGACGGATAGCCTCTTCAGGATCCAGGGTACCGTTGGTTTCCAGATCAATAACCAGCTTGTCCAGGTTGGTACGCTGCTCGACACGGGCGTTTTCCACCACGTATGCGATACGGCGAACCGGGCTGAACGAAGAGTCAAGCTGCAAGCGACCTATGCTGCGGCTTTCGTCTTCATCGCTCTGACGCGAATCGGCCGGCTCATAACCACGACCACGAGCTACGGTGAGCTTCATGTTCAAAGCGCCGTTGGACGCCAGGTTAGCGATTACGTGATCGGGGTTAACGATCTCGACATCATGATCCAGCTGAATATCGGCAGCGGTAACCACCCCCGAACCCTTCTTCGACAAGGTCAGCGTAACTTCGTCACGACCATGCAGTTTGATAGCCAGGCCTTTAAGGTTCAACAGGATTTCAATGACATCTTCCTGTACACCTTCGATCGCGGAGTACTCATGGAGTACACCGTCAATCTCGGCCTCGACTACTGCACAGCCAGGCATAGAGGACAACAGGATGCGGCGCAGCGCGTTGCCCAGGGTATGGCCAAAACCACGCTCGAGAGGCTCGAGCGTGATCTTAGCGCGGGTTGGACTGACGACCTGCACATCGATGTGGCGGGGCGTCAGGAACTCATTTACCGAAATCTGCATGGATGCACCTATTTTCTAGCCCTTACTTGGAGTAGAGCTCGACAATCAGGTTTTCGTTGATGTCGGCAGACAGGTCGCTGCGAGCAGGAACGTTCTTGAAAACGCCCGACTTCTTGGCAGCGTCCACTTCTACCCACTCAACGCGGCCACGCTGAGCGCACAGTTCAAGGGCTTGAACAATGCGCAGCTGGTTCAGCGATTTCTCGCGAACTGCGACCACGTCACCCGGACGAACTTGGTAGGACGGAACGTTTACAGTCTTGCCGTTTACGCTGATCGCTTTGTGCGAAACCAGCTGACGGGATTCGGCACGAGTAGCGCCAAAGCCCATACGATAAACGACGTTATCCAGACGGCATTCGAGCAGTTGCAGCAGGTTCTCACCAGTAGCGCCTTTCTTGGAAGCCGCTTGCTTGTAGTAACCGCTGAACTGACGCTCGAGCACGCCGTAGATACGACGGACTTTTTGTTTCTCACGCAGCTGGGTGCCGTAGTCGGACTGACGGCCACGGCGCTGACCGTGGATACCTGGGGCTGCTTCGATGTTGCACTTCGATTCCAGAGCGCGAACGCCACTCTTCAGGAACAGATCGGTGCCTTCACGACGAGACAGTTTGCATTTTGGACCAATGTAACGTGCCATTTATCTGTCTCCTGATTACACGCGACGCTTCTTCGGCGGACGGCACCCGTTATGCGGGATTGGCGTCACGTCGGTGATGCTGGCGATCTTATAGCCGCAGCCGTTCAATGCACGAACAGCGGACTCACGACCTGGACCTGGACCCTTGACGTTGACGTCGAGGTTCTTCAGGCCGTATTCCAGCGCAGCTTGACCAGCACGTTCTGCAGCTACCTGAGCGGCGAACGGGGTCGATTTGCGGGAACCACGGAAACCCGAACCGCCGGAGGTAGCCCAGGACAGAGCGTTACCTTGACGATCGGTGATGGTCACGATGGTGTTGTTGAAAGACGCGTGGATGTGGGCGATGCCATCAACCACTGTCTTTTTGACTTTTTTACGAGGACGAGCAGCAGGTTTTGCCATGTCTAAATTCCTGTCGATTCGCTGGTGCGATTACTTGCGGATCGGCTTGCGCGGACCTTTACGGGTACGGGCATTGGTCTTGGTACGCTGACCGCGTACTGGCAGACCCCGACGATGACGCAGGCCGCGGTAGCAACCCAGGTCCATCAACCGCTTGATTTTCATGTTGATGTCGCGACGCAGGTCACCTTCAGTGGTGAACTTCGCAACTTCGCTACGCAGCTGTTCAATCTGCTCGTCGCTCAGATCCTTGATCTTTGCGGCTGGGTTTACCCCAGTGTCTGCACAGATTTTCTGTGCAGTGGTGCGACCAACACCGTAGATGTAGGTCAGCGAGATAACAGTATGCTTGTTATCTGGAATGTTAACGCCTGCAATACGGGCCATTCAGTGGGACTCCAATTGACAGCTACCTACGCCCCGGAAGCCAAGAAATAGGGCGCGAGATAATATCGCTGTAGAAACAATTAATCAACCCAGCAGCACACTAGCTGCTGGGCTTGAAGCGCAGATCACACTCAGCCTTGGCGCTGTTTGTGACGTGGTTCCGCGCTGCAAATTACTCGAACGACACCTTCGCGGCGAATAATTTTGCAGTTACGGCACAGTTTTTTCACCGATGCACGAACTTTCATCACCAACTCCTCGAACCTTAGGGGTTTCAGCGCAGCAGACCGCTGCCGCCGTAGCCTTTCAGGTTGGCTTTCTTCATCAGGGATTCGTACTGGTGCGAAACGAGGTGCGATTGTACTTGGGACATAAAGTCCATCACAACCACTACCACAATCAGCAACGAGGTCCCGCCAAGGTAGAACGGAACGTTTGCTGCGACCACCAGGAACTGGGGAAGCAGGCACACGGCCGTCATATAAAGAGCACCGAACATGGTCAAACGGGTCAGAACGCCATCAATGTAGCGCGCCGACTGCTCGCCAGGACGGATACCCGGAATAAAGGCACCGGACTTCTTCAGGTTTTCCGCTACGTCTTTCGGATTGAACATCAACGCCGTATAGAAGAAGCAGAAGAAAATGATCCCTGCACTAAACAGCAGAATATTCAACGGCTGACCAGGAGCGATCGACTGCGAGATGTCCTGCAACCAGCCCATACCCTCAGACTGACCGAACCAGGCACCCAGCGAAGCCGGAAACAGCAGAATGCTGCTTGCGAAAATAGCCGGAATAACACCGGCCATGTTCACTTTAAGCGGCAAGTGGCTCGTCTGCGCAGCAAAGACCTTGCGGCCCTGCTGACGCTTCGCGTAGTGAACAGCAATACGACGCTGACCACGCTCGATGAAGACCACAAAACCGATAATCGCTACTGCCAGCAAACCGATAGCGACCAGGGCGAAGATGTTGATATCGCCTGTACGCGCAGACTCGAAAGACTGCCCGATTGCTCTCGGAAGACCGGCAACGATACCCGCGAAAATAAGCATCGAGATACCGTTGCCCACACCGCGCTCGGTAATCTGCTCGCCTAGCCACATCATGAACATTGCGCCGGCCACAAACGTGGAAACCGCAACGAAATGGAAGCCGAAACCAGCAGCAAACGCCACACCCTGACCAGCCAGACCAATGGACATGCCAATGGCCTGGACCAACGCCAGAGTAACGGTGAGGTAGCGGGTGTACTGGCTGATCTTGCGACGGCCAGCTTCACCTTCCTTCTTCAACTGCTCCAGCTGTGGGCTGACAGCGGTCATGAGCTGCATGATGATCGATGCCGAAATGTACGGCATGATCCCCAGTGCAAATACGCTCATACGCTCCAGCGCACCGCCGGAAAACATGTTGAACAAGCTAAGAATGGTCCCCTCATTCTGTCGAAACAGTTCCGCCAGCCGCTCAGGGTTAACGCCTGGAACCGGGATGTGTGCGCCTATTCGATAGACGATGATCGCCAGGAACAGAAAACGCAGACGAGCCCAGAGTTCAGACATTCCGCCTTTGCCGAGCGAAGAGAGAGCACCTTGCTTAGCCATTTATTCCTCGAACTTGCCGCCAGCTGCTTCGATAGCCGCACGTGCACCTTTGGTGACGGCGATACCCTTGATGGTGACCGCGCGAGTAACTTCGCCCGACAGCATGATTTTCACACGCTGTACGTTCTGGTTAATCACGTTGGCGTCCTTCAGGGACTGAACGGTAACAACGTCGCCTTCCACTTTGGCCAGCTCGGACAGACGCACTTCTGCGCGGTCCATGGCTTTCAGGGAAACGAAGCCGAACTTCGGCAGACGACGGTGCAGCGGCTGTTGACCGCCTTCAAAGCCAGGAGCAATGGTGCCACCGGAGCGGGAGGTTTGACCTTTGTGGCCGCGGCCACCAGTCTTACCCAAACCACTACCGATACCACGACCCGGACGATGCTTCTCGCGACGGGAACCCGGCGCTGGACTCAGATCATTGAGTTTCATCGATTAACCCTCGACGCGCAGCATGTAGTAAGCCTTGTTGATCATCCCGCGATTCTCGGGAGTATCCAGGACTTCTACAGTGTGACCGATGCGGCGCAGACCCAGACCTTTAACACACAGTTTGTGGTTAGGCAGACGGCCGGCGGTGCTTTTGATCAGCGTTACTTTAACGGTAGCCATGATCAGAGAATCTCCTCAACGCTCTTGCCGCGCTTGGCAGCAATGGACTCAGGAGATTGCATAGCCTTCAGACCCTTGAAAGTGGCGTGAACCACGTTTACAGGGTTAGTCGAGCCGTAGCACTTGGCCAGGACGTTCTGAACGCCAGCAACTTCCAGGACGGCACGCATGGCGCCACCGGCGATGATACCGGTACCTTCGGAGGCAGGCTGCATGTAAACCTTCGACGCGCCATGGGCGGACTTGGTTGCGTACTGCAGAGTGGTGCCATCCAGGTCAACCTGAATCATGTTGCGGCGAGCAGCTTCCATAGCCTTCTGGATCGCAGCAGGTACTTCACGCGACTTACCACGGCCGAAACCAACGCGACCTTTGCCATCACCTACCACGGTCAGCGCGGTGAAGGTGAAGATACGGCCGCCTTTTACGGTCTTGGCAACGCGGTTAACCTGAACCAGCTTCTCGATGTAGCCTTCGTCGCGCTTTTGATCGTTATTTGCCATAACTTAGAACTCCAGCCCGCCTTCACGAGCAGCATCAGCCAGCGCTTTGACGCGGCCGTGATACTTGAAGCCGGAACGGTCAAAGGCAACTTGAGATACACCGGCGGCTTTCGCACGCTCAGCTACCAGCTTGCCAACCTTAGTGGCCGCGTCGATGTTGCCGGTGGCGCCATCACGCAGTTCTTTGTCCAAAGTCGAGGCACTGGCCAAGACTTTGCTGCCGTCGGCCGAGATGACCTGGGCGTAGATATGCTGCGAGGAGCGGAACACGCAGAGACGCACGACTTCGAGTTCGTGCATTTTCAGGCGTGCTTTGCGAGCGCGACGCAGACGAGTAACTTTTTTGTCGGTCATTTGCTATGCCCTACTTCTTCTTGGCTTCTTTACGACGGACTACTTCGTCCGCGTAACGCACACCCTTGCCTTTATAAGGCTCTGGTGGACGGAAGTCGCGGATTTCAGCGGCCACCTGACCTACCAGCTGCTTATCGATACCCTTGATCAGGATATCGGTCTGGCTTGGAGTTTCAGCGGTGATACCGGCTGGCAGTTCGTAGTCCACTGGATGCGAGAAGCCGAGCGCCAAGTTGAGCACGGTGCCTTTGGCTTGTGCTTTGTAACCAACACCGACCAGCTGGAGCTTGCGCTCGAAGCCTTGGCTTACGCCTTGGACCATGTTGTTTACCAGGGCACGGGTAGTACCGGCCATAGCGCGGGTCTGTTGATCGCCGTTGCGAGCAGCGAAACGCAGCTCACCAGCTTCTTCGATCACTTCTACAGACGAGTGAACATTCAGTTCGAGAGTGCCCTTGGCACCCTTCACCGAAAGCTGTTGGCCGGCGAATTTTACTTCGACGCCAGCTGGCAGCTTAACGGGGTTCTTAGCGACGCGAGACATGCTTATCCCCCCTTAGAACACTGTGCAGAGAACTTCGCCGCCAACACCGGCAGCGCGCGCAGCACGATCCGTCATCACACCTTTGTTGGTGGAGACGATAGACACGCCCAGACCGCCACGTACTTTCGGCAGTTCATCGACGGACTTGTACTGACGCAGACCTGGACGACTTACGCGCTTGACTTCCTCGATGACCGGACGGCCTTCGAAGTATTTCAGCTCGATGGAGAGCGATGGCTTTACATCGCTGCTGACTTGGTAGCCAGCAATGTAACCTTCGTCTTTCAGAACTTTGGCGACCGCAACCTTCAGAGTTGACGAAGGCATGCTTACGACGGACTTTTCAGCCATCTGGGCATTACGGATGCGAGTTAGCATGTCCGCTAACGGGTCCTGCATACTCATGGGCTAGACGCTCCTGATGCAAAAAAAATTAGCCTTTCGGCTACTACTGTCGCCCGAAGCTGCACGGAAAAACCCGGGCTCAGGCGAGCCGGTCATTCTAGACATATACCAAAAACGAAACAAGCCCCAAAAGGGGCTTGTTTCGATGCCGGGCCACCGGTGGTCGGAAGATCGCTCTTCCACCACCGGGACACTGCAGGTACGTCTTACCAGCTGGCTTTGACCAGACCTGGAACGTCACCGCGCATTGCTGCTT
The DNA here is from genome assembly GCF_025466035.1 of Pseudomonas sp. 20P_3.2_Bac5. Classification (NCBI taxonomy): domain Bacteria; kingdom Pseudomonadati; phylum Pseudomonadota; class Gammaproteobacteria; order Pseudomonadales; family Pseudomonadaceae; genus Pseudomonas; species Pseudomonas sp. 20P_3.2_Bac5. The sequence goes on along the minus strand of NZ_JANLOA010000128.1, from coordinate 27,248 downwards.
CACGCAGCTTGTTACGGCCGAGGCCGAACTTGCGGTAAACGCCGTGTGGACGACCAGTGATGCGGCAGCGGTTACGCAGGCGCGAAGCGCTGGCGTCACGTGGCTGCTTCTGCAGAGCTACAACCGCAGCGAAACGCTCTTCTGGAGTTACTTCCAGATTAACGATGATCGCTTTGAGCTCAGCACGCTTCTTGGCGAACTTAGCAACCGTCAGCTGACGCTTCAGCTCGCGGTTTTTCATGCTCTTCTTGGCCATTTTCCTACTCCAATCAGTTGCGGAACGGGAATTTGAAAGCACGCAGCAGAGCGCGGCCTTCGTCATCCGTACGAGCAGTGGTGGTCAGGGTAATGTCCAGACCGCGCAGAGCATCGATCTTGTCGTAGTCGATTTCCGGGAAGATGATCTGCTCTTTCACGCCCATGCTGTAGTTGCCACGACCATCGAAGGACTTGGCATTCAGGCCGCGGAAGTCGCGAACCCGAGGCAGGGAGATCGCCAGCAGGCGGTCCAGGAACTCGTACATACGATCACGGCGCAGAGTGACTTTGACGCCGATCGGCCAACCTTCACGGACTTTGAAGCCTGCGATGGATTTCCGAGCGAAAGTCACAACGGCTTTTTGACCGGTGATCTTTTCCAGGTCAGCAACAGCGTGCTCGATGACTTTCTTGTCGCCGATCGCTTCGCCCAGACCCATGTTCAGGGTGATCTTGGTAACGCGCGGAACTTCCATCACGTTCGCCAGCTTAAGTTCTTCCTTAAGCTTCGGAGCGATTTCCTTCCGATAAATCTCTTTCAGTCGTGCCATGGTCTTCTACCTAGCAGTGTTCAAGCATCAACCGCTTTTTGGGTCGACTTGAAGACACGAATTTTTTTGCCTTCTTCTACTTTGAAACCAACGCGGTCAGCCTTGTTGGTTTCGCCGTTGAAAATGGCGACGTTGGAAGCGTGCAGAGGCGCTTCTTTCTCGACGATACCGCCTTGTACGCCCGACATCGGGTTAGGCTTGGTATGACGCTTCACCAGGTTGATCCCACCAACGACCAGACGGTCGTCAGCGAGCACCTTCAGCACCTTACCGCGCTTACCTTTGTCTTTGCCGGCGATCACGATGATCTCGTCGTCACGACGAATCTTTTGCATGTCGGATCTCCTTACAGCACTTCTGGGGCGAGCGAGACGATCTTCATGAACTTCTCGGTACGAAGTTCACGGGTCACTGGCCCAAAGATACGGGTGCCGATCGGCTCTTGCTTGTTGTTCAACAGAACAGCAGCGTTGCCATCAAAGCGAATGATGGAGCCGTCAGCGCGACGAACACCGTGGCGAGTGCGGACTACAACAGCAGTCATCACTTGGCCTTTTTTCACTTTACCGCGCGGAATTGCTTCCTTGACGGTTACTTTGATGATGTCACCGATACCGGCGTAACGGCGGTGCGAACCGCCGAGAACCTTGATGCACATGACGCGACGAGCGCCGCTGTTATCGGCCACATCGAGCATGGATTGAGTCTGAATCATAAAATTTCTCCGACCCTTAGCCCTTAGACTTCAACAGCGCGTTCGAGAACTTCAACCAGCGCCCAGGACTTGGTCTTGGCCAGCGGACGGGTTTCACGGATGGAAACCTTGTCGCCGATATGGCATTGGTTGTTTTCGTCGTGCGCGTGCAGCTTAGTCGAACGCTTAACGTATTTACCGTAGATCGGGTGCTTTACGCGACGCTCGATCAGAACGGTGATGGTCTTGTCCATCTTGTCGCTGACGACACGGCCAGTCAGCGTACGGACGGTTTTTTCAGCTTCAGCCATGATCACTTACCTGCCTGCTGGTTGAGCACAGTTTTCACGCGAGCAATGTCACGCTTAACTTGCGAGAGCAGGTGCGACTGCCCCAACTGGCCAGTTGCTTTCTGCATACGCAGATTGAACTGGTCGCGCAGCAGGCCGAGCAGTTGCTCGTTCAGCTGCTGTGCTGATTTTTCACGAAGTTCATTCGCTTTCATCACATCACCGTCCGCTTAACAAAGGAGGTGGCGAGAGGCAGCTTTGCAGCAGCCAGGGCGAAAGCCTCACGCGCCAGCTCTTCAGAAACACCCTCGATCTCGTACAGGACTTTGCCTGGCTGAATCTGGGCAACCCAGTACTCAACGGAACCCTTACCTTTACCCATCCGCACTTCGAGAGGCTTCTTGGTAACCGGCTTGTCCGGGAATACACGGATCCAGATCTTGCCGCCACGTTTTACGTGACGAGTCAGAGCACGACGTGCCGACTCGATCTGGCGAGCGGTGAGACGACCGCGAGCAACAGCTTTCAGGGCGAACTCGCCGAAGCTGACCTTGCTACCGCGCAGTGCCAGACCACGGTTGTGGCCAGTCATCTGCTTACGGAATTTTGTACGCTTTGGTTGCAACATTTGGCGTACCCCTTACTTAGCAGCTTTTTTACGAGGCGCTGGTGCTTGTGGTTTCAGTTCTTCTTGGCGACCACCAATAACTTCGCCTTTGAAGATCCAAACCTTGACACCGATCACACCGTAAGTGGTGTGAGCTTCGTAAGTGGCATAGTCGATATCGGCACGCAGGGTGTGCAGTGGCACACGACCTTCGCGATACCATTCAGTACGTGCGATTTCAGCACCGCCGAGACGACCGCTCACTTGGATCTTGATGCCCTTGGCACCAATACGCATGGCGTTCTGTACGGCGCGCTTCATAGCACGGCGGAACATGACACGACGCTCCAGCTGCTGAGCTACGCTCTGAGCAACCAGCATACCGTCGAGCTCCGGCTTGCGGATCTCTTCGATATTGATGTGCACAGGCACACCCATTTGCTTGGTCAGGTCCTGACGCAGTTTCTCAACATCTTCACCTTTCTTCCCGATAACGATACCTGGACGAGCGGTGTGGATGGTGATGCGTGCAGTTTGGGCCGGACGATGAATATCGATACGGCTCACGGACGCGCTTTTTAGTTTGTCTTGGAGGTACTCACGGGTTTGCAGATCCTTCAACAGGTAATCTGCGTAAGTCCTACCGTCGGCGTACCAGACGGAGGTGTGCTCCTTGACGATTCCCAGGCGAATGCCAGTGGGATGTACTTTCTGACCCATCTGTATCGACTCCGTTACTTGTCCGCAACCTTGACAGTGATATGGCAAGACCGCTTGACGATGCGATCAGCGCGGCCTTTGGCACGCGGCATGATGCGCTTCAGCGAACGCCCTTCGTTGACGAAAACGGTGGAGACCTTCAGGTCATCAACGTCTGCGCCTTCGTTGTGTTCGGCGTTGGCTACGGCCGACTCGAGGACTTTCTTCATGATTTCAGCAGCTTTCTTGCTGCTGAAGGCCAACAGGTTGAGCGCTTCGCCCACCTTCTTCCCGCGGATCTGGTCGGCGACCAAGCGGGCTTTCTGGGCGGAGATTCGAGCGCCCGACAACTTAGCGGCTACTTCCATTTCCTAACCCCTTAACGCTTGGCTTTCTTGTCAGCCACGTGCCCGCGGTAGGTGCGGGTACCGGCAAACTCGCCCAGTTTATGGCCGACCATGTCTTCGTTCACGAGAACTGGGACATGTTGACGACCGTTGTGTACCGCGATGGTCAGACCGACCATTTGTGGCAGGATCATCGAACGACGCGACCAGGTTTTAACTGGTTTGCGATCGTTCTTTTCCGCCGCCACTTCGATCTTCTTCAGTAGGTGAAGATCGATAAAAGGACCTTTTTTCAGAGAACGTGGCACTGTCGTATCCCTCTATTTACTTGCGACGACGGACGATCATTTTGTCGGTACGCTTATTACCACGAGTCTTCGCACCCTTGGTCGGGAAGCCCCATGGCGATACCGGATGACGACCACCGGAGGTACGACCTTCACCACCACCATGCGGGTGGTCAACCGGGTTCATGGCAACACCACGAACGGTTGGGCGAACGCCACGCCAGCGTTTGGCACCAGCTTTACCCAGCGAACGCAGGCTGTGCTCGGAGTTCGAGACTTCGCCCAGGGTCGCACGGCACTCAGCCAGTACTTTACGCATTTCGCCAGAGCGCAGACGCAGGGTCACGTAGACACCTTCGCGAGCGATGAGCTGAGCCGAAGCACCAGCGGAACGAGCGATTTGCGCACCTTTACCCGGCTTCAGTTCGATGCCGTGAATGGTGCTACCGACTGGGATGTTACGCAGCTGCAGCGAGTTGCCCGGCTTGATAGGAGCCAGAGCACCTGCGATCAGCTGGTCACCAGCGCTCACGCCTTTAGGGGCGATGATGTAGCGACGTTCGCCGTCCGCATAGCACAGCAGAGCGATGTGAGCAGTACGGTTTGGATCGTATTCGATACGCTCGACAGTGGCGGCGATGCCGTCCTTGTCGTTGCGACGGAAGTCGACCAGACGGTAATGCTGCTTATGACCACCACCAACGTGACGAGTGGTAATACGGCCATTGTTGTTACGACCACCAGACTTCGATTTTTTCTCGAGCAGCGGTGCGTGAGGAGCGCCTTTATGCAGCTCCTTGTTGACCACCTTGACCACAAAACGGCGGCCAGGGGAAGTCGGTTTGCATTTAACGATTGCCATGATGCACCCCTTCCTTACTCAGCACTGCTGCTGAAATCGAGATCTTGGCCTGGTTGAAGGGAGATGATCGCCTTCTTCCAGTCATTACGCTTGCCCAGGCCGCGAGCGGTGCGCTTGGACTTACCCAGAACGTTCAGGGTAGTTACGCTTTCCACTTTCACGCTGAACAGGCTTTCGACGGCCTTCTTGATTTCCAGCTTGGTTGCGTCAGTAGCAACCTTGAAAACGAACTGGCCTTTCTTGTCAGCCAGAACCGTGGCCTTCTCGGAAACGTGCGGGCCAAGTAGAACTTTAAATACGCGTTCCTGGTTCATCCCAGCAGCTCCTCGAATTTCTTCACGGCCGACACAGTGATCAACACTTTGTCGTATGCGATCAGACTGACCGGATCGGAGGCCTGTACATCGCGCACGTCAACGTGCGGCAGGTTACGGGCAGCCAGGTACAGATTCTGATCAACAGCATCAGAAACGATCAGTACGTCGCTCAGACCCATGCCATTCAGCTTGTTCAGCAGGTCTTTGGTTTTCGGTGCTTCAACAGCGAAGTCTTGAACCACGACCAGACGGTCGGTACGCACCAGCTCAGCGAGGATGGAACGCATTGCTGCGCGGTACATCTTCTTGTTGAGCTTCTGCGAGTGATCCTGAGGACGAGCTGCGAAAGTGGTACCGCCGCCACGCCAGATTGGGCTACGGATAGTACCGGCACGAGCGCGACCAGTACCCTTCTGACGCCAAGGGCGCTTACCGCCACCAGACACGTCGGAACGGGTTTTCTGCTGCTTGGTGCCTTGACGGCCGCCGGCCATGTAGGCCACGACTGCTTGGTGAACCAGCGTCTCGTTGAATTCGCCACCGAAAGTCAGTTCGGAAACTTCGATCGCTTGAGCGTCATTTACATTTAGTTGCATGTCAGCTTCCCCTTAACCGCGAGCCTTGGCAGCCGGACGCACAACCAAATTGCCACCAGTGGCGCCCGGAACGGCACCCTTGACCAGCAACAGATTGCGTTCAGCGTCGACGCGCACTACTTCCAGGGACTGAACGGTCACGCGCTCGGCGCCCATGTGACCGGACATTTTTTTGCCCTTGAATACACGACCAGGAGTCTGGCACTGGCCGATAGAGCCCGGGACGCGGTGGGAAACGGAGTTACCGTGGGTGTTGTCTTGACCGCGGAAGTTCCAGCGCTTGATGGTACCGGCAAAGCCTTTACCCTTGGACTGACCGGTAACATCTACCAGTTGGCCTGCAGCGAAGAGTTCAGCGTTGATCAAGTCGCCAGCCTGGTATTCGCCGTCTTCAAGACGGAATTCCCAGACACCACGACCAGCGGCAACGTTTGCTTTAGCGAAGTGGCCTGCTTGAGCAGCAGTCACACGCGAAGCACGACGCTCACCGACAGTGACTTGCACTGCACGATAGCCATCGGTTTCTTCAGTTTTGAACTGGGTGACACGATTCGGCTCGATCTCAATGACCGTGACCGGAATGGAGACACCTTCTTCGGTGAAAATGCGGGTCATACCGCACTTACGACCGACTACACCAATAGTCATGTTGTAAACCTCATGAGTGTACGGGGCTTTCACCCGCTATGGCCGCCCATTTCAGAGCGTTACACGACTAAGACCCAAGTCTTAGCCGAGGCTGATCTGCACTTCCACACCTGCTGCAAGATCAAGCTTCATAAGTGCATCAACGGTTTTATCCGTTGGCTGGACGATGTCCAGAACGCGCTTATGAGTACGGATCTCGTACTGGTCGCGCGCGTCTTTGTTGACGTGCGGGGAGACCAGAACGGTGAACCGCTCTTTACGGGTAGGCAGTGGAATTGGACCACGTACCTGAGCACCAGTACGTTTCGCGGTTTCCACGATTTCCTGGGTGGATTGGTCGATCAGGCGATGGTCAAAAGCCTTCAACCTGATACGGATTTGCTGATTTTGCATTGGATTTCAGACTCCAGGCTGCTATTCCCACCGGGCGCACTACGCCCGTTAAAAGGAGGCGTGATTCTATAGACGCCCCCATTAGGTGTCAACCCAATAAAAAAACCCCCGCTAAGCGGGGGTTTTTTCATCGATCGAAATTACTCGATGATTTTGGCTACGACGCCGGCGCCGACGGTACGACCGCCTTCACGGATAGCGAAGCGCAGACCATCTTCCATCGCGATGGTTTTGATCAGGGTAACAGTCATCTGAATGTTATCGCCTGGCATTACCATTTCAACGCCTTCTGGCAGCTCGCAGTTACCGGTCACGTCAGTAGTACGGAAGTAGAACTGTGGACGGTAGCCTTTGAAGAACGGAGTATGACGACCGCCTTCTTCCTTGCTCAGAACGTAAACTTCTGCGGTGAACTTGGTGTGCGGCTTGACCGAACCTGGCTTGACCAGAACCTGGCCGCGCTCAACGTCGTCACGCTTTGTGCCACGCAGCAGAACGCCGCAGTTCTCACCAGCACGACCTTCGTCCAGCAGCTTGCGGAACATCTCAACACCAGTACAGGTAGTAGTGGTGGTGTCACGCAGACCAACAATTTCCAGCGGATCCTGAACGCGGACGATGCCACGCTCGATACGACCGGTAACAACGGTACCACGACCCGAGATCGAGAATACGTCTTCGATTGGCATCAGGAACGGCTTGTCGATAGCACGCTCAGGCTCTGGGATGTAGCTATCCAGAGTCTCAACCAGCTTCTTGACAGCGGTGGTGCCCATTTCGTTGTCGTCTTTGCCTTCCAGCGCCATACGAGCCGAACCGATGATGATCGGAGTGTCGTCGCCTGGGAAGTCATAGGTGGACAGCAGGTCGCGAACTTCCATCTCGACCAGTTCCAGCAGCTCAGCGTCGTCTACCAGGTCAGCCTTGTTCAGGAAGACCACGATGTACGGAACGCCAACCTGACGGGACAGCAGGATGTGCTCACGGGTTTGTGGCATCGGACCATCGGCGGCCGAGCAAACCAGGATCGCGCCGTCCATCTGGGCAGCACCGGTGATCATGTTCTTCACATAGTCAGCGTGACCTGGGCAGTCAACGTGAGCGTAGTGACGAATTTTCGAGTTGTACTCAACGTGAGCGGTGTTGATGGTGATACCGCGCGCTTTCTCTTCTGGAGCCGAGTCGATCTTGTCGAACTCAACGACTGCCGAACCGAAAACTTCGGAGCAGACGCGAGTCAGAGCTGCAGTCAGAGTGGTCTTACCGTGGTCAACGTGGCCGATAGTGCCGACGTTAACGTGGGGAAGGGAACGATCAAATTTTTCTTTAGCCACGACAGTGAACCTCTTGCCTAAAGGGCTGGATTAGCCTTGTTTTTTAACGAGCGCTTCGACGATGTTCGCCGGAGCTTCGGAGTATTTGGAGAATTCCATGGAGTAGCTCGCGCGACCCTGAGACATGGAACGAACGTCGGTCGCATAACCGAACATTTCACCCAGCGGCACCTCAGCACGGATCACCTTGCCGGAGACCGAGTCTTCCATACCTTGGATCAGACCACGACGACGGTTCAGGTCACCCATCACGTCACCCATGTAGTCCTCTGGGGTTACTACTTCTACCTTCATGATCGGCTCAAGCACCTTACCGCCACCTTTGGTAGCCAGTTGCTTGGTCGCCATGGAGGCAGCCACCTTGAACGCCATCTCGTTGGAGTCGACGTCGTGGTAGGAACCATCGAACACGGCTGCCTTCAGGCCGATCAGCGGATAGCCGGCAACAATGCCGTTCTTCATCTGCTCTTCGATACCCTTCTGGATCGCCGGGATGTATTCCTTAGGAACCACACCACCTACAACTTCGTTGGTGAATTCCAGACCTTCGGTAATGTTGCCCTGAGCGTCTACTGATGGCTGCGAGAAGCGAATCCAGCAGTGACCGAACTGACCGCGACCACCGGACTGACGAACGAACTTGCCTTCGATCTCGACGTTGTCCTTGCTGATCTGCTCGCGGTACGAAACCTGCGGCTTACCAATGTTGGCCTCAACGTTGAATTCGCGCTTCATGCGGTCAACAAGGATGTCCAGGTGAAGCTCGCCCATACCGGAGATGATGGTTTGGCCGGTTTCTTCATCGGTCTTGACGCGGAACGACGGGTCTTCCTGAGCCAGCTTGCCCAGTGCGATACCCATCTTCTCCTGGTCCTGCTTGGTCTTCGGCTCAACAGCTACCGAGATCACAGGCTCCGGGAAGTCCATACGCTCAAGAATGATTGGCTTGTCGGCGTTGCACAGAGTGTCACCAGTGGTGACGTCCTTCATGCCGATCAGGGCAGCGATGTCGCCCGCCAGAACTTCCTTGATTTCTTCACGCTGGTTGGCGTGCATCTGCACCATACGACCAACGCGCTCTTTCTTGCCCTTGACCGAGTTGATCACGGAATCGCCAGACTGCAGCATGCCCGAGTAAACGCGCACGAAGGTCAGGGTACCCACGAACGGGTCAGTAGCAATCTTGAACGCCAGAGCCGAGAACGGCTGGCTGTCATCTGCATGACGCTCGTCGTAGTCAGCCTCGACCAGCTCTTCCTTTGGCTTCTCGATCAGGTCTGGGTGGATACCCTTGATCGCAGGAATCTCGGTCGGAGCAGGCAGGAAGTCGATAACAGCATCGAGAACCAGAGGAACGCCCTTGTTCTTGAAGGAAGAACCACAAACAGCCGGAACGATCTCGCTAGCCAGGGTGCGCGCACGCAGGCCTGCCTTGATCTCGTCGACGGTCAGCTCACCTTCTTCAAGGTACTTGTTCATCAGCTCTTCGTTGGCTTCGGCAGCAGCCTCAACCATGTTGGCACGCCATTCTTCAGCCAGGTCCAGCATATCGGCAGGAATTTCTTCCTCGCGATAGGTGGTGCCTTTGTCGTCGTCGTTCCAGTAGATAGCCTTCATCTTGATCAGATCGACCTGACCCTGGAAGTTCTCTTCCGAACCGATGGCCAACTGAACAGGAACCGGGGTGTGACCCAGACGGTTCTTGATCTGACCTACGACGCGCAGGAAGTCGGCACCGGCACGGTCCATTTTGTTCACGTAAACAACACGTGGAACACCGTATTTGTTGGCTTGACGCCATACGGTTTCGGACTGCGGCTCAACGCCGGAGGTACCGCAGAACACAACGACCGCACCGTCAAGTACGCGCAGCGAACGCTCAACTTCAATAGTGAAGTCAACGTGGCCAGGGGTATCGATGACGTTTACGCGATAGTTGTCGTACTGACCACGGGAACCCTGCCAGAAAGTGGTAACAGCAGCGGAGGTAATGGTAATACCCCGCTCCTGTTCCTGCACCATCCAGTCGGTGGTCGCGGCGCCATCATGCACCTCGCCCATTTTGTGGCTCAGGCCTGTGTAGAACAGGATCCGCTCGGTAGTGGTAGTTTTACCCGCATCAACGTGCGCGCAAATACCAATGTTACGGTAGCGGTTGATTGGTGTAGTACGAGCCATAAAGCCCTCGCGAAAATAGTGATGCCAGAATTAGAAGCGGTAGTGCGAGAACGCTTTGTTGGCTTCGGCCATACGGTGTACGTCTTCACGCTTCTTGACTGCAGCACCTTTGCCTTCAGCAGCATCCAGCAATTCGCCGGCCAGGCGCAGAGCCATGGACTTCTCGCCACGCTTACGGGCGTAGTCTACCAACCAGCGCATTGCCAGAGCGTTACGACGGGATGGACGAACTTCAACAGGAACCTGGTAAGTAGCACCGCCAACACGGCGCGACTTCACTTCGACCAGCGGAGCGATGGCGTCGAGAGCTTTCTCGAAGATTTCCAGGGGATCGCTGTTCTTGCGCTCTTTGACCTTGTCCAGCGCACCGTAAACGATACGCTCGGCAACGGCCTTTTTGCCGCTTTCCATCACGTGGTTCATGAACTTGGCGAGGATCTGGCTTCCGTATTTCGGATCGTCCAGAATCTCACGCTTGGCTGCTACACGACGTCTTGGCATTGATAAGCCCTCAAACGGTCTTCAGGTTAGCCCGGGACATCCACCCTCTCGAGGGTTTGCGCCCGACCTTACTCTTATCGACTCAAAAAAATGAATGAACTACTGCAAGCGACCAATTACTTCGGACGCTTGGTACCGTACTTCGAACGACCCTGGTTACGGCCTTTAACGCCCGAGGTATCCAGAGAGCCGCGAACGGTGTGGTAACGAACACCTGGCAAGTCTTTTACACGGCCGCCGCGAATCAGTACGACGCTGTGCTCTTGCAGGTTGTGGCCTTCACCGCCGATGTACGAGGAAACCTCGAAACCGTTGGTCAGACGCACACGGCATACTTTACGCAGTGCCGAGTTAGGTTTTTTCGGCGTAGTAGTGTACACACGGGTGCACACGCCACGACGTTGCGGGCAGTTCTGCAGCGCAGGTACGTCGGATTTCTCGACGGTACGCTTACGCGGCTGACGTACCAGCTGGTTGATAGTTGCCATCTACTAGCTCCACTGTTGTCTTGCGACGCTATTGTCTTGCAAGAAAGCATAAATTGGCAGGGCAGAGCCCTACCAAATTTAGGGGTACAAGAGTCTAAAGAGGATCTTGTACTCAGTCAAGACAAGGCCCCGGCTTACCGACTCCGGTCATCGGTGACAATTCATGTCACCGATGACTGAAGAAGATCCGCCGAGGCCCTGCCCTACTGTCAGTTACCGCTGGAATTCAGCGCTTCGGTCAGTGCGGCTTCCACCTCACTGGCACTTACGCGCAGCGGCTTGTCGGCATCACGGCGACGCTTGCGCTCGCTGTGGTATGCCAGACCAGTACCGGCCGGGATCAGACGACCCACGACCACGTTTTCTTTCAGGCCGCGCAGGTAATCGCGCTTACCGGTTACCGCCGCCTCGGTCAGAACCCGGGTGGTCTCCTGGAAGGAGGCCGCCGAGATGAACGATTCGGTGGACAGCGAGGCCTTGGTGATACCCAGCAGCACGCGCGAGAACTTGGACACGAACTTGTCGTCGGCAGCCAGGCGCTCGTTTTCGACCAGCACGTGAGTCAGTTCCATCTGGTCACCTTTGATGAAGGTGGAGTCACCAGACTCGCTGATCTCAACTTTACGCAGCATCTGACGCAGAATGGTCTCGATGTGCTTGTCGTTGATCTTCACGCCTTGCAGACGATAAACGTCCTGAATCTCGTTGACGATGTACTTGGCCAGCGCGCTCACACCCAGCAGACGCAGGATGTCATGCGGATCGCTCGGACCGTCGGAGATAACTTCGCCGCGGTTCACTTGTTCGCCTTCGAAGACGTTCAGGTGACGCCACTTCGGAATCAGCTCTTCGTACGGATCGGTACCGTCGTTCGGAGTGATGACCAGACGGCGCTTGCCTTTGGTCTCCTTGCCGAATGCGATGGTGCCGCTGACTTCCGCAAGAATCGAAGCTTCTTTTGGACGACGCGCTTCGAACAGGTCGGCAACACGCGGCAGACCACCGGTGATGTCACGGGTCTTCGACGTTTCTTGCGGGATACGCGCGATAACGTCACCAACACCGATCTGAGAACCGTCCGCCACACCGACCAGGGCGTTCGCCGGCAGGAAGTACTGTGCCGGTACGTCGGTACCTGGCAGCAGCAGATCCTTGCCATTGGCGTCGACCATCTTGATTGCAGGACGGATTTCCTTACCTGCAGCCGGACGGTCTTTGACGTCCAGAACCTCAATGTTGGTCAGGCCGGTCAGTTCGTCTGTCTGACGCTTGATCGTGATGCCTTCTTCCATGCCCACGAAGGTCACGGTACCTTTCATTTCGGTAACGATCGGGTGGGTGTGCGGGTCCCACTTGGCGACGATTGCGCCAGCGTCGACCTTGTCGCCTTCCTTGACCGAAATCACCGCACCGTAAGGCAGCTTGTAACGCTCACGCTCACGACCGAATTCGTCGGCAATGGCCAGCTCACCGGAACGCGACACCGCGACCAGGTTGCCATCAGCACGCTCAACCTGCTTCAGGTTATGCAGACGGACCATACCGCCGTTCTTCACTTGGACGCTGTCGGCAGCCGAGGTCCGGCTTGCAGCACCACCGATGTGGAACGTACGCATGGTCAGCTGGGTACCCGGCTCACCGATCGACTGTGCAGCGATAACGCCGACAGCTTCACCGATATTCACCTGGTGACCACGGGCCAGATCACGGCCGTAGCACTTGGCGCAGATGCCGTAACGGGTTTCGCAACTGATTGGCGAGCGGACGATTACTTCGTCGATGCTGTTCAGTTCGATGAACTCAACCCACTTCTCGTCGACCAGGGTACCGGCCGGAACGATGACGTCGTCGGTGCCGGGCTTGAACACGTCGCGGGCAATAACACGGCCCAGTACGCGCTCACCCAGTGGCTCGACCACGTCGCCGCCTTCAATGTGCGGCGTCATCAGCAGGCCCTGCTCGGTGCCGCAGTCGATCTCGGTCACGACCAGATCCTGGGCAACGTCTACCAGACGACGGGTCAGGTAACCGGAGTTCGCGGTTTTCAACGCGGTATCCGCCAGACCTTTACGAGCACCGTGAGTCGAGATGAAGTACTGGAGTACGCTCAGACCTTCACGGAAGTTCGCGGTGATCGGCGTCTCGATGATCGAGCCGTCCGGCTTGGCCATCAGACCACGCATACCCGCCAACTGACGGATCTGAGCAGCCGAACCCCGGGCACCGGAGTCAGCCATCATGTACATCGAGTTGAACGATTCCTGCTCGACTTCGTTACCTTCGCGGTCGATGACTTTCTCTTTCGAGAGGTTGGCCATCATCGCCTTGGAAACTTCATCGTTCGCCTTCGACCACAAGTCGATGACCTTGTTGTACTTCTCGCCCTGGGTAACCAGGCCGGAGGCGTACTGGCTCTCGATTTCCTTCACTTCATCAGTTGCGGTACCGATGATGCGGGCCTTCTCATCCGGGATAACGAAGTCGTTAACACCGATGGAGACGCCGGAAATGGTCGAGTAGGCAAAACCGGTGTACATCAGCTGGTCAGCGAAGATCACGGTCTCTTTCAGACCAACCACGCGGTAGCACTGGTTGATCAGCTTGGAGATCGCCTTTTTCTTCATAGGCTGGTTGACCACGTCGTACGACAGACCTGGCGGCACAACCTGGAACAGCAGCGCACGGCCGACAGTGGTGTCGACGATACGGGTGTTCTTGACGCTGCCACCATCACGGTCGTTCACGGTTTCGTTGATACGAACCTTGATCTTCGCGTGCAGGGCAGCTTCGCCGGCGCGGAATACGCGGTCGACTTCCTGCAGGTCAGCGAACACGCGACCTTCGCCCTTGGCGTTGATGGCTTCACGGGTCATGTAGTACAGACCCAGTACAACGTCCTGCGAAGGAACGATGATTGGCTCACCGTTGGCTGGCGACAGGATGTTGTTGGTCGACATCATCAGCGCGCGCGCTTCCAACTGGGCTTCCAGCGTCAGCGGCACGTGCACGGCCATTTGGTCACCGTCGAAGTCGGCGTTGTACGCGGCGCAGACCAGAGGGTGCAGCTGGATAGCCTTACCTTCGATCAGAACCGGTTCAAAGGCCTGGATACCCAGACGGTGAAGGGTCGGTGCACGGTTGAGCAGTACGGGGTGTTCGCGAATCACTTCAGCGAGAACGTCCCAGACCTCAGGCAGCTCGCGCTCGACCATCTTCTTGGCAGCCTTGATGGTGGTCGCCAGACCACGCATTTCCAGCTTGCCGAAGATGAACGGTTTGAACAGCTCCAGGGCCATTTTCTTCGGCAGACCGCACTGATGCAGACGCAGGGTCGGGCCTACGGTAATTACCGAACGACCAGAGTAGTCAACGCGCTTACCGAGCAAGTTCTGACGGAAACGACCCTGTTTACCCTTGATCATGTCAGCCAGGGATTTCAGAGGACGCTTGTTCGAACCGGTGATTGCGCGACCACGACGACCGTTGTCCAGCAGGGCGTCGACCGCTTCCTGCAGCATGCGCTTTTCGTTGCGCACGATGATGTCCGGAGCGGACAGATCGAGCAGGCGCTTCAGACGGTTGTTACGGTTGATTACGCGGCGATACAGGTCGTTCAGATCGGAAGTCGCGAAGCGACCGCCATCCAGCGGAACCAGAGGACGCAGATCTGGCGGCAGAACCGGCAGAACGGTCAGGACCATCCACTCAGGCAGGTTGCCCGAGCCTTGGAAGGCTTCCATCAGTTTCAGACGCTTGGACAGCTTCTTGATCTTGGTTTCCGAGTTGGTCTGCGGAATTTCTTCGCGCAGGCGGCCAATCTCGTGCTCCAGGTCGATAGCGTGCAGCAGCTCGCGGACAGCTTCGGCACCCATACGGGCATCGAAATCGTCACCGAACTCTTCCAGCGCTTCGAAGTACTGCTCGTCGTTCAGCAGTTGGCCTTTTTCCAGGGTGGTCATGCCCGGGTCGATAACGACATAGCTCTCGAAATAGAGAACGCGTTCGATATCACGCAGGGTCATGTCCATCAGCAGGCCGATACGGGACGGCAGGGACTTCAGGAACCAGATGTGGGCAACCGGAGAAGCCAACTCGATGTGAGCCATGCGCTCACGACGAACCTTGGCCAGCGCGACTTCAACGCCGCACTTCTCACAGATCACACCACGGTGCTTCAGGCGCTTGTACTTGCCGCACAGGCACTCGTAGTCTTTGACTGGGCCAAAGATCTTGGCGCAGAACAGGCCGTCACGCTCAGGCTTGAACGTACGGTAGTTGATGGTTTCCGGCTTTTTTACTTCACCGAACGACCACGAACGGATCATCTCAGGCGAGGCCAGTCCGATACGGATGGCGTCGAACTCTTCGACTTGACCCTGGTTTTTCAGCAAATTCAGTAGGTCTTTCAAGGCCTTTCCTCCTGGCGGAGCAGGGAGCGGGCTTTTCAGCCACGCCCCCGATTCGCGTCACGTGTTATTCGGTTTCCAGATCGATATCGATACCGAGCGAACGGATCTCTTTGATCAACACGTTGAAGGACTCGGGCATGCCCGGCTCCATACGGTGATCGCCGTCCACGATGTTTTTGTACATCTTGGTCCGGCCGTTCACGTCGTCCGACTTCACTGTGAGCATTTCTTGCAGGGTGTATGCCGCGCCGTATGCTTCCAGCGCCCA
The DNA here is from genome assembly GCF_025466035.1 of Pseudomonas sp. 20P_3.2_Bac5. Classification (NCBI taxonomy): domain Bacteria; kingdom Pseudomonadati; phylum Pseudomonadota; class Gammaproteobacteria; order Pseudomonadales; family Pseudomonadaceae; genus Pseudomonas; species Pseudomonas sp. 20P_3.2_Bac5. The sequence goes on along the minus strand of NZ_JANLOA010000128.1, from coordinate 11,521 downwards.
CACTTCCATCTCCCCGAAACGCTGACCACCGAACTGCGCCTTACCACCCAGCGGCTGCTGGGTAACCAGGCTGTAAGAACCAGTGGAACGCGCGTGCATCTTGTCGTCCACCAAGTGGTTCAGCTTGAGCATGTACATGTAACCAACGGTCACTGGACGCTCGAACTTGTTGCCGGTACGACCGTCGAACAGCACCATCTGGCCGCTCTCTGGCATGTCAGCCAGCTTGAGCATGGCCTTGATCTCGCTCTCTTTGGCACCGTCGAAGACCGGGGTGGCCATAGGCACGCCCTTCTTCAGGTTGCCAGCAAGCTCGAGGATCTCCTGGTCGGTGAACTCTTCCAGGTTTTCCTGGCGACCGCCGATCTCGTTGTAGATCTCAGTCAGGAAGCCACGCAGTTCTGCGACCTTACGCTGCTCTTCGAGCATGCGGTTGATCTTCTCGCCCAGACCTTTGGCTGCGAGGCCCAGGTGGGTTTCGAGGATCTGACCAACGTTCATACGCGAAGGTACGCCCAGCGGGTTGAGAACCACGTCGACCGGAGTACCGTCGGCGTCGTGCGGCATGTCTTCGACCGGCATGATCACGGAGACCACACCTTTGTTACCGTGACGACCGGCCATCTTGTCGCCCGGCTGAATGCGACGACGGATTGCCAGGTAGACCTTGACGATCTTCAGCACGCCCGGAGCCAGGTCATCGCCTTGCTGCAGTTTGCGCTTCTTGTCTTCGAACTTGTCGTCCAGCAGACGGCGGCGATCAACGATGTAGGCCTGAGCTTTTTCCAGCTGTTCGTTCAGCGCATCTTCAGCCATGCGCAGTTTGAACCACTGGCCGTGCTCCAGACCGTCCAGGACTTCGTTGGTGACCACGGTGCCTTTCTTCAGGCCCGCACCACCATCGACTACCTGACCATTCAGCGCGGAACGCAGACGCTCGAAGGTCGCACCTTCAACGATACGGAACTCTTCGTTCAGGTCCTTGCGGATCTCGTCCAGCTGCATCTTCTCGATGGACAGCGCACGACTGTCGCGCTCGACGCCATCACGGGTGAAGACCTGTACGTCAATGACGGTACCCTTGGTGCCGGTCGGCACGCGCAGGGAAGTGTCTTTAACGTCGCTAGCCTTCTCACCGAAGATTGCGCGCAGCAGCTTCTCTTCCGGAGTCAGTTGAGTCTCGCCTTTTGGCGTGACTTTACCGACCAGGATGTCACCAGCGCCGACCTCGGCACCAACGTAGACGATACCGGCTTCGTCCAGCTTGTTCAGCGCAGCTTCACCGACGTTCGGGATGTCCGCGGTGATTTCCTCTGGACCAAGCTTGGTGTCACGCGCCACACAGGTCAGTTCCTGGATGTGGATCGTGGTGAAGCGGTCTTCCTGAACAACACGCTCGGACAGGCAGATGGAGTCTTCGAAGTTGAAGCCGTTCCACGCCATGAACGCGATACGCATGTTCTGACCCAGTGCCAGTTCACCCATGTCGGTGGACGGGCCGTCGGCCATGATGTCGCTGCGCTTGACCACATCACCTTTGCTGACCAGCGGACGCTGGTTGATGCAGGTGTTCTGGTTCGAGCGGGTGTACTTGGTCAGGTTGTAGATGTCGACACCAGCTTCGCCGGTTTCAACTTCGTCATCTGCAACACGAACAACGATACGGCTGGCATCAACGGAGTCGATCACGCCGCCACGACGGGCCACGACGCAAACGCCGGAGTCGCGAGCAACGTTACGCTCCATGCCGGTACCTACCAGCGGCTTGTCGGCACGCAGGGTTGGTACAGCCTGACGCTGCATGTTCGAACCCATCAACGCACGGTTGGCGTCGTCGTGCTCGAGGAACGGAATCAGCGACGCAGCAACCGAAACTACCTGCTTCGGCGAAACGTCCATCAGGGTCACATCTTCAGGTGCCTTGACGGTGAATTCGTTCAGGTGACGAACAGCTACCAGCTCATCGATCAGTTGCTTCTTCTCGTTCATCGCGGCCGAAGCCTGTGCGATGACGTGATCAGCTTCTTCGATCGCCGACAGGAACACGATCTCGTCGGTAACCACGCCCTCTTTAACCACACGGTACGGGCTTTCCAGGAAGCCGTACTGGTTGGTGCGAGCATAGGCCGCCAGGGAGTTGATCAGACCGATGTTCGGACCTTCAGGGGTCTCGATCGGGCAAACTCGACCGTAGTGAGTCGGGTGTACGTCACGGACTTCGAAGCCTGCGCGCTCACGAGTCAAACCACCAGGGCCGAGTGCGGAGACACGACGCTTGTGGGTAATCTCGGAAAGCGGGTTGTTCTGGTCCATGAACTGCGAGAGCTGGCTGGAGCCGAAGAACTCTTTGACCGCGGCTGCAACTGGCTTGGCGTTGATCAGGTCCTGAGGCATCAGGCCTTCACTTTCGGCCATCGACAGACGCTCTTTGACCGCGCGCTCAACACGCACCAGGCCAACGCGGAACTGGTTCTCGGCCATCTCGCCTACACAGCGAACACGACGGTTACCCAGGTGGTCGATGTCGTCGACGATGCCTTTGCCGTTACGGATGTCGACGAGGGTCTTCAGAACCTCGACGATATCTTCCTTGCTCAGCACGCCCGAACCTTCGATCTCGGTTCGACCGATACGACGGTTGAACTTCATGCGGCCTACGGCAGACAGGTCGTAGCGCTCGGCACTGAAGAACAGGTTGTTGAACAGGGTTTCTGCGGCGTCCTTGGTTGGCGGCTCGCCAGGACGCATCATGCGATAGATCTCGACCAGCGCTTCCAGTTGGTTGCTGGTGGAGTCGATCTTCAGGGTATCCGAGACGAACGGACCGCAGTCGATATCGTTGGTGTACAGCGTCTGGATGAGGACAACTTGAGCCTTGGCGATCTTGATCAGCAGCTCAGTGGTCAGCTCGACGTTGCACTCGGCAAGGATTTCGCCGGTAGCCGGGTGCACGATCGCCTTAGCGGTGGTGCGGCCCAGCAAGTACTCCATCGGCACTTCCAGTTGCTTGACGCCAGATTTTTCCAACTGGTTGATGTGGCGGGCAGTGATCCGACGACCTTGCTCGACAATGATCTTGCCGTTCTCGTCCTGGATGTCCATCACCGCGATTTCACCACGCAGGCGCTGAGGCACCAGCTCCAGGCTCAGCTTCTCGCCGGACACATGGAATACGTTGGTGGTGTAGAAGGCGTCCAGCACTTCTTCAGTGCTATAGCCCAGCGCACGCAGCAGCACCGAAGCCGGCAGCTTGCGGCGACGGTCGATACGGACGAACACGCAGTCTTTCGGGTCGAACTCGAAGTCCAACCACGAACCGCGGTAAGGAATGATACGAGCGGAGTACAGCAGTTTGCCGGAGCTGTGAGTCTTGCCACGGTCGTGGTCGAAGAACACACCTGGCGAGCGGTGCAACTGGGAAACGATTACACGCTCGGTACCGTTGATAACGAAGGTACCGTTCTCAGTCATCAGGGGAATTTCACCCATGTAGACTTCTTGCTCTTTGATGTCCTTGATCGCTTTGTTCGACGATTCTTTGTCGAAAATGATCAGACGGACCTTTACCCGCAGCGGAACGGCATAGGTTACGCCACGCAGTACGCATTCTTTGACATCAAAGGCCGGTTCGCCCAGACGATAGCCAACGTACTCCAGGGCAGCATTGCCGGAGTAGCTGATGATCGGGAAAACCGATTTGAAGGCCGCATGCAGGCCCACGTCGCGGAACTGATCTTTGGTCGCTCCCGCTTGCAAGAATTCACGATACGAATCCAGCTGGATGGCCAGGAGGTAAGGCACATCCATGACGTCCGGCAACTTGCTAAAGTCCTTGCGGATACGTTTTTTCTCAGTGTATGAGTAAGCCATCAGCGTTCCCCAGCTTGGTCACCTGCTTGTTTGGCCCCCCCCGGCGGGAGTAGCCAGAAAATCGTGCAAACCCCTTGGTTTGCGCCACCATCGTCGGTGGTTGCATCTCGTTATCGGCGCCGGCCTGACCGGCAGCCAATAACGGAAAAAGGCCGGTGGCAAGAGCCACCAGCCATCAGCCGTTTGCTTAACGCTTGGGCTGGAGTCGCAAAGTCGAAATTACTTAACTTCGACTTTAGCGCCTGCTTCTTCCAGCTTCTTCTTGGCGTCTTCAGCAGCTTCTTTCGAAACGCCTTCAGCTACGACTTGAGGAGCGGTGTCAACTTTCTCTTTGGCTTCTTTCAGGCCCAGACCGGTCAGTTCACGAACGGCCTTGATCACGTTGACTTTCTTCTCGCCGGCTTCAACCAGAACAACGTTGAACTCGGTTTGCTCTTCAACAACGGCAGCAGCAGCAGCTGGGCCAGCAGCGGCAACAGCAGCGGTAACGCCGAAGGTTTCTTCCATTGCTTTGATCAGCTCAACAACTTCCAGAACGGTTTTCTGGCCGATTGCTTCGATGATTTGTTCGTTAGTCAGAGACATGACTTGAATCCTGTATTGGGGTGACAGCCTACGCAGCCATCAAATTAAACGTATGATTTTGAAAGCGCTTTCGGTGCCTTAGGCAGCAGAAGCTTCTTTCTGGTCGCGAATGGCCGCCAGAGTACGAGCCAGCTTGCTGGTAGCGCCTTGAATCACGCTCATCAGCCTTGCAATGGCTTCGTCACGGGTCGGCAGCGATGCCAACACGTCGATCTCGTTTGCTGCGAGGTACTTGCCCTCGAACGCAGCTGCCTTGATCTCGAACTTGTCCTGACCCTTGGCGAACTCTTTGAACAGACGAGCAGCAGCGCCCGGGTGTTCGTTGGAGAAAGCAATCAGGGTCGGGCCGGTGAAGACGTCGTTGAGGACACTGTATTCAGTGTCAGCAACAGCACGCTTGAGCAGGGTGTTACGCACTACACGTACGTAAACGCCAGCTTCACGAGCCTCTTTACGGAGTCCGGTCATTGCGCCTACAGTCACGCCACGGGCATCAGCCACGACAGCAGACAGAGCGACTTTGGCAGCCTCGTTGACTTCAGCGACGATGGCCTTCTTGTCTTCGAGTCTAATTGCCACGGGTTTAACTCCTGCTTGTTACCGTTTCATCTGGCCGAAGCCGGATGTCGTTTTGGTGTCTGATTCGGTAAGGAACCGGGAGCACCATCTGCGTAGGCTTTTGGTTTAAGGCTTGCGCCGCCTACGGTCTTGGATAGCCCCCGCCAGGCAGGGACCCCAATTTTTTCAACGATGGGGTGATTACTCACCCCGTCGTTTCATTACGCGTCCAGCGAGCTCTGATCGATGACCAGACCTGGGCCCATAGTGGTGCTCAGGGTAACGCGCTTGACGTAGATACCTTTCGAGGAAGCTGGCTTGATACGCTTCAGATCAGCGATCAGTGCTTCAACGTTTTCCTTCAGCTTGTCAGCTTCAAAGCCGACTTTGCCAACGGAGGTGTGGATGATGCCGTTTTTGTCGGTGCGATAACGAACCTGACCAGCCTTGGCGTTTTTGACAGCGCCAGCGACGTCTGGAGTCACGGTACCAACTTTCGGGTTAGGCATCAGGCCGCGAGGACCCAGAACCTGACCCAGTTGACCTACAACACGCATTGCGTCCGGGGAAGCAATAACGACGTCATAGTTCAGGTCGCCGGCTTTCATTTCGGCAGCCAGATCGTCCATACCTACACGGTCAGCGCCTGCAGCCAAAGCGGCTTCAGCAGCAGGACCCTGGGTGAAGACAGCTACGCGGACAGTCTTGCCAGTGCCGTGAGGCAGCACGGTAGCGCTACGAACGACCTGGTCGGATTTACGCGGGTCAACACCGAGGTTGACAGCAACGTCGACGGACTCGCTGAACTTTACAGTAGAGAGTTCAGCCAGCAGCTTTGCTGCGTCTTCGAAGTTGTAGGCTTTGCCCGCTTCTACTTTAGAAGCGATCGCCTTTTGACGCTTGGTCAGCTTAGCCATTACACACCCTCCACGTTGAGGCCCATGCTGCGAGCAGAACCGGCGATGGTACGCACGGCTGCATCCAGGTCAGCAGCGGTCAGATCGGCAGACTTGGCCTTGGCGATCTCTTCCAGCTGAGCACGGGTCACAGTACCCACCTTGACGGTGTTAGGGCGCGCAGAACCGCTGGACAGGCCAGCGGCCTTTTTCAGCAGAACCGAAGCAGGGGTGCTTTTGGTTTCGAAAGTGAAGCTGCGGTCGCTGTAAACGGTAATGATTACAGGGGTCGGCAGACCTGCTTCCTGGCCCTGAGTACGGGCGTTGAAAGCCTTGCAGAACTCCATGATGTTCACGCCGTGCTGACCCAGAGCTGGACCAACGGGTGGACTTGGGTTGGCCTGGCCGGCCTTAACCTGCAGCTTGATGTAAGCCGTAATTTTCTTAGCCATGAGCTACTCCAATATCGGGTACAAGCGCCAAATGGCTCCCCGGTTTACTTGCGTTTTATCCCAGTGACGAAAAAACCCCGCAGCTCGCTGGCTGCGGGGTGTGGGATGCGTCGCTCAACTAGACCTTTTCGACCTGGCTGAACTCGAGCTCTACCGGAGTAGAGCGACCGAAAATGAGCACTGCAACCTGCAGACGGCTCTTCTCGTAGTTAACCTCTTCGACCGTACCGTTGAAATCAGCAAACGGACCGTCGACAACGCGAACCACTTCACCCGGTTCGAACAGAGTCTTCGGCTTCGGCTTGTCGCTGCCGTCAGCAACGCGACGCAGAATAGCCTCAGCTTCTTTATCTGTAATCGGGGCCGGCTTATCTGCCGTTCCACCGATGAAGCCCATGACGCGCGGGGTATCCTTGACCAAGTGCCAAGTCCCTTCGTTCATTTCCATCTGAACCAGCACGTAGCCTGGGAAGAATTTACGCTCGCTTTTGCGCTTCTGGCCATTACGCATTTCAACCACTTCTTCAGTGGGAACCAGAATCTCGCCGAAGCCTTCTTCCATACCAGCCAGCTTCACACGCTCAACCAAGGAGCGCATAACATGCTTCTCGTAGCCCGAGTAAGCATGCACAACATACCAACGCTTAGCCACAGGACACCCTTAGCCAACAATCAAGGAAATCAACCAGCCGAGCAGGGAGTCGAGCCCCCACAACAGCAGCGCCATGACCAGAACAACAGCCACTACAATAAGCGTGGTCTGCGTAGTCTCTTGGCGGGTTGGCCATACGACTTTACGAATCTCGGTGCGAGCTTCCTTAGCCAGCGCAAAGAACGACTTACCCTTCACCGTCTGCAGCGCAACGAAGGCGGCAGCAGCAGCAAGAACGAGCAGGACGATTACGCGATACAGGACTGGAGAGGCTGAGTAATACTGATTACCCACAACGCCCACGACCACCAAAGCAACAACAGCAAGCCACTTGAGCAAATCAAAACGAGAGTCTTGGGCTTCAGACTTGGAAGTCATACGGAAAGGTCCTGTGAAAAGAAAGCCAGATGCACGAGGCGAATCTGGCAGGTCAGGAGGGAATCGAACCCCCAACCTACGGTTTTGGAGACCGTCGCTCTGCCAATTGAGCTACTGACCTAAAAGCTTAATCAGGCCGACCAATATACCGGCCTGATAGAGTTAAATCAACTACTTATTCGATTACTTTAGCTACGACGCCGGCGCCGACGGTACGACCGCCTTCACGGATAGCGAAGCGCAGACCATCTTCCATCGCGATGGTTTTGATCAGGGTAACAGTCATCTGAATGTTATCGCCTGGCATTACCATTTCAACGCCTTCTGGCAGCTCGCAGTTACCGGTCACGTCAGTAGTACGGAAGTAGAACTGTGGACGGTAGCCTTTGAAGAACGGAGTATGACGACCGCCTTCTTCCTTGCTCAGAACGTAAACTTCTGCGGTGAACTTGGTGTGCGGCTTGACCGAACCTGGCTTGACCAGAACCTGGCCGCGCTCAACGTCGTCACGCTTTGTGCCACGCAGCAGAACGCCGCAGTTCTCACCAGCACGACCTTCGTCCAGCAGCTTGCGGAACATCTCAACACCAGTACAGGTAGTAGTGGTGGTGTCACGCAGACCAACAATTTCCAGCGGATCCTGAACGCGGACGATGCCACGCTCGATACGACCGGTAACAACGGTACCACGACCCGAGATCGAGAATACGTCTTCGATTGGCATCAGGAACGGCTTGTCGATAGCACGCTCAGGCTCTGGGATGTAGCTATCCAGAGTCTCAACCAGCTTCTTGACAGCGGTGGTGCCCATTTCGTTGTCGTCTTTGCCTTCCAGCGCCATACGAGCCGAACCGATGATGATCGGAGTGTCGTCGCCTGGGAAGTCATAGGTGGACAGCAGGTCGCGAACTTCCATCTCGACCAGTTCCAGCAGCTCAGCGTCGTCTACCAGGTCAGCCTTGTTCAGGAAGACCACGATGTACGGAACGCCAACCTGACGGGACAGCAGGATGTGCTCACGGGTTTGTGGCATCGGACCATCGGCGGCCGAGCAAACCAGGATCGCGCCGTCCATCTGGGCAGCACCGGTGATCATGTTCTTCACATAGTCAGCGTGACCTGGGCAGTCAACGTGAGCGTAGTGACGCACTGCCGAATCATATTCCACGTGCGCAGTGTTAATGGTGATACCACGAGCTTTCTCTTCCGGAGCGCTGTCGATCTTGTCGAACTCGACCTTGGCCGAACCGAAAACCTCGGAGCAGACACGAGTAAGCGCTGCAGTCAACGTAGTCTTGCCATGGTCAACGTGACCAATGGTGCCAACGTTAACGTGCGGCTTATTACGCTCAAACTTTTCCTTAGCCATCGACACCATCCTCTAACAGAAGAATTTAGCTGTGATACCAACCATTAAAACAAAGGCAGATATTTTCATATCTGCCTTGTTATATGGAGCTCTTGAGCGGATTTGAACCGCTGACCTCACCCTTACCAAGGGTGTGCTCTACCAACTGAGCTACAAGAGCGAAACACATGTTGCAAAAACAGCAAACTTGGAGCGGGTAGCGGGAATCGAACCCGCATCATCAGCTTGGAAGGCTGAGGTTCTACCACTAAACTATACCCGCGGAGCTTGCGGCTCTCGCTAAAATGGTGGAGGGGGAAGGATTCGAACCTTCGAAGTCGTAGACGTCAGATTTACAGTCTGATCCCTTTGGCCGCTCGGGAACCCCTCCTGAGCTTGGTTGGCATTTTCTATTTTTGCCCACCTACTGTCAAGCTTTTTCTCTTTAAAATCTTGAGGTTAGCTATTTGACAGCTACTTCGTAGGTCCGCCACTTAGTGGTTATCCCTGTGAAGCGGGCGCCATTCTATGCAAACTATTCGACGGTTGCAATACCCTCGCACTGCATTATTTTACTCTTTAAGTCTTTGAAATCGCGGGAAAGAGTCGCAACCAAGGTTTCATCCAGCAAACGCTGGCTCTCAGGCCTGATTTGAAGCCACCAACCCGGATTGTCAATTATCCTCCCCACCACTTTGCGGGATGAGATATCCAGGGCAGTCAACCGCTGCCGCAGCACCTCCAGCACTTCTGGCGTCTCCAGACCGCCGAGATACATGCACTGCTTTTCCGACTTGAGCTGCTCAGCCTCGCTCAAGAGACGAATATCCTGCTGACTGCCCTTATAAAGAGAGAGCGACTCGACCTCTTTCGCCCTAAGCGGCGCTTCCTGCTGGTGCCAGATGTAATAGAAGACGTTCAGAACCAGGAATAAAAGAAACAGCCAACGCATACGCACCTCAGTCCAACGGACAAGCAATGGCAAGCCCAACAAAGACCAGATCGGGCACGATCCGAGCCATCGGTGCCACCTGGTGCACCAGTGCCGCATCACCGCCCGTTATGAACAACGCGAAGTCATCCCCCCAAAGCCGATGCGCCTCCTGAAGCTGCGCCAGGACAAATCCCTGCAGCATCAAGGTGCAACCACGCTCGACCGCCTCTACTGTAGAACGGCCCGGCTCAAGACATTCCAGCGCCTGCTCGGCCGAGGCACCGTCGTAGCGAATTCTACGAGTATGCGTGCGTAGCTGATTTCGCATCAAAGGCATGCCCGGACAAATGAATCCACCGAGATGCTCACCTGCGGCGGTGACAAAGTCCGAGGTGACCGCCGTCCCGAGATCAATGACTACACTGGCAGTCTTGGCGAGATGATAGCCACCCAGCAGTGCGAGCCAGCGGTCGAGCCCCAGGCGCTCATAGTCCACATAACCATTCCGAACACCAGCCAGGCTTTTCGCCGGAACAGCCTTCTTGACCGTCAACCCGAATGCCGCGACTAGAGCCGACACCAGAAGCGACGTCTCCTCTTCACTACGCACACTCACCAGGCGGCAATGTTCTGGAGCCAGCCCTGCCTCGCGAACAGCGAGGAGCAAGGCTTCGTCCGAGTCAACCACGCCACCAAGGAGAACCACACCACTCCCCTGAATAACGCGCCACTTGATAAAGCTATTCCCACAATCAAGCTCAAGAATCATCGCGCAACCTCAAGCTGAGTTCACCACCACTAAAGCTCTTTTCCACACCAGCAACCTGAAGGCGCAAAGCTCCCTGGCCATCAATACCCACTACAACCCCGTCGATACTGTTCACTCCAGCAACCAGCGACACAGCCCGCCCCTGCCACAGGTGAGCCACCTCCCACTCCTCTCGCATACTGGAAAAACCCTTCTCGCGGTGCCGGGCCAAATAGCGCTCGAGGTTATCGCAAAGCAATGCAGCCAAGGTGTTTCGGTCACTCATCCGCCCCGTCTCCAGGCTGACTGACGTCCAGGCCTGATCGACTTCCGCCTCGCGCATGTTGACGTTGATCCCAATGCCAAGCACGACATGACAGACGTCAGCAGGATCACCCACCAGCTCCAGAAGGATTCCGGCTATTTTACGATCATCTACCAGTACATCGTTTGGCCACTTCAAACCAGCCGACGCAACACCAATAGATAACAACGCTTGCCTGACCGCGAGCCCCACCACCAGACTGAGCCCTTCTAACTGGCGCATACCGCCCTCTATTCGCAAAACCAGGCTGAAATAGAGGTTTTCCGCGAACGGGCTTACCCAAGAGCGGCCACGACGCCCGCGACCTGCGGTCTGCCGCTCAGCCAGCACCAGGAAGGGCGCGGCTTGCCCGGCAGCAATCAATCGCAATGCCTCGGCATTGGTCGAGTCGATTTCATCATGAATCAATACCGGCCAGCTAATTCCGGCCGACGCCTGAGCAATGCTTTCTGCATCCAGCAGCAACAAAGGTGTCGACAGCCGATAGCCCCGCCCCCGGACTTTGTAGACCGTCAGGTTCAACTCGGACTCCAGGAGCTGCAACTGTTTCCACACCGCGCTCCGACTCACCCCTAACGCCGCCCCCAAGGCTTCGCCCGAATGAAATCGACCATCTTTCAGGAGTTTTAACAACTTCAGCATGCCAATCTCGACTCACAATGAGGCAGGCATGATAGCCATGCACAAGGAGATTGCATAGAAAACAGAAGAGCACTAGATGGCGCAAAGAAGCAGCAAAGGAGATGTGTACCGGGAACAGGGCAAATAGCAGCTT